>NZ_JBVKDO010000015.1:0-258494 GCF_055633805.1 Amycolatopsis sp. NPDC114478 | reverse complement strand
ACTCCGGCCGCGACGCTGTGATCACCTGCACCACACCAACATGATCAACTACCGGCCCGGCCGCTCCGACACCGGGTTACGAGACATCCCTTAGGCGGAAACTTCCCAACCGGCCAATGCGCTTTCCCGTGGGCACGTAATTTGTCATGCGCATGGGCGGGAACGGCTTTGTTTTTTGTCACCCGCGTTTTCGAGGGTGACAATTTTGCGCTTCCGCGCACTCACCGGCGTCAGCACCGCGAGGTCGACTCGCCGGCCGCCCCACGATCGCCGCCCGCTGCGCCGGAAGTGCGTAGCGCGCGAACCGGCGTAGTCGTCTCCGGCGTTTTGCTCTCGGCCCTCGCGGCCGCGGCGCGGTCACTGGCCCCCCAGCCGGCCATCATCGACGGCGGCAACGCCGACTCGCTCCACTCCGCGGCCCGGATGTTCGCCGGCGGGCAGGAAATCTGCTCGGCGACGATCATCGCGCCCGACTGGATCCTCACCGCACGCCACTGCACGCAGGGTGCCGGCGGCAAGCCGATCAGCTTCCACGTGTTCGACCTGGACCAGACGAAGGGCACCACGATCAACGCGACCTCCGTGCACGAGGCGCCGGACTCGGACATCGCCCTGGTGCGGATCGACCAGCAGGTGCAGACGGAGTACGCGCCGCTGGGCAGCGAGGGCGACGTCGAGGTGGGCGACCAGGCCGAGGTGTACGGCTGGGGCGCGACGTGCACGGACAAGCCCGAGATCGAGTGCCAGTCGCAGCTGCTGAAGGTCGCGAAGGTGAGCGTGACGTCGATCGACTGCCCGGACGGCGGGGCGGGCGTCTCGGTGTGCGCGAACCGCGGCGACGGCATCACCGCGGGCGGCGACTCGGGCGGCCCGATGTACGCGAACGGCAAGCAGGTGGGCATGGCGTCGACGAGCGACCGCCAGTCGTACACGGCGTACATCAACATCACGAAGTACCGCGACTGGATCTCTTCGACCGCCGGCGTCTGAGCCGTCCCCGTCGACTCCACAGTGGACGCGGCGGACGCGTTCGCGTGGCCGGGGCGTCACGGCGGGAGTAGCGTCCCGGTCCTGTGGGTGAAGTCCTCGAAGCGCTCGCGCTGGCCGGGTCGATGACCTGGGAGATCCTCTGGGCCCTGATCCTCGGGTTCCTGCTGAGCGCCGTCGTCCAGTCCGTCGTCCGGAAGTCGACGATCGTGCGGCTCATGGGCGACGACCGGCCGCGCACGCTCGCGGTGGCGTCGCTGCTGGGCGCGGCGTCGTCGTCCTGCTCGTACGCCGCGGTGGCGCTGGCGCGGTCGCTGTTCCGGCGGGGCGCGCACTTCACCGCCGCCATGGCCTTCGAGATCGGTTCGACGAACCTGGTCGTCGAGCTCGGGATCATCCTGGCCCTGCTGATGGGCTGGCAGTTCACCGCGGCCGAGTTCGTCGGCGGGCCGATCATGATCGTGCTGGTGGCGGTGCTCTTCCGCGTGTTCGTCCGCCGCCGGCTGCTGGAGCAGGCCCGCGAACAGGCGGAGAAGGGCCTCGCCGGGTCGATGGAGGGCCACGCGGCGATGGACATGTCCGTCCAGGGCCCGGGCACCTTCCGGCAGCGGCTGTTCTCCGAGGCCGGCTTCACCGCGGTGGCGCACGTGTTCGTCATGGAATGGGCGGCGATCCTGCGCGACCTGGTGATCGGCCTGCTGATCGCGGGCGCGGTCGGCGCATGGGTCCCGGAGTCCTGGTGGCGGGCGCTGTTCTTCACCGACCACGCGGTCGCTTCGGCGGTCTGGGGCCCGATCATCGGCCCGGTCGTCGCGATCCTCGCGTTCGTCTGCTCGATCGGCAACGTGCCGCTGGCCGCGGTGCTGTGGAACGGCGGCATCAGCTTCGGCGGCGTGGTGTCGTTCATCTTCGCCGACCTGCTGATCCTGCCGATCCTGAACATCTACCGGAAGTACTACGGCACGCGGATGACGTTGGTGCTGCTCGGCACGTTCTACGCGGCGATGGTCGGCGCCGGGTACGTGGTCGAGCTGCTGTTCGGCGTCGCGGGGCTGATCCCGGCCGAGCGCTCGGCGACGGTCATGCGCGAAGGCGTCTCCTGGAACTACACGACCTGGCTGAACATCGTGTTCCTGGTCCTGGCCGCGGTTCTGGTGACGCGCTTCCTGCGGACGGGCGGAGCCGGGATGCTGCGCATGATGGGCGGCTCCCCCGACCGGGACTGACCAGCGGTGTTGCGCTCCCGACGAGAGTGAGTGTACAGTCACTCATATGACCAAGCGCGGCGCCACCCTCTCCACCTCCGATGCCCGGCGGGACGTCGTCGTCGACGCGGCCATCGCCGAGTTCGCGCGGACCGGGTACCACAGCACGCCGATCAGCGCCGTGGCCGCCAAGGCCGACATCTCCCCCGCCTACGTCTTCAAGTTGTTCCCCAGCAAGGTTTCCCTCTTCGTCGCCGCGCTCGACCGGTGCTACGAACTCGTCGCGCACGCGCTCTCCAACGGCGCCGCCCGCGCCGAGGACGACGACCCCGAGCGGATCCTCTACGAGATGGGCGGCGCCTACGCCGAGCTCATCGCCGACCGGGACCTGCTCATGCTGCAGGTGCACGCCCAGTCCGCCGCGGACACCCCCGAAATCGCCGACGCCGTGCGCCGCGGGCTCGCGAAGGTCACCGAACTCGCCCGCCGGCGCTCCGGCGCCGGCGGCGACCAGGTGCAGCGGTTCATCGCCTACGGCCAGCTCTGCCACCTCATCGCCACCCTCGACCTCGACGACCACGTCGGCGAATGGGCCGCCGTCCTCTCCGCCGGCATCCGCCACCCCGGCAAAAACTGACCTCCGACCAGCAGATCCTTTTCATGCCCCTTGAGTGATTGACCAGTCACTCACACCCGGAAGGAAGCACCATGAACGTCACCGAGATCGTCCTCCCCGGCCTCGTCGAGCCGGACGGCCTGCGCGTCGAGCACCGCGAGATCGCGCGGCCCGGCGCCGGCGAAGCCCTCGTCCGCGTCGAAGCGAGCGGGGTTTCGTTCGCCGAACAGCAGATGCGGCGCGGCAAGTACTACGACCAGCCGCCGTTCCCGTTCGTGCCCGGCTACGACGTCGTCGGCACGGTCCTCGAAGCCGAGGACGCGGCCCTGGTCGGCCGCCGGGTGGCCGCCATGACCAAGATCGGCGGCTGGAGCAGCCACCTCGTCCTCCCCGCCGCCGACCTGGTCCCCGTGCCCGACGCGCTCGACGCGGCCGAGGCCGAAACCTTCGTGGTCAACGGCATCACGGCCTACCAGATGCTGCACCGCTGGGCGAAGGTGAAGGCCGGCGGCACGATCCTGGTCCACGGCGCGAGCGGCGGCGTCGGCACCACGCTCGTCCAGCTCGCCCGGGCCGCCGGGATCAAGGTGATCGGCACGGCGTCGGCGCGCAACCTCGACGTCGTCACCGGGCTCGGCGCGACCGCCCTCGACTACCGCGGCGACGTCCCGGCCCAGGTCCGCGCGCTGGCGCCCGGCGGGGTCGACGCCGTCTTCGACCACGTCGGCGGGCCCGGCATCGTCGACTCGTTCCGCCTGCTCGCCCCCGGCGGCGCCCTGCTCGCCTACGGCAGCGCGGCCACCAAGGACACCGGCGGCAACCCGAGGCTCGCCGTGCTGAAGCTGGTCGCACGGCTGCTGTGGTGGAACGCGCTGCCGAACCGGCGCCGGACGCACTTCTACAACGTCTGGGGCGGCAAGCGGAACCTCCCCCGGTTCCGCGCGCGGCTCGCCGAGGACCTGACGGCCGTCTTCGAGCTGGCGGCGAAGGGCGAGCTCAAAGCTCAGGTGGCCGCGCGGATCCCGCTCGAGGAGGCCGCGAAAGCCTTGGCACTGGCGGAATCCGGGACGGTCACCGGCAAGGTCGTGCTCGTCCCCTGAACGCACCGAAGGCCACCACGGCGAGCGTGGTGGCCTTCGGGTCCGGCGGATCAGTCCGTGCCGAACTCCATCGCGGCGTTGTCGAGCAGCTCGACGTCGTCGGCCTTGCCGCGCGAGGCGATCACTTCGGCGCCACCCTCGGGCATCGCGCCGATGAGCCCGGTCGACGCGGCCTGGGCCGCGCCGATCAGCTTCGGGTTCGAGCCGCCGACCATGCCGAGGCTCGCGTACTGCTCGAGCTTCGCCCGCGAGTCGGCGATGTCGAGGTTGCGCATGGTCAGCTGGCCGATCCGGTCGACCGGGCCGAACGCCGAGTCCTCGGTCCGCTCCATCGACAGCTTGTCCGGGTGGTAGCTGAACGCCGGGCCGGTCGTGTCGAGGATCGAGTAGTCCTCGCCGCGGCGCAGCCGCAGCGTCACCTCGCCGGTGATCGCGGTGCCGACCCAGCGCTGCAGCGACTCGCGCAGCATCATCGCCTGCGGGTCCAGCCAGCGGCCTTCGTACATCAGCCGGCCGAGCTGCCGCCCGTGGTTGTGGTAGCTCGCGAGGGTGTCCTCGTTGTGGATGGCGTTGACGAGGCGCTCGTAGGCGGCGTGCAGCAGCGCCATGCCGGGAGCCTCGTAGATGCCGCGGCTCTTGGCCTCGATGATCCGGTTCTCGATCTGGTCGGACATGCCCAGGCCGTGCCGGCCGCCGATGGCGTTGGCCTCGAGGACCAGGTCGACGGCGGTGGCGAACTCCTTGCCGTTGATCGTCATCGGGCGGCCCTGCTCGAAGCCGATCGTGACGTCCTCGGTGGCGATCTCGACCTCGGGGTCCCAGAAGGCCACGCCCATGATCGGCTTGACGATCTCGATCCCGGTGTCCAGGTGCTCGAGGGACTTGGCCTCGTGCGTGGCGCCCCAGATGTTGGCGTCGGTCGAGTAGGCCTTCTCGGTGCTGTCGCGGTAGGGCAGGTCGTGCGCGAGCAGCCACTCGGACATCTCCTTGCGGCCGCCGAGCTCGGTGACGAAGTCCGCGTCGAGCCACGGCTTGTAGACGCGCAGGGAGGGGTTGGCCAGCAGGCCGTAGCGGTAGAACCGCTCGATGTCGTTGCCCTTGTAGGTGGAGCCGTCGCCCCAGATCTGGACGTCGTCCTCGAGCATGGCGCGCACGAGCAGCGTGCCGGTGACGGCGCGGCCGAGCGGGGTGGTGTTGAAGTAGCTGCGGCCGCCGGTGCGGATGTGGAACGCGCCGCAGGTCAGCGCCGCGAGTCCCTCTTCAACGAGGGCTTCCTTGCAGTCGACCAACCGCGCGATCTCGGCGCCGTACTGGCCGGCCCGCCCGGGCACCGACTCGATGTCGGGCTCGTCGTACTGGCCGATGTCGGCGGTGTAGGTGCAGGGGACCGCGCCTTTGTCGCGCATCCACGCGACCGCTACGGAAGTGTCGAGGCCACCGGAGAAGGCGATACCGACACGCTCGCCGACGGGCAGGGAAGTGAGCACCTTGGACATGCGAATGATTATGCACGCCCATGCATCGTCGTGCAATCCGGGGTGCCCTGGCTCACGGAAACCCGGTCGACGTGCGTGGTTGCGTGATCCCATGGGCCGGATGCACGCCGACGAGCACGCCATCGACACCACCCTCGTGCGACGGCTGGTGCGCGGGCGGTTCCCGGAGTGGGCGGACCTGCCGGTCACGCCCCTGGCCTCCGGCGGCACGGTCAACGCCGTGTACCGCCTCGGCGACAGCCTGACGGTCCGGCTCCCCCTGACCGGCGGCGGCGCCGGTGACCTCGCCAAGGAAGCCCGGGCCCTCGCCGCGCTCGACGGGTTGCCGGTGGCGGTGCCGGCCGTCGTTGCCACGGGCGAACCGGCCGAGGGGTATCCGTGGCCGTGGGCGGTGCACCGCTGGCTCGACGGCGAACCGGCCCGCGAAGGCCGCGACGCACCGGCGCGCGAACTGGCGGAGTTCGTCCGCGCGCTGCGCGCCCAGCGGGCGGACGGTCCCCCGGCCTACCGCGGAAAGCCCCTGGGTCCGGTCGACCGGGCCACCCGCCGGGCGATCGACGAGCTCAGCCGCACCGACGAGCCGTTCGACGCGGCCGCGGCCCTCGCCGTCTGGGCCGAGGCGATCGACGCTCCACAGTGGACCGGCCCGCCGTGCTGGGTCCACTCGGACCTGATGCCGAGCAATCTACTAATGCGCGACGGCCGCCTGACCGGCGTCCTCGACTGGGCGACGGCGGGCCTCGGCGACCCGGCGTGCGACCTGATCCCCGCGTGGAACCTGCTGACGGCGGCCACACGCGGGGTCTTCCGCGACGCCGTCGAAGCCGACGAGGCGACCTGGGCCCGCGCCCGAGGCTGGGCGCTGTCGATGGCCGTGATCCAGCTGCCGTACTACCGGCACACCAACCCGGTCATCTCGGCCAACGCCCGGTACGTGCTAACCGAGCTCGGTTGCCGACCGGCTCCCCGAAGCGCCACAGCACCCCGTGCGAGTTCCGGCCCGGCACCGAACACGAACCCGTGACCTCCGAGTCGTTCAGCCCGTCCGTGGAGCAGATCCCGCCTTCGGGCACCGGCAGCCGCAGCGCCCGGCCGGCCCGGTCCCACACCACCGGCGTCCCGTCGCCGAGCTGCCCGAGCACGGCGCCCGACGAGCTGACGGCCGTGAACCGGGACCCCGGGGCCTCGAAGACCGTGAGCGTGCCCGCCGGGTCCCAGCGCGCGATCCGCGTGGTGAAGTCCTTGTCGCGCACCTCGCCGGCGATCGTCCCGCCGGCGGTGACGGCCAGCGCCTCGCTGGACTCCCAGGTGGTGTCGAGCACCGTGGGCCGGCCCGTCGAGTCCCACTTCGCCGCGTGGACGCCGATGCTGCCGACCACGGTGCCGGCGTTGTCGAGGTCGCGCAGGGAACCGCCATCGGTCAGCTCGACGACGTTGCCCGCCGGGTCCCAGTACGTGGACTCGCTGATCACCGCGCCCGCGTCGTTCATCGCCCGGACCCGGCCGAGGCCGAGCACGGTCACCTTGCCCGAGGTGTCCCACCGCACGGCGGCGTCCGGGCCGGGCGCGCCGTAGGCGGTACCGGCGACCATGCCGCCTTCGTTGATCGCGACCGGCGTGGACCACGCGTAGCCCGGGAAGCCGGTCGGCTGGTCCAGCTCCACCGGTACGCCCGAAGCGTCCCAGCGGGTGGCCCGCCCGGTGTTCACGTGGTTGGTCGAGTCCCCGACCGCCACCCCGGCCTCGCTGAGAGCGGTGGCCTTCACGGCGCTGTAGCCGTCGAGCGGCCGCAGGTCGGTGATCCGGCCGGCCGGGTCCCACCGGGCCCCGTGCACGTCGAACACCTTGTCGTACGCCTCGCCGAACACCGTGCCGCGGTTCGTCACCAGCAGCCCCGAGCTGCTCGAGCCGCCCGGCAGCGTGCCCAGGTCGATCGGACCGGTCACCTCGTCCGCGCTCGCCGGGACGGCGGCGAGCACCGTCGTCGCCACCGCCGTCGCGAGAACACCTCTGAACATCCCCTGCTCCTCCCCTGTCAGGTGGGTTCCGGGGTGTTCACGCGCGACGGCGGCGATCGGTTGAGTCAGCCCGGCAGGAGCGCCGGGGCCGTGAGGCGGGTGGCGTTCGCCGCCGCGTCGTCCGGGGCTTCCTGGGCCGAGCGCTCGGCGTCCACCCGCGCGAGGTAGTTGGCCACCTCGCGCTCGACGCGGTGGGCGTCCCAGCCCAGCACCGGGGCCAGCAGCCCGGCGACCACCGGGGCCGCCGCCACGCCGCGGTCGCGTTCCTCGATCGAGATCCGCGTCCGCCGGGTCAGCACGTCCTCCAGGTGCAGCGCACCCTCGTGCGTGGCCGCGTACACCGCTTCCACGCGGAGGTACTCCGACGTCTCCGTGATCGGCTCTGCGAGCGAAGGCTGCTCCTCGATCAGATCGAGGAGGTTCCAGATCCGCGTGCCGTACCGCTGCAGCAGGTGCTCGACGCGGGTCAGCGGCAGCCCGGCGCGCGCGGCCAGGCCGACGCGGTCTTCCCACAGCTCGTGGTAGCCCTCGGCACCGACGATCGGCAGCCGGTCGGTCCACGACGGCGGGGCCGGGCGGCCGAGCTCCTCGACCACCACGTCGACCGCGTCCGCGGCCATCACCCGGTAGGTCGTGTACTTGCCGCCCGCCACGATCACCAGGCCCGGTACCGGGTGCGCGACCGCGTGCTCCCGCGACAGCTTCGTCGTCGCGGCCGCCTTCGCCGCGAGCAGCGGGCGAAGACCCGCGTAGACGCCCTCGATGTCATCGTGCGTCACGGGGGTACGCAGGACGGCGTTGAGGTGCTCCAGCACGTAGTCGACGTCCGCGCGGCTCGCCGCCGGGTGCTCGCGGTCGAGGTCCCACTCGGTGTCGGTCGTGCCGACGATCCAGTGGCGGCCCCACGGGATCACGAACAGCACGCTCTTCTCGGTGCGCAGGATCAGACCGGTGTCGAGGTCGATCTTCTCCCGCGGCACCACCAGGTGGATGCCCTTCGACGCCCGCACGGTGAACGGCGCGGGGATCCCGGCCGCCTCCGCCATGTCGTCGCTCCACACGCCGGTCGCGGCGACGACCGTCTTCGCCCGCACCTCGATCTCGGCGCCGCTCTCGCGGTCGACGACCTTCGCGCCGACCACCCGCTCGCCGTCGCGCAGCAGCGACGTCACGCGAGCCCGCGTCAGCACCGAAGCGCCCTGCTCGGCGGCCGTCCGCGCGATCGTCATCGTGTGACGGGCGTCGTCGACCTGGGCGTCGTAGTACTGGATCGCGCCGATCAGCGCGTCGTCGGCCAGGCCCGGCGCCACCTTGGCGGCGCCGCGCTTGGACAGGTGCCGGTGCCGCGGCAGCGCACGGGCGCCGCCGAGCGTGTCGTACAGCGTGACGCCGGCGCCGATGTACCCGCGCTCCCACACCCGGTGCGTCAGCGGCACCAGGAACTTCACCGGCCGGACCAGGTGCGGGGCCAGCTTCTGCAGCAGCAGCCCGCGTTCCTTGAGCGCCTCGCGCACCAGCTTGAAGTCCAGCTGCTCCAGGTAGCGCAGGCCGCCGTGGATCAGCTTGGACGACCGGCTGGACGTGCCGGCGGCGAAGTCGCGGGCCTCGACCAGCGCGGTCGAGAGCCCGCGCGACGCGGCGTCGAGCGCCACGCCCGCCCCGGTCACTCCCCCGCCGACGACCAGGACGTCGATCTCCTCGCGCGCCAGCTTCCGCAGGGTGTCCGCGCGGTAGGACGGGGAAAGCGCTGTCACGGTGTTCCTCCTCATGGTCATTGCACGTCGACCCAGTCGAGCGTGCGGCCGACGGCCTTCTGCCAGCCCGCGTAGCCCTCGGAGCGCTGCTCGCCGGTCCACGTCGGCGCCCAGCGCTTGTCCTCGTTCCAGTTCTGCTCGAGCTCGTCGGTCGAGGACCAGAAGCCGACGGCCAGCCCGGCCGCGTAGGCGGCCCCGAGCGCGGTCGTCTCGGCGACGACCGGCTTCGACACCGGCACGCCGAGGATGTCCGCCTGCAGCTGCATGCACAGCTCGTTGGCGGTGACGCCGCCGTCGACCCGCAGCACGTCCAGGGTGACGCCCGAGTCGTTCTGCATCGCCTCGACGACGTCGCGGGTCTGGTAGCAGATCGCTTCCAGGGTGGCCCGCGCGATGTGGGCGTTGGTCGTGGCGCGGGTGAGCCCGACGATCGCGCCGCGGGCGTCGGAGCGCCAGTACGGCGCGAACAGGCCGGAGAACGCCGGGACGAAGTAGACGCCGCCGTTGTCCTCGACCTGGCGGGCCAGGCTCTCGCTCTGCGCCGCGCCGCTGATGATGCCGAGCTGGTCGCGCAGCCACTGCACCGCGGAACCCGTGACGGCGATCGAGCCTTCCAGCGCGTAGACCGGCTTGTCGTCGCCGAACTGGTAGCACAGCGTCGTGAGCAGGCCGTGCTTCGAGCGGACCAGCTCGTGGCCGGTGTTGAGCAGCAGGAAGTTGCCGGTGCCGTAGGTGTTCTTGGCTTCGCCGGGCCGGAAGCAGACCTGCCCGACGGTGGCCGCCTGCTGGTCGCCGAGGACGCCGGTGAGCGCGACCTCGCCGCCGAGCGGGCCGTCCGCGCGAGTGGTGCCGAACAGGCCGGGGTTCGACGACGGCCGGATCGCCGGCAGCATCCGCTTCGGGACGTTGAAGAACGACAGCAGCTCGTCGTCCCAGTCGAGGGTCTCCAGGTCCATCAGCATCGTGCGGGACGCGTTGGTCGGGTCGGTGACGTGCACGCCGCCGTCCGGGCCGCCGGTGAGGTTCCAGATGAGCCACGAGTCCGTGGTGCCGAAGAGGGCGTCGCCCTTCTCGGCGTCTTCGCGCACGCCCTCGACGTTCTCGAGGATCCACTGCAGCTTGCCGCCGGAGAAGTACGTCGCGGGCGGGAGGCCGGCCTTGCGGCGGATGACGTCGCCCTTGCCCTCGCGCTCCAGCGCCGAGGCGATCCGGTCGGTGCGGGTGTCCTGCCAGACGATCGCGTTGTAGTAGGGGCGGCCGGTGCGGCGGTTCCACACGACGGTGGTCTCGCGCTGGTTGGTGATGCCGAGCGCGGCCAGGTCGGCGTGCGTCAGGTTCGCCTTGTTGAGCGCGGTCGCGATGACCGAGCGGGTGCGTTCCCAGATCTCGGTGGCGTCGTGCTCGACCCAGCCCGGCTTGGGCAGGATCTGCTCGTGCTCGAGCTGGTGGCGGGCGATCTCGTTGCCGCCGTGGTCGAAGATCATGAAGCGGGTGCTCGTGGTGCCCTGGTCAACGGCGCCGACGTAGTCAGGCATGGCGGTGCTCCTACTCAGTTGGCGGGCTCGAAGTCCTTGGCGGGCATGGCATCGAGGGGTTCCCCGGCGGGCAGGTACCGCTCGATGAAGAACTTGTAGATCGCGCCGCCGATCACCGCGCCGAGGACGGGCGCCACGATCGGGATCCACCAGTAGGGGAAGCCGTACTGGTCGGTGAACGCGGTGTCGTAGCCGGTCAGCCAGGACGCGAACCGCGGGCCGAAGTCGCGGGCGGGGTTGATCGCGTAGCCGGCGTCGGTGCCCCAGGCCATGCCGATGGCGACGACGAGGAAGCCGACGACGACCGGGGCCAGGTTCGCGCCCGGCGAGGTGTTGCGCAGGTCGGTGATGGCGAAGATCACCAGGACGAGGATCGCGGTGCCGATGATCTGGTCGCGGAAGGCGCCCCAGTCACCCACCGGGAGCGTGCCGTTACCCGGAAGGGTGGAGAAGACGCCCTGGGTCTTGATCGTCAGGCCGGGGTCCTTGGCGTTGAGCACCTCGGTGTAGTTCCAGCGCACCAGCAGGGCGGCGAGGAACGCGCCGGCCGTCTGGGCCAGGGCGTAGGGGGCGACCTTGCGCCATTCGAAGCCCTTGAACACGGCGAGGGCGACGGTCACGGCCGGGTTCAGGTGCGCGCCGCTGATCCGCGAAGCGACGTAGACACCGAGCGTGACGCCGAGTCCCCAGGCCCAGGCGATGCTGTCGTGGTCCCCGATGCCCGCGGCGACGACCTGCGCCACCACCCCGCACCCGAACAGGATGAGGATCATCGTCCCCACGAACTCGGCGGCCATCTCGCCGACGAGCCCGTGGGCCTTGAGGTTTCGCACCATTGCTTCCTCCACAAAGGACCGTTCTTCCCCCTGGTGAGTGAAAGTTAAGTTCGCGTTGCGGAGGGGTCAACGGACGCCGGTCGGCATTGTCGAACGGCCGGTGTGGATGTTCGACATTGTCGAATCAGGGCCGGTCGGGCTAGGGTCGCGGCGTGCCCGGTCCGATCCAGTCCATCGAGCGCGCCGCCGCGATCCTGCGGTTGCTGGCGCGCGGCTCGGGCCGTCTGGGCGTCGGGGAGATCGCCGACGCGCTCGAGCTGGCCAAGGGCACCGCGCACGGGATCCTGCGCACGCTGCAGGGCGTCGGGTTCGTCGAGCAGGACCGCGACACGGGCAAGTACCAGCTCGGCGCGGCGCTGCTGCACCTGGGCACGAGCTACCTGGACGTCAACGAGCTGCGGTCGCGGGCCATCAACTGGGCGGACGCCCTGGCCGCCCGCAGCGGCGAGGCGGTCCGGATCGGCGCGCCGCTGGAAGGCCGGGTGCTGGTGGTGCACCACGTGTTCCGCCCGGACGACAGCCTGCAGACCCTCGACGTCGGCACGCTGCTGCCGCTGCACGCGACGGCGCTCGGGAAAGTCCTGCTGGCCTACGACACGACTCTCGTGGCATCGTTGCGCACCGGCGAGCCCGAGGCCTACACCCGGCGGACGCTGGTCACCCAGACCGCGATCAAGCGCGCCTGCGGGAAGGTGCGCGAGGCGGGCTGGGCGGTGGAGAACGGCGAGATGATCGCCGGCGAGGCGGGCATCGCGGCGCCGATCCGCGGCCACGGCGGCATCGTGGTCGGCGCGATCGGCGTGTCCGGCGCGGTGGAGCGCGTCTGCGAGCCGGACGGCAGCCCGAGCCCGCGGCTGCTGGGCCACGTCCGCGACGCGGCGCGCGCGGTCTCGCGGGACCTGGGTGCGTCCCGATGGTGAAGGGAGGACCATGGTCCAGCGGTACGTGATGTCCATCGACCAGGGCACCACCTCCACCCGGTGCATCCTGTTCGACGCGCGCGGCCGGCTCGTCTCGGTCGTCCAGCGGGAACACCAGCAGCACTTCCCGCGGCCCGGCTGGGTCGAGCACGACGCCGTCGAGATCTGGCGGAACCTCTCCCGGATCGTGCCCCAGGCGCTGGCCGACGCCGGCGCGACCGCGGACCAGGTCGTCGGGCTCGGGATCGCCAACCAGCGCGAGACCACCGTGCTGTGGGACCGGCACACCGGCAACCCCGTCGGGCGGGCGATCGTCTGGCAGGACACCCGCACCGACGCCATGCTCGAACAGCTCGCCCGCGAGCCCGGCGCCGACCGCGTGCGGCAGCTGTGCGGCCTGCCGCTGGCGACGTACTTCTCCGCGCCGCGCGTCCGCTGGCTGCTCGAACGCACCCCCGGCCTGCGCGAACGCGCCGAACGCGGCGACGTCCTCTTCGGCACCATCGAGAGCTGGCTGATCTGGAACCTCACCGGTGGCGCCGAGGGCGGCGTGCACATCACCGACGTCACCAACGCCTCGCGCACCATGCTGATGAACCTGCGCACGCTCAACTGGGACGACGAGCTGCTCGACTTCTTCGACGTCCCGCGCGCGATGCTGCCGGAGATCCGCTCCTCGACCGAGGTCTACGGCACCACCTCGCGCGTGGTCCCCGGCATCCGGATCGCGGCGGCGCTGGGCGACCAGCAGGCCGCGTTGTTCGGCCAGACCTGCTTCGCGCCCGGCGAGGCGAAGTGCACCTACGGCACCGGCAGCTTCCTGCTGCTCAACACCGGCCCGACGCCGGTGCTGTCGACCCACGGCATGCTCACCACGGTCGGGTTCAAGATCGGCGACGAGCCGGCCGTGTACGCCCTCGAAGGGTCGATCGCCGTCACCGGGTCGCTGGTGCAGTGGTTCCGCGACGGCCTGGAGCTGATCGGCAGCGCGCCCGAGATCGAGACCCTCGCGCGGACGGTCGACGACAACGGCGGCTGCTACATCGTGCCGGCGTTCTCCGGACTGTTCGCGCCGCACTGGCACAGCGAGGCCCGGGGCGTGATCGCCGGCCTGACGTCGTACATCACCAAGGGCCACCTGGCGCGCGCGGTGCTGGAGGCGACCGGCTGGCAGACCCGCGAGGTCGTCGACGCGATGAACGCCGACTCGGGCCTGGCCCTGAAGACGTTGAAGGTCGACGGCGGCATGACCGCCGACAACCTGCTGATGCAGTTCATCGCCGACGTCCTCGACGTGCCGGTGGTGCGCCCGATGGTGGCGGAGACGGTGTCGCTCGGCGCGGCCTACGCGGCCGGGCTGTCCGTCGGGTACTGGCCGGACCTGGAGGGGCTGCGGCGCAACTGGCACCGGGCCGGGCAGTGGCTGCCGGCGATGGACCCGGCCCGCCGCGACACCGAGTACGGGCACTGGCGCCAGGCGGTGGAGCTGACGTTCGGCTGGATGCGTCCCGGCCCGGCCGCCGCCGCGCCGGGGTCCGACCTGGTCGAGGTGCTGCTGGCCGACCACCGCCGGTTCGAGCAGCTGCTGCGCGACCTGCGCAACGCCGAGGCCGACCGGCCGGCGCTGGTCGCGGAGCTGGCGGCCCTGCTGGTCGCCCACGCGACGACGACCGAGCGGATCGTCCGGCCCGGCTCCCCCGGCACCCCCTTCGCCGACGAGCTCCTGGCGGTCCTCGAAGCCGACGACTTCGAGAAGGCGTTGCTGCGCTTGGAGAACGTCGTCGACGGGCACGTGCGCGGCGAGGAACGCGGGCTGCTGAACGACTTGCGCCGCACGATGTCCACTTCGGACCGCACCGGCCTCGGGCGGGCGTTCGTCGCGGAACGCCGCCGTCAGCTCGACCTCGGCTGCGGCACGGCCGGCCACATCCGCGAGCTCGGCGAACGGCTCGCGCTGTAACGGATTCCGGTACCTGCCGGCGAAATCGACGTCTGCGTCACCGCCACGCGCTGACGATCACCTCCGGGCCGGGCGACTGCTCTCCCGCACCACCAGTTCGGTCCGGACCGAACTGCTCCCGGGGGCCGCGAGGCCGTCGATCCGCGCGGCGAGCACCGCCATCGTGTGGCGGCCCGCGGCGACGAAGTCCTGGCGGACCGTCGTCAGCGGGGGTGCGAAGTAGGCCGCCTCCGGGACGTCGTCGAAGCCGACGACGTGGGCGTCGCGCGGCACCCGCATCCCGGCTTCGGCAAAGGCGGCCAGGAGACCGAGTGCCATGTGGTCGTTCGCCGTGAACACCGCGCACACCCCCGCTTCGACCGCGAGGGACTGCCCGGCGCGGTAGCCGGAGCGGGCCGACCAGTCGCCGCGGACCACCGGGGGCACGTCGGCGCCGTAGCGTTCGAGGGTTTCGCGCCAGCCGCGTTCGCGGTCGCGGGCGATCACCCCGTCTTCGGGGCCGCCGACGTGCCAGACCGTCGGGTGGCCGATGTCGAGGAGGTGTTCGGTGGCGCGGCGCGCGCCGTCGCTCTGGTCGGCGGACGCGGCCGGCACGAGCGGGACGCCGGCGACCGGCGGCAGGTCGGCGCCGGCGGCGTGCGGGTCGAGCAGGACGATCCCCGCCACCCCCTGCAGCCGCAGGCCGGCCACGGCGGCCGACACCGCGGACCGGCCGCGGCCCGGCACGCTGAAGACGACGAGGGCGTACCCGTGTTCCCGCGCGGCCGCGCGCAAGCCGTTGAGGACCGGCCCGGCCGCGGCGGCTCCCGTGGTGATCACCCCGAGCGTGCCACGCCGGGCCGGGGCTCTGAGAGGACCTGCGTCGTCCGCGGACATGGCGACGATGTTAACGATCACACGATCGGACGTGAACTTCCTTCACTTTCCATAAATAACGAAACGATAACGCACGAAAGGCGCTTTGAACCGGGCCTCCACGGCGGCCGTTTCAGCCAGTGCCGGAACCAGTGACACCGGCGCGGTTCCCCGATTCCCGCGCCGCGGTGGCACTTTCCCGGGTTCCGCGCGTCTCCCCACCCGGGCACGCAGCTGTCGTCGGTGTGCCCGGAAAACCGAAGAAGGTGACCATTGCCCCGGAAAACCTCCCCCGCCACGGGCAGACATCGCATCAGCCGCCGCACCAAGATCGCGACCGGCGGGCTCGCCCTCGCGCTCGCGGTCGGCGGCATCGTCGTCGCGACGACCGCCGGACGCACCGGCCAGGCCAGCGCCGATCCCGCCGACGCGTCGTTCTTCCTCGACATCGCGAAGGTGCCGGCTGGTGTTAACGTGAACAAAGCGCTGCAGCAGAAGGGCGCGCGCGGCACGTTCACCGTGGACTGCGGGCGCAACGAGAACCAGCACTTCAACCCCGACAACTTCATCGCCCAGCCGGGTGTCAAGAACGGCGCCCAGCACCTGCACGACTACGTCGGCAACCTGTCGACGAACGCCGACTCGAACAACAAGAGCCTGGTCAAGGCCGGGACGACGTGCAAGAACGGCGACAAGTCCGCCTACTTCTGGCCGGTCGTGCGCATCGACACCGGCGACGCGGGGAAGAACCCGCCCGCGACCCAGCCCGACCGCGCCGGCAGCGCGAAGGACAAGGCGAGCGCGCAGGTCGACTGCCCGGACGTCGCGAGCAAGCTCCCCGACGTCCCCGACCAGGCCATGGACGAGGTGAACCGCAACCTCGACCTGCTCGACACGCAGATCGACGAGGCGAACAAGCGGATCGCGAACGGCGACCTGAAGACGCCGCAGGACATCCAGAACGCCGTCGTCGGGCCGCTGAAGGACAAGCGCACCGCGACCATCGACCGGATCGCCATCGCGATCGGCCGCCGCGCGGCGAAGCCCACCAACCTGGGCGGGCTCGCCGCGTGCGTGCTCAAGCAGAACGGCCAAGGCGGGCTCGACAACGGCGGCCAGAACAGCGCCGGCCAGGCGGGCGAACTGCCCGGCGTCAACGCCAAGAACGAAGTGGCCGGCAACGACGGCGAGATCCAGCGGGTCCGCGCGGCGACGATCACGTTCACCAGCGGCGGCGCGAACAAGGTCGTCGCGATGCCGCAGTTCCTCCGCATCCTCTACGGCGACGCCAAGCAGAGCACCAACGGCCCGGCCAACGCCCGGCCCAGCTGGACGTGCACGGGCTTCGAGGACCGGCTCACCGACCACTACCCGATCTGCCCGCAGGGCAGCCGGGTCGAGCGGATCCACGCGTTCCCGAACTGCTGGGACGGCAAGAACATCGACAGCGCGAACCACCGCACGCACATCGTGTTCGCCGACCAGCAGGGCAAGTGCCCGCAGGGCTTCGAGAACGTGCCGCAGCTGGTCATCAAGCTGGTCTACGACATCCCGCACGACATCCAGGTCAAGGGCCAGTACAAAGTGGACGCTTTCCCGCAGGAGAGCCACAACCCCCGCTCGGACCACGACGACTTCGCCAACGTCATGGGCCAGCGGCTGATGAACCAGGTCGTCAACTGCATCAACACCGGCAAGCGCTGCAGCCAGTGAGTCAGGACGAGGTGACGGAGTAGCTGTTCGCGGCGAAGTCCAGGCCACCGGCGGACGAGGTGATCTCGAAGCCGAACTGGACTTCGCCGAGCGTCACGTCACCGAACCACCCGCGGGCACGGATCCAGTTCAGCACCGCCAGGACGTCGACCGTGCCCGCGTCGGTGTTCGACGTGCGCACGAACGAAAAGACCGCGTTCGACCCGTTCGATCCCTTGTAGACGTCCCAGGTGTGGCCGCCGACCGTCGCGGTGGTCTGCTTGCTGCCGAGCGGGCCGACCGCGCCCTGCTTGTTCATCCACAGCATGGTTTCGTAGGCGTTGTTGTCCGCCCAGATGTCGTAGGCGGTCTCGTAGGCACCGCCGCCGGGGCGGCTGACGTTGAAGCTGCTGGACACCCGGCCGAGAGCGCTCAGCTTCTTGCCGACGTTCTTCGCCGAATGCGGGTACGACTTCACGCCGCCGGTGTTCGGCTGATCCGACCAGACACCCCAGTTGGAATACGAATTCGCCCAGATGGTCTGCGGGCCGGCACCACTGCCCCAGACGTCGTTGCGGATCGTGTACCCGCCATTGGACCAGGTCGCCCATTTGTCCGAAGACGACCACGTCGCAGCCGAAGCGACACCGGCCGAGGTGGCCACGGAAGCGGCCACGGTCAAGGAAACCACGAGGGAACGCACGGCGTTGTGCATGGGATGTGTCCTCCACTGGTGAGGGATTAACCAGCACTATGTACGTCCCGTTACCGCCCGGTCAAGCAATTCGAGAACTTCGAAAAAGAAAGGGGCTTTCCCGTCGAACGGGAAAGCCCCTTTCGACGCGTGACTCAGGAAGCCGCGCGGCGTTTCGTCCAGATGTCGTACGCCACGGCCGCCAGCAGCACGACGCCCTTCACGAGCATCACCCGCTCGCTCGGCGCGCCGATCAGCGACATCCCGTTGTTGATCACCGCCATGATCAGGCCACCGGTGATCGCGCCGACCACCTTGCCGACGCCGCCCTGGACGGCCGCGCCGCCGATGAACGCCGCCGCGATCGCGTCCAGCTCGAAGTTGACGCCCGCCGTCGGGCCCGCCTGGTTGAGCCGGCCGGCGAAGATGATCCCGGCCAGCGCCGCCAGGACGCCCATGTTGACGAAGATCCAGAACGTCACCGACTTGACCTTGACGCCCGAGAGCGTCGCGGCCTGCAGGTTGCCGCCGACGGCGTAGATGTGCCGGCCGAACACCGACTTCCCGGCCACCAGCGAGTAGCCGAGCACCAGCGCCGCCAGCAGGATCAGCACCCACGGCAGGTTCTTGAACCGCGCCAGCTGCACGACCAGCGCGAGCACCAGCACCGCGATCCCGGCGATCTTCAGAACGAAGACCCCGAACGGGTCGACGACCTGGCCGTAGCCCAGCCGCGCCGAGCGCTTCCGCCACTGCGTGAACGCGATCCCGGCCACCGCCGCGACGCCGGCGAGCAGCGACACCAGGTCGGCGCCGCCGAGCGGGCCGAGGCCGATGTTGCCGAGGTAGCCGTCGGTGAAGCCGTTGGACAGCGTGCGGATGGCGTCCGGGAACGGGCCGATGCCCTGGTTGCCCAGCACCGTCAGGGTCAGGGCCCGGAACGCCAGCATCCCGGCCAGCGTCACGATGAACGCCGGGATGCCGAAGTAGGCGACCCAGTAGCCCTGCCACGCGCCGATCACCGCGCCGACGACGAGGGTGACCAGCACCGCCCAGAACCACGGCAGGTGCCAGTTCACCATCAGCACCGCCGACACCGCGCCGGTCATCGCGACCACCGACCCGGCGGAGAGGTCGATGTGCCCGGAGATGATCACCAGGATCATCCCGATCGCCAGGATCAGCACGTAGCTGTTCTGCACGATGATGTTGGAGATGTTCTGCGGTTCCAGCAGCGCGCCGCCGGTGAGCACCTCGAACAGCACCACGATCAGCGCGAAGGCGACGTAGATACCGCTCTGGCGCGGGTTGATCGAGATCCGCCGGGCGGAGCGCTCGGCCGGGGGCGCGGCGGGCCGCGCTTCGGTCGTGGTCATTGCCGTTCCTTGGTCATGTACTGCATCAGCAGTTCCTGGGTGGCTTGTTCGCGGGTCGCCTCGCCGGTGATCCGGCCCGCCGACAGCGCGTAGATCCGGTCGCAGAGCCCGAGCAGCTCCGGCAGCTCGGAGGAGATGACCAGCACGGCCTTCCCCTGCGCGGCGAGGGCGTTGATGATCGTGTAGATCTCGAACTTCGCGCCGACGTCGATGCCGCGGGTCGGCTCGTCGAGGATCAGCACGTCCGGGTCGGTGAAGATCCACTTGGCCAGCACGACCTTCTGCTGGTTGCCGCCGGAAAGCTTCCCGGTCACGCTGCGCACGGACGGCGCCTTGATCCGCAGGTCGCGGTGGTAGCGGGCGGCCGTGTCGTGCTCGGCGTGCTCGTTCACCCAGCCGCGCTTGGCCAGCTTGCCCAGCCCGGCCGCGGACACATTGCGCTGGATGTCCTCGATCAGGTTGAGCCCGTAGCGCTTCCGGTCTTCGGTGGCGTAGGCGATGCCGTGGCGGACGGCGTCCTGCACCGACCGGACGTCGATCTCCTTCCCGTGCTTGATGATCCGCCCGGAGATGTCCTTGCCGTAGGACCGGCCGAACACGCTCATCGCGAGCTCGGTCCGGCCCGCGCCCATCAGCCCGGCCAGCCCGACGATCTCCCCGCGCCGCAGCGAAAGCGACGCGTTCTCGACGATCACGCGGCCGGCCTGGGTCGGGCTGTGCACCGTCCAGTCCTCGATCCGCAGCACCTCTTCCCCGATGTCCGGCTCCCGGGGCGGGAACCGGTGCTCGAGGTCGCGCCCGACCATGCCGGTGATGATGCGTTCCTCGGTCAGCCCCGCCGCGTCCAGCGTCTCGATCGTCTTGCCGTCCCGCAGGATCGTGACGGTGTCGGCGATCGCGGTCACCTCGCCCAGCTTGTGCGAGATGATCACGCAGGTGACGCCCTCGTCACGCAGCCCGCGCAGCAGGTCGAGCAGGTGGGCCGAGTCGTCGTCGTTGAGCGCCGCGGTGGGCTCGTCGAGGATGAGCAGCTTCACCTCCTTCGACAGGGCCTTGGCGATCTCGACGAGCTGCTGCTTGCCGACGCCGAGCTCCTGCACCGCCCTGGTCGCGTTTTCGGCGAGGCCGACGCGCTTGAGCAGCGCGCCGGCCTCGTGGTTGGTGCGGTTCCAGTCGATCCAGCCGCGCTTGGCCTGTTCGTTGCCGAGGAAGATGTTCTCCGCGATCGACAGCTGGCCGCACAGCGCGAGCTCCTGGTGGATGATCACGATCCCGCGCCGTTCGCTGTCGCGCACCGACCCGAACTCGCACCGCTGCCCGTCGAAGGTGATCTCGCCGTCGTACGTCCCGTGGGGGTAGACGCCCGAGAGCACCTTCATCAGGGTGGACTTCCCGGCGCCGTTCTCCCCGCAGATCGCGTGGATCTCCCCTTGGCGCACGGAAAGCGTGACGTCGGACAGCGCCTTGACCCCGGGGAAGGTCTTGGTGATCCCGCGCATGCCGAGCAGTTCGGTCATTTCAGCTGACCTGCCGTGTAGTAGCCGGAGTCGACCAGTTCCTTCTGGTAGTTGGCCTTGTCCACCGTGACCGGCTGCAGCAGGTAGGACGGGACGACCTTCTTGCCGTTGTCGTAGTCCTTCGTGTTGTTGACCTCGGGCTTGCCGCCCTTGAGCACCGCGTCGGCCATCTTCACCGTGGTGTCGGCGAGGATGCGGGTGTCCTTGAAGATCGTCGAGTACTGCTCACCGGCGATGATCGACTTGACCGACGCGACCTCGGCGTCCTGCCCGGTGACGATCGGGTAGGGCTGGCCGGCGGTGCCGTAGCCGTTGCTCTTCAGCGCCGAGAGGATGCCGATCGACAGGCCGTCGTACGGCGAGAGCACGCCCGCGACCTTCGCGCCGCCGGTGTAGGTCTTGGTGAGCAGGTCTTCCATGCGCCGCTGCGCGGTGGCCG
Organism: Amycolatopsis sp. NPDC114478; assembly: GCF_055633805.1. NCBI lineage: Bacteria > Bacillati > Actinomycetota > Actinomycetes > Pseudonocardiales > Pseudonocardiaceae > Amycolatopsis > Amycolatopsis sp. NPDC114478. Next base: position 237,494 of record NZ_JBVKDO010000015.1, on the reverse strand, counting down.
GGTCCCAGCGCAGGATGGCCGCGCGGGCGAAGTCGGTCTGGCCGCTCTTGACGACCAGCTTGCCGCTGTCCATCAGGGGCTTGAGGACGGACATCGCGCCGTTGAAGAAGAAGGTGGCGTTGTTGTCGTCCGGGGAGCCGGCGAACAGCTCGATGTTGAACGGACCGGGGCCGTTGCCCAGGCCCTTGACCAGCGAGTTCGCCTGCTCGACGCCGACCTTGAAGTTGTCGAACGTGGCGTAGTAGTCGACGTTCGGTGAATTGCGGATCAGCCGGTCGTAGGCGATGACCGGGATCTTCTTGTCGGCGGCCTCCTGCAGCTGGGTGGTGATGGCCGTGCCGTCGATCGAGGCGATGACCAGGAGCTTGGCGCCCTTGGTGATCTGGTTCTCGATCTGGTTCACCTGGGTGGGGATGTCGTTCTCGGCGTACTGCAGGTCGACCTTGTACCCGAGCTTCTCCAGCGCCGACTTGATGTTGTCGCCGTCGTGGATCCAGCGCTCCGACGACTTCGTCGGCATGGTGACGCCGACCAGGCTGCCCGCCGCGCTCGCGCCGGGCGCGGCCGTCTGGTCCGCGGTCTTCTGGCTCGAGCCGCACGCCGACAGCGTGAGCACGAGCCCCGCGGCCCCGAGCGCCGCGATTCCTCTGGTGAACTTCATCGTTCTTTCTTCCTTTCTCAGAAGCCCTGTGCGAGCCGGTGGTACGCCTGGTTCCAGCGGATGCGGTCGGCGAAGTCGTGCGGGGTGGTGTCCTTGTCGATCACCAGCAGCTCGACGCCGAGCAGGTTCGCGAAGTCGCGAAGGGTTTCGGTGCCGACGGCCTGGGTCAGGACGGTGTGGTGCGGGCCGCCCGCGGTGATCCACGACTCGGCCGACGTCGACAGCGACGGCGCCGGCTCCCACACCGCGCGCGCCACCGGCAGGTTCGGCAGCGGCTCGTCCGGCTCGACGACCTCGATCTCGTTGGCCACCAGGCGGAACCGGTCGCCGAGGTCGACCAGGCCGAGGGTGACGCCGGGGCCGGGGGCGGCGTCGAACACCAGCCGGACCGGGTCCTCGCGGCCGCCGATGCCCAGCGCGTGGATCTCGCACGACGGCCTGGCCGCAGCGATACTGGGGCAGACCTCCAGCATGTGGGCACCGAGGATCTTCGGCGTGCCCGGTCCGAAGTGGTAGGTGTAGTCCTCCATGAACGACGTGCCCCGCTCGAGGCCGACGCCCATCGCCTTGACCGCGGCGAGCAGCGCCGAGGTCTTCCAGTCGCCCTCGCCGCCGAAGCCGTAGCCGTCGGCCATCAGCCGCTGCACGGCCAGGCCGGGCAGCTGGCGCAGGCCGCCTAGGTCCTCGAAGTTCGTCGTGAACGCGCCGAACCCGCCGTCGGTGAGGAACTTCCGCAGCCCGGCCTCGATCTTCGCCGCGTACCGCAGGGATTCGTGCCGCGCTCCCCCGGCCGCCAGGTCCGCGACAACGTTGTAATCCTGCGCGTACTGCGCCACGAGCGAGTCGACATCGGAAACTTGGTCGACCACTTCCACCAGGTCGTTGACCCCGTAGGTGTTGACCGAGACGCCGAACCGCAGCTCGGCCTCGACCTTGTCCCCTTCGGTGACGGCGACGTCGCGCATGTTGTCGCCGAACCGGGCCAGGCGGAGGTTGCGCAGGTGGTCGGCGCCGATCGCGGCCCGAGCCCACGCGTCGATCCGCGCGACGACGGCCGGATCGCTGACGTGCCCGGCGACGGTCTTGCGCGGCACGCCGAGGCGGGTCTGGATGAACCCGAACTCGCGGTCGCCGTGGGCGGCCTGGTTGAGGTTCATGAAGTCCATGTCGATGGTGGACCACGGCAGGGCTTCGTTGAGCTGGGTGTGCAGGTGCAGCAGCGGCTTGCGCAGCGCGTCCAGCCCGGTGATCCACATCTTCGCGGGCGAGAAGGTGTGCATCCACGCGATCACGCCGACGCACGCGGCGTCGGAGTTGGCTTCCTGCAGCACGCGGCGGATCGACGCGGCCTCGGTCAGCACCGGCTTGCCGACGATCTCGGCCGGGAGGCCACCGGAGGCGGCCAGGAGCTGCTGGATGCGCAGGGACTGGCCGGCGACCTGCTCGAGGGTCTCCTCGCCGTAGAGGGCCTGGCTCCCGGTGAGGAACCAGAGCTGGGGTTTCGACGCGCGGGTCATCGTTCTCCTCGGTATCAGTGCTGGCCGTAGACGTTCTGGTACCGGGCGTAGAGCCGGTCGACGTCCTCGGGCGGCAGGGGTTCGGGCGTGCCCAGCTCGAAGGCCTTGTGCACGGTGCGGGCCACGTCCTCGACCATCACGGCGGCCTTGACCGCGTCGCGGGCGGTGCGGCCGACGGTGAACGGGCCGTGGTTGCGCATCAGCACGGCCGGCGACCGGCTCGCGCGCAGCGTTTCGACGATGCCCTTGCCGATGGAGTCGTCGCCGATCAGGGCGAACGGCCCGACCGGCACCTCGCCGCCGAACTCGTCGGCGATCATCGTGAGCACGCACGGGATCGGCTCACCGCGCGCGGCCCACGCCGTGGCGTAGGTCGAGTGCGTGTGGACGACGCCACCGATCTCGGGCATGTGCCGGTAGACGTAGGCGTGCGCGGCGGTGTCGGATGACGGCGCCAGCTCGCCGTGGACCAGTTCGCCGTGCAGGTCGGTGACGACCATGGTGTCGGCGGACAGGTCGTCGTAGGAGACGCCCGACGGCTTGATGACCATCAGCTCGCGCCCGGGCACCCGCGCCGAGACGTTGCCTGCGGTCCAGATGACCAGCGCGTTGCGGGTCAGCTCGCCGTGCAGGTTCGCCACGGTCTCCCGCAGCTCGGCGACGGTGTCGAGGACTTCGCCGGTCAGCGACATCAGGACCGTCCTTTCGCGACAGCGCGCTTGCGGGCGGCCAGCCGGTGCATGACATCGTTGCCGCCGCGGCCGAAGTAGTCGTGCAGCGTCGTGTACTCGGCGTAGAGCTCGTCGTAGGCGACGACGTGGGCGGGCTCCGGCCGGTAGACCGCGCGCTCGACCGAGCCCATGGCCGCGGCGGCCGCGCGGATGTCCGGGTAGGCCCCGGCGGCGACGGCCGCGTGGATGGCCGAGCCGAGCGCGGGGCCCTGCCCCGAGCCGATGACCGACAGCGGGAGGTTGGTGACGTCGGCGTAGATCTGCATGAGCAGCGCGTTCTTCATCAGCCCGCCGGCGATGATCAGCTCGGTGACCGGGACGCCGGCGGCGTTGAACGTCTCGATGATCTTGCGCGTGCCGAACGCCGTGGCTTCCAGCAGCGCGCGGTAGACGTCCTCGGCGCGGGTGGCCAGCGTCTGGCCGACGATGACGCCGGAGAGCTCGTGGTCGACGAGGACCGACCGGTTGCCGCTGTGCCAGTCGAGGGCGACCAGGCCGTGTTCGCCGATCTCCTGCTGCGCGGCCAGCCGGGTGAGCTGGTCGTGCCCGTCGTGGGCGAAGTGCTCGGTGAACCAGCCGAAGATGTCGCCGACGCCGCTCTGCCCGGCCTCGTAGCCCCAGAGCCCGGGGACGATCCCGCCGTCGACGACCCCGCACATGCCGGGGACTTCGCGCAGTTCGGCGCCGTTCATCACGTGGCAGGTCGAGGTGCCCATGATCGCGACCATCTGGCCGGGTTCGACGGCGTTCGCCGCGGGCGCGGTGACGTGGGCGTCGACGTTGCCGACGGCGACCGCGATGCCCTCGGGCAGTCCGGTCCACGCGGCGGCTTCGGCGGACAGCAAACCGGCGCGGGAGCCCAGCTCGCCCAGGGGGTGTTCGAGCTTGTCGGCCACGAAGGACTCGAACCCGGGCGCCAGCTCGCGGAGGAAGTCGCGGCTCGGGTACTGGCCGTCCTGCAGGATGCCCTTGTACCCGGCGGTGCAGGCGTTGCGGACGTACGTCCCGGTCAGCTGCCAGACGATCCAGTCGGCCGCCTCGACCCAGTGCCGCATCGCGGCGTAGACCGCGGGCGCCTCTTCGAGCAGCTGCAGCGCCTTGGCGAACTCCCACTCCGACGAGATCAGGCCGCCGTAGCGCGGCAGCCACTTCTCGCCGCGGGTGCGGGCCAGCTCGTTGATCCGGTCGGCCTGCGGCTGGGCCGAGTGGTGCTTCCACAGCTTGACGTAGGCGTGCGGGTCGCCTTCGAACTCGGGCAGCTCGCACAGCGGCGTGCCGTCCGCGGTGGTCGGCACCATCGTGCACGCGGTGAAGTCGGTGGCGACGCCGATGACGTCGCCCGGGTCGGCGCCCGCGTCGCGCAGCGCCGCCGGTACGGCGTTGCGGAGGACCCCGACGTAGTCGGCGGGCACCTGCAGCGCCCAGTCCGGCGGCAGCGCGCGGCCGGTGGCGGGCAGCGTCTCGTCGAGCACCCCGTGCGGGTACTCGAAAACCGCGGAGCCGAGCTCGGCCCCGTCCCGGACCCGCACGACCACCGCGCGGCCCGACAGCGTGCCGAAGTCGACGCCGACGGTGAGTGGTTCTGCCACGGTGTCCTCTCCCTCCTGTTTGGTGACCGGGGCGCGGCGCGGGCGGCGGTCTGCGCGCCGCGCCCCGGGGTTCTAGCGGCCGGTGAGGACCAGGGTCGTCACGGAGTCGGCGGGCAGCGTCAGCTTCGACGTCGCCGCCAGCCCGGTGATCTCCCTGGTCTGCGGCACGATGGCGGTCGGCGCGGCGAGGCTGTTGCGCCCCGCCGGGTCGCCGGTGAGCGTGGTGAGCGTCCCGGTGCCGTCGACCGCGGTGACGCCGGTGAGCGCCAGCCGCGCGGTCTGCACCTGACCGGTCGGGTTGACGAGCTTGACCGTGAACGTCTTCCTTCCGCTCTTGGTGGTCACGTTGACGACCTGGCGCAGCGGGCTGCCCGGGTTGAGGCGGCTGGTCACGATCTGCTTGCCGAGCGTGCTGGAGAACATCTGCTGCACCCAGTACGACGGCGAGCCGTAGCTGCTCCCCGCGTCGAAGCCGATCAGGTTGACCGGCCAGTTCGGCTGGTTCTCCTGGGCCAGCACCGGCGCGTACATCGAGCCGATGACGACGTCGCTGTTGCGTTCGAGCCCGGTGAGGAACGCGGCCTCGCCGATGGCGGCGGCCAGGGTGCCGGTGGGCCGGCCGTCCTGGGCGCCGTATTCGCCGACGAGGATGTCCGGGCCGGAGCGGTCGGCGGTGTCGTAGCGGGTCGAGTTGTCGGTGAACCACTGCGGCGACTGGTAGTAGTGGTCGTCCGCGGCGTCCGGGCGCACTCCGGTCGACGTGCTCGACGCGGCGCCGCCCTGCAGGCCGCCGGTCGTCGCGACGACGGTCAGCTGCGGGTACTTCGCCTTGATGGCGTTGTACATGTCGGTGTAGCGCCAGGCGTAGCTGCCCGAGCCGTCGAACCAGTCCTCGTTGCCGACCTCGACGTAGTGCAGGTCGAACGGTGCCGCGTGCCCGTCGGCGACCCGCTTCGCGCCCCACGTCGTGGAGGCGTCGCCGATGGCGTACTCGATCTCGTCGAGGGCCTCCTGCACGTACTGCGGGTAGTCGGCCTGGCTGACGTGCTGGCCGTTCAGGGTGTAGCCGGCGAACAGCGCCAGCAGCGGCTGGGCGCCGATGTCCTCGGCCAGTTTGAGGTAGTCGAGGATGCCGAAGCCGTCGGTGGACCAGTAGCCCCACGCGGTGTTCTGGTGGCCGGGCCGCTGCTCCAGCGGGCCGATGGTGTTCTTCCACGCGAACCGCGTGTCGAGGGTGTTGCCCTCCAGGTAGTTGCCGCCCGGGACGCGGAACAGTCCGAGCTTCATCGCCGCGAGCTTCTGCCCGAGGTCGAGGCGGACGCCGTGGTTCTTGAAGGTGGGCGGGAACAGCGAGACCTGCTGGAACCAGGCGTCCCCGGACAGCGCCTTCTTGCCCTTGTCCACCAGGGACACGACGATCCGGTTGTCGGTGGACGCGGCGATGGTCGCTGGCGTGGTGAAGCTGAACGTCTGCTGCGCCCACGCAGGCCCGACCGGCTGGACGTCCTTGCTCGCCAGGACCGTGCCGTCCGGCTTCTCCAGGCTGACCCGGACCGCACCGGTCCAGGTGCCCTTCGCGAAGAAGCTGCCGGTGTACTTCGTGGCCGGTTTCGCCGCGACGCCGTAGAAACCGACGTTGGCGGCCGCCACCCGGCCCCCGGCGGGGACGGTGTCGGCGTGCAGCTTCAGCGAGCGGTCGAGCGCGGTGTTCAGCGGGTTCGCGGTGTCGATCGCGTACGTGCCGGTCGCGCCGGTCGACGTGACCAGCGACCAGTACGGCACCGGCGTGTCGCCCGCGCCGCTGCCGGGCTGGTAGCCCTCCTTGAAGGTGCGGTTGCGGACGAGTTCGGCGTACAGCCCGCCTTCGACGGAGTGGCTGATGTCCTCGAGGATCGAGCCGTACATCGTCGGGCGGGTGTTCGCCCGGACGACGTTGGCGTCGACCGCGAGCTGGTTGGCGCCCGCGAGGGTGCCGACCTGCGCCGCGGTGAGCGGGAAGCGGCGCAACTCGAGTTCGTCGACCGCGCCGGTGAACCCGGCGCCGACCGTGAGCGGGGCCGCCGCGGTCCCGGACGCCGGGCAGGCCGAGACGTCCAGGGTGGTCCCGCTGGGCGTGCCGCAGGTGCTGGTGACCGCGGCCGCGTCGCCGTCGGCGTAGACGGTGAGCCGCTGCGCAGCGCGGTCGAGGACGACGGCGGCGTGGTGCCAGTTGCCGTCCGCGAGCCCGCTCCCGGTGGTCGTCACCCGGATGGTGCCGACGTGGGCGGTGAGCTTGCCGCCGGTCACGCCGAGGGCATAGCCGTCGCCGTGGTCGACGAGGGTGCCGTCCGCCGTAGTCCGGAACCAGGCCGCCAGCGAGAGGGAGCCGGTGCCGGTGTCGAACGCGGGCGAGGTGCCCATGTCCACAGTGGACTTGCCGTCGAACTGGACGGCCTTGCCCGCCGCCCCGGCGGTCCACGTCGCTCCGCGAAGGGTGCCGTCGGCCGCGTTGGCCGAGGAGTCGCGCGCGACCGTGCCCGCGCCCTCGTCGAAGTGCCACGAGCCGCTCGCGGCCAGCGCGGCGACGGCGGACGCGGTCAGCGGCGTCGGGTACGCGCGGACGTCGTCGACGCCCCCGGCGAACCAGTCTGCCGGGTTCCCGGCCCACTTCCCGCGCCCGACGACCAGGTCCCCGCCCGCCGTCCACGGCGTGGTGAACGGGACGCTCTGCTGCAGGGTTCCGTTGACGTACAGGGAAAGCGTACCGGCCGCGCGGTTGTAGACGCCGACGACGTGTTGCCACTGGTCGGCCTGCGCGGGCAGCGTCGACACGGCCGAGGACGACGCCGTGTCGCCGTCGCCCGCGCGGCGCGTGAAAGCGAACCGGCCGTCGGCGGCGCGCTGGAGGTAGAAGCCGCTGATCGTCGAGCCGTCGACGCTGACGGCGGTCCGGAACCCGGTCGCGGCGGTCGGCTTGACCCACGCGGACACGGAGAAGCTCTGGGCGGTGTCGACGACCGGTGCCGGGACGTCGACCGCGGCGTCGGTGCCGTCCAGGACCGCGCCGTGCGGGCCGACGACGCCGTCGCCCCAGGTCGCGCCGCCGGTCAGGGTGGCGGTGCGCGCGTCGAGGGAGTCGTCGGCCGCGGTGGTGCCGGTGCCCTCGTCGAGCCTCCAGTGCCCGGCGATGGCGAGTCGGGCGGCGTCGGCCGCGGTGAGAGCGCCGCTGTAGGCGCGGACGTCGTCGATCGAGCCGTCGACGTAGTCCACCGGGTTGCCGCCGTACTTGCCGCGGCCGATCACCAGGTGCCCGGTCCCGGCCCAGCCCGCGGGCGCGGCGACGGTCGCCTGCCGCGTGCCGTCGACGTAGAGCGCCAGCGTCGACGCGGCCGCGTCGAACACGCCGGTGAGCTGGTACCACTGGCCGGCGACGGGGTCGAAGTTGGCGCCCGCGACCACGCCGTCGGTCGGGGCGTCCCCGGCCAGGCGGGTGAAGGCGAACCGGCGCGAGTCGTCGCGGAACTGCAGGAAGAAATTGCTGACCTGGGTGCCGTCGACGCTCACGAACGTCTGGTAGCCGGACGTCTTGTCGAGCTTGACCCAGCTGCTGACGGAGAAGCTCTTGGTCGTGTCCAGCACGGGCGCGCCGGCGTCGGCGAACCCGCTCGTGCCGTCGGTCGTCAGGGCACCGCCGCGGATGCCCGGGCCCCAGCCCGCGCCAGCGTTCAGGACTGCGGAGTGGTCGCCCGCGGTGTCGGCGGCGGTCGTGCCGCTGCCTTCGTCGAACGTCCAGTGCCCGGCGAGCGCCGGGTCCGGGTCGGCCGCGGCGGCCGTGACGGGCAGGGCGGCGAACAGGGTCGAGGCCGTGAGCACGGCCAAGACGCGCCGGAAAGCGGGGTTCATCGGTGGCTCCCCCGGGTCACGAGGCGCTGCAGGACGATGAAGACGAAGAGCAGGGCGCCGGTGATGATCGAGGTCCACCAGGAGTTGAGGGTGCCGTCGAAGGTGATCAGCGTCTGGATGATGCCCAGCACCATGATCCCGAGCACGGTGCCCAGCACGTAGCCGGAGCCGCCGGTGAGGATGGTGCCGCCGATGACCACCGCGGCGATCGCGGTCAGCTCGAGGCCGACGCCGTTGAGCGGGTCGCCGGAAGACTTGTAGAGCACCAGCAGCAGCCCGCCCAGCGCCGAGCAGAACCCGCTGATCGTGTACACCGCGATCTTCGTGCGGCCGGTCTTGAGGCCCATCAGCATCGCCGACTGCGCGTTGCCGCCGATCGAGTAGACCGTGCGCCCGAACCGCGTGAAGGCCAATACGTACACCGCGACCGCGACGACGACCAGCGCGACGACCACACTGATCGAGATGTGCAGCTCCCCGCCGAGCGGGATCTGCGTCTGCGCGAGGGTGGCGATCGTCGGGTTGTCGATCGAGTACGCCTCGGTGCTGATCGTGTAGCAGAGGCCGCGGGCGAAGAACATCCCGATCAGCGTCGCGATGAACGGCTGGATCTCGAAGAAGTGGATGAGCGCGCTCATCCCGGCGCCGAGCAGGGCGCCGATGACGAGCACCACCGCGATCGCCGCGTACGCGGACCAGCCGTGCTTCTGCATCAGGTCGCCGGAGACCACAGTGGACAGTGCGACCACCGAGCCGACCGAAAGGTCGATGCCGCCGGTGAGGATCACGAACGTCATGCCGACGGCGACCACGAGCAGGAAGGCGTTGTTGATGAACAGGTCGAGCACGACCTGCCCGGACCCGAACGCGTCGTAGCTGGACGCGCCGAAGACGTACGCCCCGATCAGCAGCGCCATCGTCGCGAGGATCGGGAGGTGCCGCTGCTGGGGGCGGTAGCCCTTGATGCGGGTGAGCGTGGTCATGCCGTGACCTCCACCTTCTCCGGAGCGGACGCGGGGGCCGGCGCGGCCGGGCGGGCCTTGCGCCGGCGCAGCTTGCGGCGGAACGCGGGCGACTGCAGCAGGCACACCGCGAGCACGACCAGGGCCTTGAACAGCATGATCGCCTCGGGCGGGATGCCGAGGGCGTAGACGGTGGTGGTCAGCGTCTGGATGAGCAGCGCGCCGATCACCGAGCCGCCGAGGGAGAACCGGCCGCCGGTCAGCTGGGTACCGCCGACGACGACGGCGAGGATCGCGTCGAGCTCGATGAACAACCCGGCGTGGTTGGCGTCGGCGCTGTGCACGTTCGCGCTGATCATCAGCCCGGCGATGCCCGCGCACAGCCCGCAGAAGACGTAGACGAGCCAGGTCAGCCGCGCCGAGCGGAGCCCGGCCAGCCTGCTGGCCTCCGGGTTGCCGCCGACGGCCTCGACGAGCAGGCCGAGCGCGGAGCGGCGGACCAGCAGCGAAGCGAGCACGAAGACCAGCAGGGCGATGAGGATCGCGCTGGGCAGGGTGGCGACGAACCCGCTGCCGATCCACTCGTACGGGCCGGAGTTGATGGTGATGATCTGCCCGCCGCTGATCAGCTGCGCGATCCCGCGGCCGGCGACCATGAGGATGAGCGTCGCGATGATCGGCTGGATGCCCAGCGCGGCGACGAGCCAGCCGTTCCACGCCCCGAGCACCAGGGACAGGCCGAGTGCCAGCCCGACCGCGACGAGCGTGGCGCCCACGCCGTCCGGGTGGTCGGCGATCCACAGGCACGCGAGCGACCCGCTGATCGCGACGACCGCGCCGACCGAGAGGTCGATGCCGCGGGTGGCGATGACGAGCGTCATGCCGATCGCGATGAGGACCAGCGGGGCGCCGTTCTTGAGGATGTCGACGAGGTTCCCGTAGAGGTGGCCGTCGCGCAGTTCGATCGAGAAGAACGCCGGGCTCGCGATGAGGTCGCCCAGCAGCAGGGCCAGCAACGCCACCACGGGCCAGAAGAGCCGGTGTTTGGTCATCCCTTTCACGCCTGCACCCCTTCGGCCATCGTGGCCATGATGTCGTCCGCCGTGAGTCCCTGGTTTTCCCGCTGCGCCACCACTTTCCGGTCGCGCAGCACGACGACGCGGTGGCTCAGCCGCAGGACCTCCTCCAGCTCGGCGGAGATGTACACGACGGCCATGCCGTCGGCCGAGAGCTGGGTGACGAGCCGCTGGATCTCGGTCTTGGCGCCGATGTCGATGCCGCGCGTGGGCTCGTCGAGGATGAGCAGCCGCGGCTCGGTGATGAGCCAGCGGGCCAGCAGCACCTTCTGCTGGTTGCCCCCGGAGAGGTTGCCCACCAAGGCCTCGGGATCGGCCGGGCGGATGTCGAGGGTCTTGATGTACTTCTCGGCGATCTCGTCCTGGCGGCGGCGGGACAGCGGCCGCGCCCAGCCGCGGGACGCCTGCAGCGCGAGGACGATGTTCTCCCGGACGGTCAGCTCCTCGACCAGTCCTTCGGTTTTGCGGTTCTCCGAGCAGAACGCGATCCGGTGGTCGAGGCCGGCCCGCGGGGTGCGCAGCGCGGTGGCGCTGCCGTCGATCGTCACCGAGCCGCTGTCGGCGTGGTCGGCGCCGAAGAGCAGCCGGGCGAGCTCGGTGCGCCCGGAACCGAGGAGCCCGGCGAGCCCGACGACCTCGCCGGCGTGGATGTCGAGGGTGAACGGCTCGACGCCGCCCTTGCGGCCGAGGTCTTCGGCGGCCAGCAGCACCGGCGCGCCGGCGACCTCGGCCCGGCTCGGCCCGGAGTCCTCGAGCGTTTCGAGGACCCGCAGCTCCTTGCCGATCATCTTGGTGACCAGGTCGACCGGCGTGATGTCCGCGGTGCGGTACTCGCCGATCAGCTTTCCGTTGCGCAGCACGGTCATCCGGTCCGCGACGGCGAAGACCTGGTCTATGAAGTGGGAGACGAACAGGATCGCCAGCCCCTGCTCGCGCAGGGACCGGACGACCTGCAGCAGCCGCTCGACCTCGCCGGTGTCCAAACTGGACGTCGGCTCGTCGAGGACGAGCACCCGCGCCTCGACGTCGAGCGCGCGGGCGATCGCCACCAGCTGCTGGACGGCGATCGAGCAGGTGCTCAGCTCGGCCGAGACGTCCACGTGGACGTCCAGCCGGGCGAGGAGCTCCTCGGCCCGCCGCCGCATCGGGCCCCACTGGATGCGGCCGAAGCGGCGGGGTTCCCGCCCGAGGCAGACGTTCTCCGCCACGGACAGGTTCGGGCAGAGGTTGACCTCCTGGTAGACCGTGCTGACGCCGGCCTGCTGGGCCTCGCCGGGCCCGCTGAAGGCGACCTGCTCGCCGTTCAGCTCGATCGTGCCCGCGTCCACCCCGTACACGCCGGTCAGCACCTTGATGAGGGTGGACTTGCCGGCGCCGTTCTCGCCCATCAGGGCGTGGACTTCGCCGGGGAACATCCGGAAGGCGACGTCGTCCAAGGCGAGGACGCCGGGGAACTCCTTGCGGATACCGCTCATCCGCACCATGGGCTGCGGTTCAGGCATTGCGTGCTCCGGGGTGGACGCGGGGTTTCGGTCAGTACTGGCGCTGCGGCAGGGCGGCCTTCGCCGAGGCCTGGTCGAACTCGGTCTCCTGGGTCTCGATGCGGGCGGGCACCTGCTCGCCGGCGGCGACCTTCTTGACCAGGTCCATCAGCTGCGGGCCGAGCAGCGGGTTGCACTCGACGACGTGGTTGATCTTGCCGTCGGCCAGCGCCGTCAGCGCGTCCTTGACGCCGTCGACCGAGACGATCTTGATGTCTTTGCCCGGCACCTTGCCCGCGGCTTCGATCGCCTCGATGGCGCCGAGGGCCATGTCGTCGTTGTGCGCGTAGAGGACGTCGATCTTGGGCTGGGACTTCAGGAAGGCCTCCATGACCTCCTTGCCCTTGGCGCGGGTGAACTCACCGGTCTGCGACGCGACGATCTTGTACTTCGGGTCCGCCGCGATGACGTCCGCGAAGCCCTTCTTGCGGTCGTTGGCCGGCGCCGAACCCGTGGTGCCCTGCAGCTCGACGATGTTGACCTGGCCGGTGGCGCTGCCGTACTCCTTGGTCAGCCACTCCCCCGCCTTCTTGCCCTCGGCGATGAAGTCCGAGCCGAGGAAGGTCTTGTAGAGCGACTTGTCCGGCGAGTCGATCGCGCGGTCGGTGAGGATGACCGGGATGTTGGCCGTCTTGGCTTCCTTGAGGACGGTGTCCCAGCCGGACTCCACCACCGGCGAGAAGGCGATGACCTTGACCTTCTGCTGGATGTAGGAGCGGATCGCGGAGATCTGGTTCTCCTGCTTCTGCTGCGCGTCGGAGAACTTGAGCTCGATGCCGGCGGTCTTGGCCGAGTCCTGGATCGACTTGGTGTTGGCCGTCCGCCACCCGCTCTCGGCGCCCACCTGGGCGAAGCCGAGCGTGATCGCCCCGCCGGAGCCACCGGAAGAGCCACCACTCCCGCAGGCGGTGAGCAGCACGAGTCCGGCCGCCGCGGCCGCCGCGGCGGCCCATCGCTTCTTCAGCACGTTCACTCCTCGATCGACGGTGATCATTGTTGTTAGCGTTAACAGTCGGAGCTGGTCTTCTGGATCCGGGCGCGCGCAAGGCGCTAACGCGGCCCGGTGCTCTCGCGGACGATCAGCTCGGGCACGACCAGTGCGCGCGCGTGCCGGTCGCCCCCCTCCATCCGCTGGGTGAGCAGGCCGAACGTGCGCCGGCCGACTTCGATGAAGTCCTGGCGCACTGTGGTCAGCGGCGGCGTGAAGTACGCCGCCTCGGGGACGTCGTCGAAGCCCGCGACGCGCACGTCCCGCGGCACCGAGATGCCGGCTTCGGCGAAGGCGCGCAGCAAGCCGAGCGCCATCTGGTCGTTGCCGGCGAAGACGGCGTCCAGGTCGCGTTCCCTGGCGAGGGATCGCCCCGCCTCGTAGCCGGAGCGCGAGCTCCAGTCGCCCTGGATGACCTGCGGCACGTTCGCGCCGTGGCGTTCCAGGGTTTCCCGCCAGCCGGCCTCGCGGTCGCGGGCTTCCAGCCAGTCCTCGGGGCCGGCGACGTGCCAGACGGTCCGGTGCCCGAGGGCCAGCAGGTGCTCGGTGGCGCGCCGGGCGCCGTCGCGCTGGTCGACGGAGATGACCGGAACGGGTGCCGTCTCCCCGCCACCGACCGCGACGACCGGGAAGTCCGCGGGTGCGGCTTCCAGGGCCCGGCCGGCGGTGATGTGCGGGGCGATGACGATGATGCCTTCGACGGCCTGGCGGCGGAGGTTCTCCACCGCGTCGGCGATCGACGACCGGCCCGGGCGGCTCACGCTCGAGATCGTGATCGCGTACCCGGCTTCGCGGGCGGCGTTCTCGATGCCGTAGAGCGTGCTGGCCGGACCGTACAGATTGGACTCGAGCGCGACGACGCCGAGCGTCCCGGTGCGCCCGGTGACGAGCGCGCGGGCCGCGGAGTTCGGGCGGTAGCCCAGTTCTTCGATCGCGGCGAGCACCCGGGCGCGGGTTTCCGGCCGCACCGGGCCGGTCCCGTTGATGACCCGGGAGACGGTCATGTGCGACACGCCCGCCACCCCCGCGACGTCGGTCAGGCTGGGCTGCCGCGTGCCGGCGGCGGTCACCCTGACGGGGCCGCCGGAGCGGGGTCGTTCGGCCACCGGCGTCCCCTTTCGCACACGTCGTCGTGGTCTCCGTCACCCGTTCCGGTGACGGCGAGGAGTCAGTGTTAGCGATAACACCCGTGGGGTCAAGCCTGGGTCGCGTAACGGTCTAATCACGTAAGCCGCCGGCGCGGTGGGTCGTGGCTTCACCGCCCGACCTGCGGGAAAGCCGGTGGGTTATTCACCGGATGCCGCGGACGCGGGTGTTCAAGGGGCATGTTCGACCTGCGCGGAGGCCGTCAGAAGGCGACCGAAGCCGCCACCGGGAGGTGGTCGCTGCCCGTCGCGGGCAACGTCCACGACGCCACCGGCCGCAGCCCCGCGACGAAGACCTGGTCGATCCGCGCCAGCGGGAGCCCGGCCGGCCAGCTGAACCCGAACCCGTCGCCGGCTTCCTCCTGCGCGGAGCGCATGCGCGCGGTGATCGGGCTCAGGGCGCGGTCGTCGGCTGTGCCGTTGAAGTCGCCGACGAGCACCGTGCGCGGGGAAGACTCCGCAGCCAGCGCGTCGGCGAGCAGGCCGATCGCCTCGTCTCGGCCGGTCGCCGTGAAGCCCGCTTCGAGCCGGACCCGCACCGACGGCAGGTGCGCCACGAACACCGCGACCGCGCCCTTCGGAGTGTCCACGGTGGTCCGCAGCGCGCGGGTCCACGGCATGATCGCGACCGGCCGCGTGTCGCCGAGCGGGAAGGTGCTCCAGATCCCGACCGTGCCCTGCACCGAGTGGTGCGGGTAGCCCGCGGCGAGCGCGTCTTCGTACTTCGGGATCTCGGACTTCTTCAGCTCCTCCAAGGCGATCACCTGCGCACCGGTCGCCGCCAGCGCCCGCGCCGTGCCGGCCGGGTCCGGGTTCTCGTCGTTGACGTTGTGCGAGACGATCGTCAGGTCGCCGCCGGCTGCGGTCTTGTCGAACAGCCTGCCGCCGAAGAACCCGCCCCACACCAGCGCCGGCAGCAGCAGCGAAACGAGCGCGAGCGCCGACCGCCGGACGAGCGCCGCCACGAGCAGCGGGAGCACGAGCAGGCCGGTCCACGGCAGGAACGTCTCCAGCAGGCTGCCGGCGTTGCCCACCCAGTTGGGCACCAGCGGGTGCGCGAGCAGCAGCAGCGCCGTCAGCGCGGAAAACCCGGCGATCACGCGGCCCCGGCGCCGGGCCGCGCGCGCCGGCGGGGTCTCGAGCACCGCGGTCATCGCGTGGCCGCCGGCAGTTCCCGCTGGATGGCGGCGATGAGCGTCCGGCTGTTCTCGAGCGCGGCGCTCAGCCCTTGCGCCGGGCTCCCGCCCGGGTTCTGGTGCAGGACGACGCCGAGGATGAGCTTGCCGCCCGGCCCCTTCGCGGCCCACATCAGCGCCCCGCCGGCGGCGGTCGACGAACCGGTCTTCAGCCCGATCACGCCGTCCCGGCCGAGGAGGGTGTTCGTGTTGACGACGCCGGGCACGCCGTCGACGCGCAGGCTCGTCGTGGCGACGATTTCGCGGATCACGGCGTTGCGCATCACCTCGCGGGCCAGGCGCAGCTGGTCGGTGGCGGTGCTCGTGGTCGAGTCCTCGACCCCGCTGGCGCCGGTGTAGGTCGTGTCGGCCATGCCGAGAGCGGCGGCCTCGCGGTTCATCTTCCCGACGAACTCTTCTTGGCTGCCGGCGTCCCAGCGGGCGAGCAGCCGGGCGGCGTTGTTGCCGGACGGGACGAGCATCAGCGCCAGCAGATCGCGTTCACTGACCTGCCGTCCGGCCCGCAGGGTCACGGTCGACTCTTCGCGCGAGGTCGATTCGGTGTCGGCCCGCTCGTCGACGGTGATCATCGGGCCCGCTTCGCCCGGACCCAGCGGGTGGTCCTTGAGCACCACGTACGCGGTCATCACCTTGGTGACGCTCGCGATCGGCACCGGCCGCGGGTCCCCGCGGCTGCCGAGCGAGCCCAAGCCCTGGACTTCGGCGCTCGCCTGCCCGTCGGACGGCCACGGCAGCGCGAGGTCGACGACGGGCCGGCTCGCGCTCGCGTGCCCCTCGACCGAGGGCGGGAAGACAACCCAGCAGGCCGCGGCGAGCGCCACCGCCACGGCGGCGGCGAGGCCGCCGGCGACGGGTGGGATGCGGGTACGGGCCATGGTTCTCCTCCGGGTGCCGGGGCGCTCGATGAGCGCACACCGTCACTGTGTACGGGGAAGATCGCCGGGCCGTCGGGGTTGTTCGACAGGTCTGAACCAGAAATGTCCGGGTTGTGTACCAAAAGACGTGGCGCGGGACCGGCTCCCCTCCGCCGCGCACGGGGAGGAGCCGGTCCCGCTGGTCTCGACCCTCAGCTCACGTGGACGTAGTCGACCACGAGCTGCTGCGGGAACTGGGTGCTGCCGTCGGGGTCGCCGGGCCAGTAGCCGCCGACCGCGAGATTGAGGATCACGAAGAAGTCGTGGTTGAACACCCACTGGTTGCCGCCGACGTCGGCCGGCGTGCGGGTCTGGTAGGCGTTGCCGTCGACCGACCACACGATCCTGTCCTGCGACCAGTCGATCGCGTAGGTGTGGAAGTCGTCGGAGAAGTTCGGCCCGCTGTAGGGCGCGCCGATGCCGCCGGAACCGGAGTAGCCGGGGCCGTGGATGGTGCCGTGCACGGTGTTCGGCTCGAACCCGACGTTCTCCATGATGTCGATCTCGCCGCACTGCGGCCAGCCGACGCTGCCGATGTCGGAGCCCAGCATCCAGAACGCGGGCCACATGCCCTGCCCGCGGGGCAGTTTCATCCGGGCCTCGACGTGCCCGGACGACGCGGTGAACTTGCCGGAGGTGTTGAGCCGCGCCGACGTGTACTCGCAGGCGCCGTACCAGCAGTTGTTCCCGCTGTTCTCCTTCTTCGCGGTGATCACGAGGTGGCCCTGGCCGTCGAGCGCCGCGTTGGCGGTGCCGTCGGTGTACCACTGCCGCTCGTGGTTGTTCACGTTGTCGCCGGTCTCGTGGACCCACTTCGAGCCGTCGACCCCGCTGCCCGCCGGGCCGTCGAAGTCGTCGCTGAAGCTCGCGAGGGTCTGCGCCGGCGCCGCCTGGCTCTGCGGTGCGGTCACCACGGCGGCGGTCACGAGCAGGGCCGCGGGGGCCACCAGCAGGCGGGCGGTCCGCCGCCATCGGGCGGAGTTCCTGGTCGACATCGTCGTCGCCCCTTCCGTTCCGCGGGCGACGGCTGGCGGCTCACCGGCACCCTATTTGTTGTCGAACACAACAAAGTATGGACGGGCCGGTGGCGAAGAACAAGGCTATCCGGTCGGACATTTTCCGACGAGGACCCGATGGTCCGGACCACCGGGTACTTTCGGGCAACGCGCGGGTCAGCGCAGGATGCAGTCGAGGCCGAGCCCGACGCCGGTGAGGACGTACTGGCAGATGTGCGACGCGTGGGCCGCGTCGGTCTCGGTGCACGACAGCGGCACGCCGAGCAGATCTACCGAGCAGTAGGCGTAGAACTGGTCCGGATTGCCCGGGACCGGGTCGGCCGACGCCGGAGCCGCCGCGGCGACCACCGCGGAAATCGTGAGCGCAGCAGCCGTCGCCAGGGAAGCGATTCGGGTCTTCATCGTGCTCTCCTTCCGCAATCTCCCCTGTGCGTCAGGGGTTTGTGCTGATCAAGATTCCCCGTCCGGACCGCGTTCACCTCCGGGTCACCGGAAAGTGTCACGCCGGCGTCCCGCGAACCGAACAGCTCGTGAACTTCACGCTGCGTGATTACGTCCGATCGTCGGTGTCACCGGGCCGCCGTGATCACCTACGCTGGCGCTGCCCTGCCGAGGTCCCCTGGAGGCTCCCGTGATGGCCGACCCGCCCGAGCTCACCCGACGCAGTTTCCTCGGCGGGGTCGCCGCCGCCGGCGCGCTCGGCGCGCTGCCGGCCGGCATGGCCGAAGCCCTCGCCGAACCGCGCGTCTCGGGCAGCCTGTCGGACGTCGAGCACGTCGTGGTCCTCATGCAGGAGAACCGCTCCTTCGACCACTACTACGGCACGATGAAGGGCGTCCGCGGCTACGGCGACCGGTCCGCGATCATCCAGCCTAACGGCCAGGACGTCTTCCACCAGCCCGATTCCGGGCGCAGCGACGGCAAGTACCTGCTGCCGTTCCGGGTGGACACGACCAAAGTGGACGGTCAGGACCTCGGCGACCTCGGCCACGGCTGGACCGACCAGCACCAGGCGATCGCCGGCGGCGCGAACACCGCGTGGGTCCCCGCCAAGGGCGAGATGACCATGGGGTACTTCGACCAGGGCGACATCCCGTTCCACCGCGCGCTGGCCGACGCGTTCACGGTGTGCGACCACTACTTCTGCTCGGTGCAGGGCCCGACCACGCCCAACCGGCTCTACCTGTTCACCGGCACGATCGACGCCGACGGCAAGGCCGGCGGCCCGGCGAACTACAACCCCGCCGACTACAAGCCGGTCTTCAGTTGGACGACCTACCCGGAACGCCTGCAGCAGCAGGGCGTCTCGTGGAAGGTGTACGCCAACAAGGAGGTCGGCGACGCGAGCGGCTCGTTCGTCGGCGACTACGGCGACAACCCGCTGTGGCTGTTCAAGGCCTACCACCAGGACTACCGCTCGGATCTGTCCAAACGGGGCAGTGTGTTCAAGACGTGGGCCCCGGACTCGGGACAGGGCAAGGACGTCGACCACGTCCTCGCCGAGTTCAAGGCCGACTGCGCGAGCGGCTCGCTCCCCCGCGTGTCCTGGGTCGTCGCACCCTACGGCTACTGCGAGCACCCCGAAGCCCGCCCGGTCGACGGCGCCGCGTACACCCAGACCGTCCTGAACGCCCTGTGGGCCAACCCGAAGCTGTGGGAGTCCACAGTGGTCCTCATCAACTACGACGAGAACGACGGCTTCTTCGACCACGTCGCCCCGCCGATCGCGCCGTCGGGCACCGCGAGCGAGTACATCGGCGGCAAGCCGATCGGCCTCGGCGCACGCGTCCCGATGACCGTGATCTCGCCGTGGAGCCGCGGTGGCTGGGTCAGCTCCGAGGTCACCGACCACACGTCGGTGCTCCGGTTCCTCGAGCGCTGGACGGGCGTGGCCGAGCCGAACATCAGCGCGTGGCGGCGGGCGATCTGCGGCGACCTCATGACGTGCTTCGACTTCGGCGCCCCGAACGTGCAGATCCCGCTGCTGCCGGACACCGCGGCGCTGCGCAAGCAGGCCGACGACACCCAGAAGAAGCTGCCGAAGCCGGCCCCGCCGGCGACTGGGAAGCAGCAGGTCCCAGTGCAGGAGCCCGGCACCCGGCCCGCCCGGGCACTCCCCTACCGGCCGTCGGTCACGACGTCCCTGAGCGCGGACCGCAAGATCCTCACGACGACGTTCGCCAACCAGGGCACCGCGGCCGTGCAGCTGATGGCCTACCGCAACGACGGCCAGACCGACGGCCCGTGGCCGTACGACCTGGCCCCGGGGGCGCAGGTGAGCGACACCTGGCGGATCCAGCTCTACGGCGGCGGCAAGTACGGCGTCGCGGTGCACGGCCCCAACCGGTTCCGCTGGGTCCTGGCGGGCGACGCGAACAGCGCGGGCGCGGGCGTCGACGTCCTGGGCAGCTACACGACGGACAACAAGCTGCGGCTGACGATGCGCAACAGCGGCACGACGGCGGTGCGCGTCACGATCACCGCGAACCACTACCGCACGGACGGCCCGTGGACGTACGCGCTGGCCGCGGGCCAGACGGTGACGGACGACTGGAACCCGGTGGCGTACGGCAACGGCTGGTACGACCTGTCCGCGACGCTCGACGCCGACCCGAAGTTCCTCCGCCGGTTCAGCGGCCACCTGGAGACGGGCGCCCCCAGCGTCACCGGCTGAGGCGCAGGCTCGTGGCCGCGGCGGTGGTTCACAGGTGCATGGCGAGCCAGAGCGCCACCCACGCCGCGGCGGCGAGCAGTGCTCCCGCCGCCGCGGCGAGGAGCACCCGGCGCAGGCCGCGGGCGGGTTTCGCGGACGTCTCGATGTGGTCCATGAAATCGATCATCACCCACGCGCGCCGGACACGACAGCCGGCGCGCTCGTCCGGGCGACCCCTGCGCGGGGTACCCCGGATGGCCGCGACGCACGTCACTCCCGGCCGCGGAACACCAAACCGGCCGAAGCGTTGTACTCGGTGTCGGTACGGCGGTGCCCCCGGGCCTCACCCCTTGCCTTCACGGAATACCGGTAACGCTGGAGCCGTGTCGTGCCTTCCGCCGCGAGGCGGCCCCCGTACCGGCCCAAAATCCCCCGTTCCCTCCCGGGCCTCCCCCGTGCGCCCGGGCGGGAGCGGGCCTACGGCAGGATCGAGTCGACGTACCCGCCGTCGACCCGGACCGCACCGCCCGTGGTCGCCGAGGCGAACGGGGAACTCAAGTACACCACCAGGTTCGCGATCTCTTCGGGCTCGATCAGCCGCTGCAGCAACGACTGTGGCCGGTGCTTCTTCATGAACTCGCGCTGGGCCTCTTCCCACGGCAGGTCCTTGTCGACCAGCTCGTAGACGAAGTCCTCGACGCCGCCGGTGTGCGTCGGCCCCGCGATCACGGCGTTCACCGTGACGCCGGTGCCGGCCGCGTGCTTGGCGAACCCGCGCGAGACCCCCAGCAACGCCGTCTTGGACACCCCGTAGTGGATCATCTCGGCCGGGATCACGACGGCGGAATCGCTGGCGATGTACTGGATCCGGCCCCAGCCGCGTCCGGTCATCCCGGGCAGGTACGCGCGGGTGAGACGGACGGCGGCCAGGACGTTGACCTCGAAGTAGCGCCGCCAGTCGGCGTCGGTGATGTCCAGGGGCTCCTGCGCGCCGAAGATGCCGAGGTTGTTGACCAGGATGTCGGCGTCCGGCACTTCCTCGACGACCTGGGCCGCGCCGGCCTCGTCCGAGACGTCACCCGGCGCCGGGATCAGGTCGGCGTCCGGCTGGTCCTCCTTCAGGCGCGCGATGGCCTTCGCGACCCCCGTCTCGCTCCGGCCGTTGACCGCGACCCGCGCGCCCGCGGCGGCCAGTCCCGCCACGATCGCCGAGCCGATGCCCTGGGTGGACCCGGTGACCAGGGCCGTCTTCCCGCTGAGGTCGACCCGCATCGTGAAAACCCTTTCTCGCGTCGGCCGTTCCCCCGGCCGATCCAAGCACAGGCGCCCGCTGCGCACCGGCTGGAAATACGGTTGCCCCGCCGGGCGCCCGGCTACACCATCTGCGCATGACCTCTCACCGCACGCCGCTCCTGCCGACCGCCGCCGCGACCACCGCGCCGGTCCAGCAGCAGCCGGGCCCCCCGCGGAGGTCGATCACCCCCGTGCCGTGACGGGCGCGCTGCTCGCCGGCCTGCTGGCCGGCTACGGCATCGCGATCCCGGTCGGCGCCGTCGCGACCTACCTCGTCGCGCTCACCGCCCGCACCTCGCTGCGCACCGGCCTGGCCGCGGCCCTCGGCGTCGCGACCGCCGACGGCGTGTACGCGCTGGTCGCGGTGCTCGGCGGGGCCGCGATCGCCGGGGTCGTCACGCCGGTCGCCGGGCCGTTGCGGCTGGTGTCGGCCGGCGTCCTGGTCGTGCTGGCGGTCCGCGGCGCCGTGCTGGCGCTGCGCTCGCACCGCGACACCACCGCCCGGCCCGTGACGCCGCTCGCGCCCGGCCGCGCCTACGTCAGCCTGCTCGGCATCACGCTGGTGAACCCGACGACCGTCGTCTACTTCACCGCCCTGGTCGTCGGCGATCGCGCCGGGGACGCCGTCTCGGTGCTCGAACAGGTCGTGTTCGTGCTCGCCGCGTTCGCCGCCTCGGCGAGCTGGCAAGCGCTGCTGGCCGGCGGCGGGGCATTGCTCAGGCGCGTCCTCACCGGGCCGCGGGGCCGGCTGGTGACGGCGCTCGCCTCCAGCGCGGTGATCACGGCGCTGGCCGTCCGGCTTGTCCTGTCTTGAGCGGAGAACCGTTGCGGTGTAACGGTTTGCCCGGTTCGCGGCCGCACGGACGGAGACGTTCGGCGGCCGGTTCCGCGGCTAGCCTGGGCGGACGCGGACGGGAGGCGGCCATGACGATGCCGATGGGGGCGATGTCCGGCTGGGACGTCGCGGGCGCGACGCTGCTCGTGCTCTGGGCGCTGGCCATGTGGGCCGCGGTCGGGGTGCTGGCGTACGCGAACCGCCGGCCGGTGCGGCCGTGGGTGTACCGCGGCTCGGTCGCGGTGATCGGCATCGGCGTCCTGGGCCAGCTCGGCCACGTCCAGGAGCACATCGCGCAGGTCGGCTACTGGCTCGGGCACCCGAACGCGCCGGCGTGGATGACGCCGTGGGGCACCGGGCTCGCGAACGGCCTGCAGATGCTGCTGCCGGACCGCAAGACGTTCGGCATGGAACTGCTGCACCTGACCGGCAACTTCATCTTCCTCGCCGGGCTGGCCGGGGTCATGGTGATCACGCGGCGGGCGCGGGGCACCCGCGCCCGCCGCTGGGCGAAGATGGGCGTCTGGATGCAGGGCCTGCACGGGCTCGAACACCTGGTCCTGACGCTGTCCGTGGCGTTCGGGTCGCGCGCCATCGGCCTCTCGACGTTCTTCGGCCTGGTGGACCCGGGCCCCGGCCTGACCACCTACCGCGTCTGGTGGCACTTCGTCGCGAACGTCGTCGGCTCGATCATCTTCGGGCTCGCGCTGTACCACCTGTGGCGCGAACGCCGCGAGGTCCGCGCCACCTTCTTCCTCCGGGGACTTCCGGCGGTCACCGAGCGGGCGGCGTAGTGCAGGTCAGCGTCGGCAGCGCCCAGTCCGCGTGGTCGTTGCCGTTGCCGTCCCCGCCGTCGCCGACCAGCAGGTCCAGGACCTGGGCGCCGGTGACGTCGACGTCGATCGGCACGGCCGCCTGGCCGCCCCGGACCACCGGCGTCGTCACCTTCGTCGCACCGTCCGCCGAGACGCTGAAGGTGACGCTGCCGCCGGTGCCCGTCTCACCGTCGACGCCCACCGACGCCGTCAAACGCGTGCAGGCGCCCGCCAGGTAGAGCTGGACGTCGCTCGCCGCGTGGGCGCCCAGGCCCTTCGCGTACGCCACCCCGCCGATGGTCATCGGCTTGCCGTCGCCGGCGTTCGCTTCTCCGTTGCTGGTGTCCCGCTCGACGGGCCCCCAGCCGTTGGTCGCGGTGAGGAACGGCAGCGAGCTGACGGCCACCTGCCCGGCCGGCGGTGCGGGCGGCACCGCGCCGACGATCCGCTCGTCCGAAGCCGATCCCGGCCGTCCGGCCTGCCGGTACGCCACCGCCACCTTCAGCGCCGCGGTGTCCACTGTGGAGGGAGCGGTGACGGGCCAGGTGAAGGTCGCCGCCCGGCCGCCGTCGACCTTCGCCACCGAAGGCGGGGACGCCGGTCCGACGGTCCACCCGGCCGGCGCGGTGAGCGCCGGCTTGACGTCGAACGCCGGGGGCGCGTCCGCGGCCACCCGGACCGTCGCTGAGGCGGTGAACCGCTGGCCGCCCGACGCGGTGTCCGGCGCGGTCAGCGACACGGTCGTGGTGGGCGCGGCCGGCATCGCGTACCGCGCGGGGTCGAAGCCCGGCGACGCGTTCTGCCGCACGGTCAGCGGCGAGGAGTAGCTGCCGTAGTTCGTCCACGCGATCTTGCCGAGGCCGCCGGTGCTGCCGTCGAGGTTCCACACCGCGACGGCGATCGTGTTGTGCCCGTTCGGGTTCAGAACCCCGTTCGGGATCGGGAAGCTGTGCTGCGGCCCGAGGTAGTTGACGTACTGCCCGAGCTGCCAGCCGTTGACGAAGAGCAGCGCCCGGTACTGCCGCGCGGGGTCGTCGCTGATCGTCAGGCCGAGCGAGGTGTCCTGGCCGCGGGGCAGGTCGAGATCCGCGGTGGTGCGGTACCAGGACACGCCCGGCGTGGTGTCCTTCGCCGGCAGCGTCGTCGACGTCCAGCGCCCGTCGGGGAAGCCGGGCAGCGACCAGCCCGCGCGCTCGCCGTACAGCCCGCCGGTGTTGAGCGGGCCGCGGACCGGGTCGAGGCCGGTCTCGCCGCCGCGGACGCCCTGCAGGCGCCAGGTCACCGACGTCAGCGGCGACCCGGTGAGTCTCGCGGAGGTGAGCCCGCGCGCGGCCTTGTTGCCGTTGTTCGCGCCGTAGTCCTCCTCGTGCCCCATGTTCACGGTCAGCACGGAAATCTCGTTGTCGCCCGGACGCACCGAACCGGCCGGGAACCCGAACGTGTGCTGCGGGTCGGTCGAGCTGCCGAGGAAGACGCCGTTGAGCCACGCCGAGAACGCGCCGGCCGGGCCGCCGCTCTGGCTCGACAGCGTGATCCCGGTCTGCTTGCCGTCGCTCGCGAACCGGCCCCGGTACCACGTGTTGCCGGTGTGGAAGCCGTAGTCGTCGGCGAAGAGCACCGGCTTCGTGCCGAGCGCGGTCGAGCTGTTGGTGGTCTGCTTGTCGGCCACCGGCCACGCCGAGTCGTCGAAGCCCGGCTGGCTCTCCGGCGACTCCTGCTGGTGCTTCCACCCGCTCAGCGCGGGGAGGGTCACCGGTTTCGCGGTCGGCGCGGCGGTGGTCAGGCTGCCGCTCGACGTCGGCTGCGTCGCGACGCGGGAACCGTTCCACGACACCGCCTTCTCGGCCGCGAAGACCTCGAACGCGCCGTCGGTGCCGGTGTCGCCGGTCAGGTTCAGCGTGCCGTGGTCGTCGGCCGCGGTCCGCACCAGGTGCGTACCGCGGACCAGCACCGGGCCGGCCGCGGTGTCCTGGCGCCAGAACGTGGCCGCCGTCGCCTTGTCCGCGAGCAGCAGGAGCAGCGGCCGCTGCCCGGGGGCGGTGACGAGCACGCGGGTCAGGCCGTCGTGGGTGTAGTCCAGCCGCAGGTCACCGCGGGCGGCGTCCCAAGTGGACGTCGCGGCCCCGCCGAGCACCTGCACGGACGGCTGCTGCGCGAACCGCAGGACGGTCTCGCCGGGGCCGCCCTTGTCGCCGTACAGGACCGCGACGTCCCGGCCGCCGATGGCCGCGTTCGTCATGATCTCCGACGTCGAGTACTGCATCCGGGTCTGCCCGAGGTCGTACCCGGCAGCGACGATCTTCGACTGGCGGCCGTTCAGCGTGATCCCGGTGCCGGGCTGCTGTGGGACGACCGGGTAGTAGTCGCCACTGCCCGTGAGCAGGTCGACGGCGTCCACGACGACGAACGGCCCGGTCGCGCTCGCGTTCTTCTGCCCGGTGACGACGATCTTCAGCGTGTGCGCGCCGGCGGGCAGGCCGCGCACCTCGTAGCCGGTGACCTGGTTCTGCTTGCTGCCCGCGTAGAGGTCGACGGTGCTGACCTTCGCGTCGTCGAGGTAGACGTCGGCGATGCCGTGGCTCGGGTCCTTCGACGTCACCCAGCGGATCCCGGTGCCGGTGAAGGGAATGCTCACGCTGTCGCCGGTCGCTTGCGAGAACGACTCGGTGTGCTGGTAGTCGCCGCCGGTGTAGTTCACCTCCGGCCCGACGTGGCTCCACGTGCCGGTGTAGCCGACCTCGGCGGCGCGGTCGTCGTAGGTGTAGCCGGCGTGCGCCGCGAGGTCGAGCGCCATCGTGGTGGTGTTGGTGGCGGTGGACGTCGAGTCGGTGTGGCGCAGGGTGTGGAACTGCGTGCGGGTGTCGGGGTTGATCCGCGCGGTGTCGGTGAGCGCCGGATCGGTCAGCGGCGCCGAGGCGAGCCCGTCGGTCTTGGTCAACGGCGTGACGGACTGGGTGAAGTACCCGATCAGCTTGTCTTCGTTGTACTTCGGGTCGAACTGGCGGCCTTCGGTGATGGCGGCGCCGTAGTCGTAGGACGTGTAGTTCTGCGGGATCGCGCTCCAGCCCCACGACGTGCCGCCGTGCAGCATGTAGAAGCTCTGGCCGGTGGCGCCGACCGCGATGTTCTGCTTGTAGAACACGTTCGCGAACTGGTCGTTGATCAGCTGGGCGCACTTCTCGTAGCCGGGGCCGCCCCACGGGTCGAAGGCGCCGCCCTGGAACTCGGCGGTGATCAGCGGCTTGCCCGGGACGTGGTCGTAGCTGATGTCGGGGACGCCGTTCCAGCGCGTGGGGTTGGAGCAGTCGAAGCCCTGCGGGTAGGAGTCGGCGGCGTCGACGTCGAGCGCGGCCTCCCCGGCGTTGAAGGTGCCGTTGTTGTTGCCCACCAGGGGAACGGTGATGCCGTCGGCGCGGGCTTTGTCCTCGAGGTGCTTCATGTACGCGCGGCCGTCGGCGTTGCCGTTGTAGTACTCGTTCTCGACCTGGTAGGCCAGCACGCTGCCGGTGCCGTTGGTGAGCTGGTGGCGCTGCAGGATCCGGTCGATCTGCGTCTGCCACTCGTCGGAGTACTTCAGGTAGACCGGGTCGGCGCTGCGGGTGTGGCCGGGGGTGGTGGACCGCCAGGTCGGGAAGCCACCGCCGTCGACCTCGGCGTTGATGTACGGCCCGGGCCGCGCGATGACGTAGAGCCCGGCCTGCTGGGCCATGTCGAGGAGCTTGTCGAGGTCGCGGACGCCGGTGAAGTCGTAGACGCCCTGGCGTGGCGAGTGGTAGCCCCAGTCGAAGTAGAGGGAGGTCGCGTTGAAGCCGGCGGCCTTCATCTTCTGGAAGATGTCCAGCCAGAGGTCGGGGCTGGGGAGCCGGTAGGAGTGGAACTCGCCGGACCACAGGTAGGTGCGGTTGCCGTCGACCAGGAAGGAGTAGCCGTCGTAGGTGACGGTGTGGGCCGCTTTCGGCGGCGGCGCGGCGGTGGCTTGCGGGACGGTCACCCCGACCAAGGCGAGCACGGCGACGAGCAGGGTGCGGACGGCGGCACGCATGCGGGGACCTCCAGGAACGACACTGAACCGAACACGATCCTTTGCCGATCACACAGAAGCGGTCAAGATACAACACCGGGATGGATCAGTGCCGACGTCGTGTTAGCGCTAACAGTCCGGCAAGCTGTCTTGAATGACTCATTCGAGGCGGTTCAGCGCGGGCCGGTGCTCTCCCGGACGATCAGCTCGGCCGGGACCAGGTGGCGCGCGCGGGTGTCGCCGCCCGCCATGCGGTCCTCCAGCAGCCCGAACGTCTTCCGGCCGACCTCGATGAAGTCCTGCCGGACCGTCGTCAGCGGCGGGGTGAAGTACGCCGCCTCGGGGACGTCGTCGAAGCCCGCCACCTGGACGTCCTCCGGCACCCGGATCCCGGCTTCGGTGAACGCGCGCAGCAGGCCCAGCGCCATCTGGTCGTTGGCCGAGAACACCGCCTTCAGCCCGCGCTTGTCGACGAGCGCCCGGCCGGCCTCGTAGCCCGACCGCGGGCTCCAGTCGCCGCGCACGACCGCGGGGACCCGCAGGCCGCGCCGCTCCAAGGTCTCGCGCCAGCCGCGTTCGCGGTCGCGGGCCTCCAGCCAGTCCTCCGGGCCCGCCAGGTGCCAGACCGTCTTGTGCCCCAGGGCGAGCAGGTGCTCGGTGGCGCGGCGGGCGCCGTCGTACTGGTCGACCGAGATCACCGGTACCGGCGCCGACTCGCCGCCGCCGACCGCGACCACCGCGATGTCGCCGGGCACCGCCGCCAGCGCCCGCCCGGCCGTCACGTGGGGGGCGATCACGACGATCCCCTCGACCGCCTGGCGCCGCAGGCTTTCCACCGCGTCGCCGATCGACGTCCGGCCCGGCCGGGTGACGCTGCAGATCGCGACGCCGTACCCGGCCTCGCGCGCGGCGTTTTCGATGCCGTACAGGGTGCTCGCCGGCCCGTAGAGGTTCGACTCCAGCGCGACCACGCCGAGGGTGCCCGACCGGCCGGTGACCAGCGTCCGCGCGGCCGTGTTGGGCCGGTACCCGAGCTTCTGCACCGCGGCGAGGACCCGCTCGCGGGTTTCCGGGCGCACCGGCCCGCTCTCGTTCACCACGCGCGAGACGGTCATGTGCGAGACCCCGGCCATGCCGGCGACGTCGGCCAGGCTGGGCTGCCGCGGCCCCGGAGCCGACGTCCTGGCCTGCTCCCCCGGCTTCGCCCGGTCCACCACCGTGGCCCCCTTCGCCTCGCTCCGCGTCACCACCGGGGAAACCGTACCGCCGAACGGGCCGTCACCGGCGGACGCCGGGCGCGTCAGGACCGGGCGAACCGCGCCGGGGTCGTCGGCGCGGTGCCCGTCCGGCGCTTCGACGTGGTCTCCGGCGGCGCGGAAGTCGCCGTCGTGGCCACGCTCGTCGTGAGCGGCGGCGCGGGCGGTGGCGCGGCGGGCGGTGGCCGCACCGCCGCGGCTGCGGCCAGCATCGCCACCACCACACCGCCACACGTCGCGGCCAGCAGCATCGCGCTTCCCCTGGGCATACCGGATGTTGTCCGCAGGCCCCGGTGCTGTTCGGGCCGGGAGCCCGGATGTGGCCCGCGTCTCATCGGGGCGGGCGAGCGGGGACGCGGGCGGCGGGTCGCGACAACCAGTAGCGTGACCAGAATCGTGGAACGGCTCGACCGGCCCGACCTCGCCGCGAAGGATCCGAAAGAGGTCTTCTCGCGGCTCTTCGACGAGTACGCCCATCCCCTGCGCGGGTACCTCGCGGGCCGGGTGGGCGTGCACGCCGCCGACGACCTCGTGGCCGAGACGTTCGTCGTCGCGCTGCGAAGACGCGCCAGCTACGACCCGGCGAAGGCGCCCATCCGCGGCTGGCTCTACGGGATCGCCACCAACCTGCTGCGCAACCACGTGCGCCAGGAGGTGCGCGGTTTCCAGCTGACGGCGAAGGCCGGCGTCGAAGAGCGTCCGGAGGACAACCACGACACCGCGGTGGCCGGCCGGGTCGACGCGGCCGCGCGCCTGCGCGTGCTCGCCGGCGAGCTGGCCGCGCTGTCCGAACAGGACCGCGACGTCCTGCTGCTCACGTCCTGGGCCGGGCTCGAACCGGCGGAAGTCGCCGAAGCGCTCGGCGTGCCCGCCAGCACGGTCCGCTCGCGCCTGCACCGCGTCCGCCACCGCCTCCAGGCCCTGCTCGTCCCCACCGAGGAGAACCCCCATGCCTGAGCTCGACGAAACCCTCGAGCTGCTCCACCGCGACGCCCGCACGGCGCCGGCCGACCTCTCCGCCGCCCGGGCGCGGCTGATGGCCGAGCTGGCAGTCACGCCCGCTGTCGTCCCGCTGCGGCAGAAGCGGACCCGCCGGTGGATCGCCGTGCCGGTCGCCGCCGCCGTGGCCGGCGCGGTCACGGTGGCCGTCGTCGTCCAGACCGGCCCGGCCCCGGACGCCCCGGCGGCCGCGGGTCCCCCGCCGAGCGCGCACCCGAGCACGACCCCTACCGCGAACTGGCCCGACATCAAGCTGATGTCGGCCGCGCAGGTGCTGAACCGGGCGGCCGACCTCAGCGTCGGCGCGGCCGACCAGCCCGTCGGGCCGGGGCAGTTCCGCTTCGTCGCGGAGCACACGTGGGTGCAGCGCGGCGTCCAGATCGGCGCCGCAACCGGGTACACGTACCTCTGGGAGCAGCAGGTCGACCGCTGGATCCCGGCCGACGAGCACGACGTCTGGCAGGAGAACCGAAGGATCCTGAACACCGGGAAGTTCCTGGGCGGCTCGGTGCCGCAGTCCCAGGCACCCGTACCGGAGGTCACGGACACCGACCAGGGCCAGTGGCAGGGCCGCTGCGGCGACTTCTTCCCGAACGCCAAGCCGCCCAAGAAGTGCGACGACCCCACCGACTGGGACAGCCCGGCGTTCTACGCGACGCTGCCGCACGACCCGGCGGCGCTGTACGCGAAGCTGCGGGCACTGACGGCGGGCCGCGGCTCGACGCCCCGGGCGATGTTCCACTACGGCATCGAGATCCTCCGGGCCGGGGTGATGCCGGCCGGGCTGCGCGCGCAGTGGTACCGGGCGCTGGCGAAGATCCCGGGCATGACGGTGCTGGCGGCGGAGACCAACCTCGACGGCCGCACCGGCGTCGCCCTCGGTCTCGACGACCGCCACGAGATCCGCCAGCTGATCATCGACCCGGTGACGGGGCAGTTCATCGGCGAGCGCCAAGTGGCGGGCGCGGAGCCGGACGAGCCGTGGATCAAGCCGGGCACGGAGATCGGCGCGAGCGCGCTCACGACGGGCGTCGCCACCCGGCTCGGCGAGGTGCCGGCCAAGTAGGAACGGCGTGTTAGCGTCGGCGCCGTGGTGGCCGTTCTGCTGCTGGCGGTGCCGGTCGGCGTCTTCATCGGAGCGATCGGCATCGGCGGTGTCCTGCTGCCGCCCGCGCTGACGTGGCTCGCCGGCCTCGACGTCCACACGGCGGCGGGCACGAGCAGCTGGGCCTTCCTGTTCACGGGGATCGTCGGCACCACGGCCTACGCCCGTCACCAGGCCATGCCGTGGCGCTTCGGCGGGTGGCTCACGCTCGGAGCGGCCCCGGCCGCGGCGGCCGGCGCCCTGGTCAACGGCGTCGTCCCGGCGACGGCGCTCTGGCTGGTCCTCGCCGTCGTGACGGCCGGTTCCGGCGCCTTCAACCTCTGGGCGCGCCCGCGCGAAGCCCTCGAGCTGCCCGCGCCGGCCGCCGTCGCGGTCGGCGCGGCCGTCGGGTTCGGCTCGGCGCTGACCGGCACCGGCGGACCCGTGCTGCTCGTCCCGGTACTGCTGGCCCTGGGCGTGCCCGCGCTGACGACGATCGCCGCCGGCCAGCTGATCCAGCTGCCACTGGTGGGGTTCGCGACCCTCGGCTACGCGGCGCACGGGTCCGTCCACTTCGGACTAGGCAGCGTGCTGGGGGTCGTGGCGGGCGCGGGAACGCTGCTGGGCACACGGCTCGCGAGGAGGTTGCGCGGCCGAAGCCTCCACCGCATCGCCTCAGCGGCCCTCGTCGGCTTCGGCGCGTTCCTCGGCGTGCTGGCGTTTCTCCCGCGCTAGAAGGGAAAGCCGCGGACCTCGCCGGCTCGGCATCGACCGCCCCTGCTCGCGGCGAACCTCAGGCGGGCGCGAGGCGCACGCAGCAGCACCCGGGCTGCGGATCGAGCCGAGCCCGCAGCCGGCGGTCGCCGGCGCCGTCGAGCAGGCCCTCGACCAGGCCCAGGTTCATCTCGCAGACCAGCCGCGTGTGCGTCCGGGCCAAGCGCTGGAACGGGCAGTTGCCCAACAGCACGCCGTCTCCTTCCACACGCGGCTCGAACCCGTGCTCCTCCAGCGCGGCGACGATGTCCGATGCCGCCAGTCCCGCGCCGTGCTCGCGGGCGCGGCGGCCCAGGATCTCCCGCGCCGACCCGCCGGTCTCGTCGGCTTCCTCGATCGCCGACGCGAGGAGCTCGCCGGCCAGCTCGTAGTGCCGCTCCGGCACCGAGACGCTCACCTGGCGGTCCGACCGGCGGTAGAGCTTGGCCGGGCGGCCCGCGCCCGGTCCGGTGCGGCCGCTGCGGCGCTCGTACTCGACGGCCAGCAGCTGCTCCTCCACCAGGCGGTCCAGGTGGAAGGCGACGGTCGCGCGGGGCACCGCGAGGGCCGCGGCGACGTCGTCGCGGCTGACCGGCTGCGGGCGCCGGACGACGTACTCGTACAGCCGGCGGCGCGTCGGCTCGTCGAGCGCCGCGACCGCGGCCAGCGCGCCGGCCTGGGACTTGTGCATCCGAGCACTCTAAAACACACAACCGTTGACGAAAACCCCGGCGGACTTCTAACGTCGGCACGTCTTGGTTTTAGAAGGAGGCCTCCGTGACCGTCGAACCCGTCAGCGAACCGGTGCCGCTGCGGCACCTGGGCGTCGTCCACGAGCGCGACGCGATGGACCTGCCCGCGGCGGAACGCGCGGTCGCCGACCTGCTGCGCGCCCTGGGGAAGGACCCGTCGTCCGAGCACCTGGGCGACACGCCGCGGCGGGTGGCCGGCGCTTTCGCGGAAATGCTGAAGCCGCGCGACTTCCGGCTGACGACTTTCCCGAACGACGAGGGCTACGACGAGCTCGTGCTGGCGAAGAGCATCCCGGTGCAGTCGCTGTGCGAGCACCACCTGCTGCCCTTCCGCGGCGTCGCGCACGTCGGATACCTCCCCGGCGAACGGATCCTCGGGCTGTCGAAGCTCGCCCGCGTCGTCGAAATGTTCGCGCGCGACCTGCAGGTGCAGGAGCGGCTGACCAAGCAGGTCGCCGACTGGCTGCAGGAGCACCTGGCGCCCAAGGGCGTCGGGGTCGTGATCGAAGCCGAGCACCTGTGCATGTCGCTGCGCGGCGTGCGGGCCACCGGCGCGCTCACCGTGACGTCGGCGCTGCACGGCCTGCTGCGCGAGGAACCCAAGACGCGGCAGGAGTTCTTCGCGCTGACCGGGGTGAGTGCCTGATGGACGCGTTCGTCATCGCCGGCGCGGGCCTGGCCGGCGCGAAGGCCGCGGAAACGCTGCGGGCGGAAGGGTTCGCCGGGCGCGTCGTGCTCGTCGGCTCGGAGCCGGAATCGAAGGGCTGACCGGCCGCCGCGTCACGGCACTCGACCGCGCCGCCCACGAGATCGAGCTGGCGGGCGGCGAACGCCTCGGCTACACGAAGCTGCTGCTGGCGACCGGGGCGTCGCCGCGGCGGCTGCGGGTGCCGGGCAACGACCTCGAGGGCGTCCACTACCTGCGCCGGCTCGCCCAGGCCGACCGGCTGCGCGACGCGCTGGCCGCGGGCGGCCGGGCCGTCGTCGCGGGCGCGGGCTGGATCGGCCTGGAAACGGCGGCCGCGGCCCGGACCTACGGCTGCGAGGTGACGATCGTCGAGCCGAGCCCGTCCCCGCTGCACGCGACGCTCGGGCTGGAGCTGGGCGCGTTCTTCGCCGACCTGCACCGCCGCCGAGGAAGCCGGGCTGGCGGTCGACGACGGCGTCCGGGTAAACGCGTCGCTGCGCACCGAGGACCCGGACGTGTTCGCCGTCGGCGACGTCGCGAGCGCGTGGCACCCCGCCTACGACCGGCACATCCGCGTGGAGCACTGGGCGGCGGCCACGAACGGCGGCCCGGCGGCGGCGCTGTCGATGCTCGGCCGCGAAGTGGTGTACGACGACCTGCCGTACTTCTTCTCCGACCAGTACGACGTTCCACGCGTTCTGGCTCGCGGGCGGCCGGGTCGTCGCCGGCCTGCACGTCAACCAGTGGGACGAAGGCCTCGACGCGGTCCGCGAGCTGATCCGCGGTGGACGGACGGTCGACCCGGACGTGCTGGCCGATCCCGCCCGTCCCCTCCCGAGCTAGCCGCGCCGGCGACCGTCAGTTGTCCCGCCGGTGCCGTCCGCCGCGCGACCCGGCGATCGCCCGGACCCGCAAGGCGAGGTCGCCGCGTCGCGCCCGGCGGGCGTACTCCAGCAACGCCTCCGCCTGCTCCTCCGGCAGCCAGCCCTCCTCGGCCCCGACTTCGAGGCACAGCAGGTGCCCCACCAGCTCACGCGACTCGACGTCGTTTTCGCCCGCCAGCTCGGCGAACCGGCGGGCCGCTTCGGCTTCGCCGTCGCACCACGCCGTCATCGCCAGGAGCGTCGCCGTCGCCGTCAGGATGTCGCCACGGTGGACGCCTCCCTCCGCCGCCAGGTGCTCCGCCAGCTGGAAGCTGCGCGTGCCGACCCCGCCGGCCCCTTCGCTGCGCACGGCTCTCGCCAGTGCCCGGATCTGCTGCGTGACATAGTCCCCGCTCGACAACCCCGACATGCTGTCCCCTCTGCCGCGCACGACAATTCGTGCGTCACCCGTCAGGTGTATCGCATCGGCGGCCAGATACGTCGGATGCCCCACGGCTTTGCGCCGAGTGGGCGTGGGATCAGCCCGAACGGCCGCCGTCGGCGTGTCGCTGCGACAGGTACACCGCCGCCGAGGTGCGCCGCTCGACCCCGAGCTTGTGCAGCACCGACGAGACGTAGTTCTTCACGGTCTTCTCGGCCAGGAACAGCCGCTCGGCGATCTGCCGGTTGGTCAGGCCTTCGGCGACCAGGTCCAGCACCCGCCGCTCCTGCGGGCTGAGCTGCTCGTACCGCGGGTCCGGGGCCGCCACGTCCGCGCCGCGCAGCTTGTTCATCACCGACGCGGTCAGCGTGGCGTCCAGCAGCGAGCCGCCGACGGCCACCGTGCGGACGGCGTCCACGAGGGACCGGCCCGACACCTGCTTCAGCATGTACCCGGCCGCGCCCGCCATGATCGCGCCGAAGAGCGCGTCGTCGTCCGAATAGGACGTCAGCATCAGGCACGCGGGCGGCGGCGCGACCGTCGAGCGGATCTCGCGGCACACCTCGACGCCCTGGCCGTCGGGCAGCCGGACGTCGAGGATCGCGACGTCCGGGCGGGACTGAGGGATCCGGACCAGCGCCTCGGCCGCGGTCGCCGCCTCGCCGACCACCTCGATGTCCGATTCGGACTCGAAGACGGTCTTCAGCCCGGTGCGGACCAGCTCGTGGTCGTCCAGGAGGAACACCGAGATCGTCATCGTCCACTCCCCTGCTCGCCGGTCCGCGCCGGCAGCTCCGCGGTCCATTCCAATCGCGAGCCGCCGCCCTCGGCGGCCGCCAGCCCGCAGGTCCCGCTCCACCGTGCCGCACGCGCGGCCAGGTTGCCCAGCCCGCTGGCCCGGCCCGGACCGGACGGGGGACCCGTTCCGTCGTCGCGCACGGCCAGGGTCAGCCGCCGGCCGGCGGTGTCCACGGTGACCTCGACCGAGCACGACGTCGCCCCGGCGTGGCGCGCCACGTTCGTCAGCGCTTCGCGCAGCGACGCGATCAAGTCGGACCGGACGGCGTCCGGCACCGCCGCGTCGAGCGGCCCGTCGAACCCCACGCGCGGCTCGAAGCCCAGCGTGTCCCGCGCGTCGACGGCCACCCGCAGCAGTTCCGCGCGCAGGCTGCCCTGGGCCTGCGCGGGCGCCTGCAGCGAGAAGATGCTGTTGCGGATCTCGCGGATGGTGCCGTCGAGGTCCTGGGCGAACCCGGCGACGCGCCCGGCGACCGCCTGGTCCGCGATCAGCCTGCTGACGCCCTCCAGCCCGAGGCCGGTCGCGAACAGCCGCTGGATGACCAGGTCGTGCAGGTCGCGGGCGATCCGGTCGCGGTCCTCGAACACCGCCAGCTGCTGGCGCGCGTCCTGGGCCCGGGAGAACTCGACCGCGAGCGCGGCGTGGCCGGCGAAGGTTTCGGCCAGCTGCACTTCGGCGTCGGTGAACGGCGTCTTGTCCCGGAACTTCGCGACGACGAGCACGCCCAGCGTCTCCTCGCCGACGATCAGCGGCACCGAGATCGCCGAGTCGAGGTCCTTGATCATCGCCGGCATCGATCCGGCGCGGTCGCGCTGCTGTTCCTGCACGCGCTCCCCGTAGTCGCGCACGACGACCGGCTTGCGGGTGGTGTACGCGACCCCGGTCGCGGTGCCTTCGGTCGGCACGGTCACGCCGGTGAGCCGGTCGGCGTCCTCGCCCGGCGGCTCGACGATGTCGAAGACGAGCTGCCCCGGCCCGTCCGGCAGCGCGATCGCGCCGGCCGTGCCGCCGGCCACGACGCGCGCGCGTTCGGCGATCAGCCGGAGGGTCGCGTGGAAGTCCTTCGTGGCGAGCAGGGCGCGCGTGACGTCGTAGGAGGCTTCGAGCCATCGCTCGCGGCGGCGCATCTGGCCGACCAGGACGGCCTTGTCGACGGCCATCGCGGTCGCCGCGGCGACCGCGCCCAGGACCTGCCGCTCGCGGGGGCCGAACTCGCGGCCGGCGGGCGGTTCCACCCGGAAGGTGCCGAGCGCCTTCGGCCCGGCCCGCAGGGGCAGCTCGACCACGCCGTTGCCGCCGGCCCGGCCGCGTTCGGCGACGCCGCCTTCGGGGCCGGTCAGCTCGACGCGACCGTGCGGGGCGCCGACCAGGTCGCACACCACCGTGACCGCGGTCTCCAGCACCGCCGGAACTTCCAGCTCCCGCGCGATCCCGGCCACCGCGGCCAGGATCGCCGGCATGCCGATTTCGTCCGCCACTTCCCGCCGACCCCGTCTGTCCGATCCCGAGTGCCCTCGGGCCGTCAAGGGTCCCACAGGCGACTGCCCGTGTCGGCCCAATCCGGTTCGTCCATCCGGTGGGTCGATCGGCGGAATGGCTTTGTTACGCGGAGTGGCAGCTGATGCGGTGACCGCTGATGGTCTCGACCGGGATCCGCAGGAACCGGCGGCCGTTCAGGGCCGGGCACGGGCACAGGCAGGCGACGCCGGCGGCGTCGACGGGCGACTCGGTGGCCCGCCCCAGCAGGCTGACGTACCACCCGGCGCCGAAGTCGTCGGCGAAGTCGTCGGCTTCGAAGGCCACCACGGCGTCGCGGGCGCCCGCGTAGAGGGGGCTCCCGGTCGGGACGGCGAACACCACGGCGTCGTCGACGACGGCGAACCGCACGGGGCGGACCGCCGGCATGGCCCGGTGGGTGAAGATCACCCGCCCGAGGCTCGCCGTCCGGAGCAAGGCCAGGCACTGCTGCCGGTCCAGCAGCAGCCCGAAGCCCACGTCGTCCACCATCGCGTTCCCTGTGTTTCTCCTGTGAAAATTCCCCGGCCACCAGCGTGATCGGTGGGCCGGGGCAGCCGGTAGGGCCGTTCGGCCCGGGCGCCGCCGCGCACCCCGGCACACACACCGGGGGTGTGGGCACCAGGGCCGGAAGACCCGAGCCGTGGCGGCCGCCCGGCCGGTGTGGCGGCCACTCCGGGTGACCTAGCGTCGTGACCGTCCGTCGCCGAGGAGAGGTGAAGTCCGATGCCGCCGCAGTCCGCCGCGGGCGAACCCGCACCGACGGCGACGTTCAGCCTCGACCCCTCGCTGGTCCGGTCCGCGATGACCGGCAACCGCGCCGCGGTCGCGGGGGTGCTGCGCGCACTGCGGCCGATGGTGTTCCGCTACTGCCTCGGCCGGCTCGGCACGTGGCAGGACGGGTCGTCGGACGCCGAGGACTGCGCGCAGGAAGTGCTCCTGGCGGTGGTCGGCGCGCTGCCCGGGTACCGCTACGCGCCCGATGGCTTCCTGGCGTTCGTGTTCGGCATCGCGGCGCACAAGGTGTCCGACTTCCACCGCCGTCGCGCGCGCGACCGGACGAGCCCGGTGGCCGAGCTGCCGGTCGACCGGTGGACCGGCCCGGATCCGACGGGCGAGGAGGTCGAGCGCGCCGCGGGGCTGGACTGGTCGGAGGGGCTGCTCGACACGCTCCCGCCCCGCCAGCGGGAAATCCTGGTGCTGCGCATCATCCTGGGCCTGTCGGCCGAGGAGACGGCGACGGCGGTGGGGTTGAGCAGCGCGGGCGCGGTCCGGGTGGCCCAGCACCGCGCCCTGACGACGTTGCGGCGCGGGCTCCTCGACCGGAAGCGCGAGGTGTCCTGAACGAGCGGGCGCGAAGGTCCGGGAGCGGCGGATCGAGGGACTTGGCCTCCTCCGATCCGGCGCTCCCGGATCGGGTCGCCGGGTCGTGACCGTCAGCGAAGCGGCGGCGCGGTCTCGTCGTTGACGTTCTCCAGCCGCCGGCCGGTCGTGCGCGGGCCGAGCACCGCGACGTCCAGCGCGACCACCACCAGCGCGCCCGCCACGACCAGGAACAGCGTCGTCGGGCCGTGCGAGTTCAGCAGCGGCACCAGCACGAACGGCATCGCGCCGCTGGCCAGGCGGGAAAGCGAATAGGTGCCGCTGGACGCCGTCGAGCGCAGCGCCGTCGGGAAGATTTCGGCCTGGTAGATGTGGAAGGCGTTCGAGAACAGGTTGCTGGTCGCGGTGTAGAGGAAGCCGAACACGAGGATCAGCGCCATCGACCCCGCGTAGCCGAAGGCGACGCCGAACGCCGCCATCGCCAGCACCGAGCCGACGACGAGGTACTTGCGCTCGACGCGTTCCACGATCGGCAGCGACAGCGCGGACCCGACCGGGTAGCCGAGGTAGGTCAGCGCGGCGAACAGCAGCGACTGCGAGACGGCGTACCCCTTGGCGGCCAGCACCAGCGGCACGAGCGTGCCGAAGCCGTAGTAGCCGAGCGTCTGCAGGACGTGGAAGACGACCATCATCCCGGTGCGGCGGCGCAGCGCGGGACCGAACAGCTCGCGCACCGGCGCGGCGGCGCGCTTGCGGGTGGTGCCGCGCGGCGGGGCCGGCGTCGCGGCCACGGTGCCGCGGGCTTCGGCTTCCATGCCCATCACCAGGTACTCGGCTTCCTCGGTGCGGCCGACCGATTCCAGCCACCGCGGCGACTCGGGCAGGCCGCGCCGCAGCAGGAACACCGCGCCCGCGCCCAGCGCGCCGAGCACGAACAGCCAGCGCCAGCCAGCGATGCCGAGGATCTCGTGCTCGGTCAGGCCGCGGGCGAGGAAGCCGACGACCGGGAAGCCGCAGAAGGCGAGCGTGTACGCCCACGCGATGAACCGGCCGCGCTTGCGGGCCGGGAGCAGGTCGGTGAGGTAGGTGTCGGCCAGCGGCGGCTCCGCGCCCAGGCCGATGCCCGCGAAGAACCGCGTCACGAGCAGCATCAGCGCGCTGCCGCTGAACGCGCCGAGCAGCGAGAACAGCGAGTAGAGCCCGAGGTTGAGCAGGAAGGCGCCGCGGCGGCCGAACCGGTCGGCGAGCCGGCCGAGCAGCAGGGCACCGAAGAACATGCCGACGAACGTCGACGCCAGCAGCGGCGGCAGCTCCGCCTTGGTGAGCGAGAACTCCTTGACGAGCACCGAGCTCAGCACGCCGGTCAGGAAGACCTCGTAGAAGTCGAAGAAGAGCCCGAGCCCGACGGCGACGGTGGCCCGGCGGTGCGTGCGGGTGATGGGCAGCCGGTCGAGCCGGCCCGCGATCGTGCCGGTGTCCGGCACGGCGGCGTCGGGGATGTTCGCCATCCGTCGTCTCCTTTGACTTCTCCACTATGTGGTTGGTCAACCCATAATGTGACGGGCCCGCATCAGAGTCAAGGGCGCGACCGTGCGCGGCACGTCGCGAAGACAGGATGGATCAGAGAGCGGCGACCCGCTCGACACCCGGCCGGTACCCGAGCCGCTCCGAAGCGCGGCGCCCGGCCTCGGTCACGATCGGGGCCAGCCGCGGCACGTCGGCAGCGGTGAACCGCTGGGTCGGCGCGCCGATCCCGATCGCCGCGCTGACCTCGCCGTTCAGGCCGAACACCGGGGCGCTCAACGACGCCGCGCCCAGGTCGCGTTCCTCGAAGCTCACCGCGTAGCCGGCCTCGCGGATCTGGCCCAGCTGCTCGGTGAGCAGGTCGATGTCGACGACCGTGCGCGGGGTGAAGCGGGCCAGGCCGTGGCCGATCGCGTCCTTGATCGCCAGCTTGTCCCAGGCCAGGAACACCTTCCCGGCCGAACCGGCGTGCAGCGGCATCACCATGCCGACCACGAACAGCCGGACCACCGGGTGCCGGGACTCGGCCAGCGAGATCACCGTGCGGTACGCGCCGTCGCGGACATAGAGGCAGGCCGTCTCGCCCGTTTCGTCGCGCAACTGCTGCAACACCGGCCGGGTCAGCCGGACCAGGTCGAGGCCGAACGTCCCGGGCGCCGCCCAGCGGACCAGGCCGAGCCCGACGCGGTAGGTGTCGTCGTAGCGGTCGAGGAAGCCCTCGCGCACCAGGTTGTGCACCAGCCGCTGGCACGTGCTCGCCGGCAGCCCGGTCGACCGGGTGATCTGCTGCAGCGTCAGCTCGGGGTCGTCGATGGTGAACGACTCGAGGATCTGCTTGAACTTGCGCAGCACCAGGACCGGTGTCGTGCCGCTGCGTTCTTCCTCTGCCATCGCGCCGCCCCGTGCCGTGGTGTGCCGCACAGTCTATCCACGCGCCGCGCTGTTGACTCCCCGACACTCGCCCGTATTCTGGGTTTACAACTCACATCGTGGTTTGGAGTCGGGCATGAGTCAGCAAACCGGACCCCTATCCGGCATCCGCGTCGTCGAGCTGGGCACCTTCGTCGCCGCACCGACCGCCGGGCGGCTCCTCGCCGACTTCGGGGCCGACGTCGTCAAGGTCGAGCGCCCGGGCACCGGCGACGAGCTGCGGCGCTGGCGGCTGCACGCCGGCGACACGTCCCTGCTGTTCCGCGCGCTCGGCCGCAACAAGCGTTCGATGACCGTCGACCTGCGCCGTCCCGAAGGCCAGGAGCTCGTCCGCGCGCTTGCCGCCCGCAGCGACGTCCTGCTGGAGAACTTCCGCCCCGGCACCCTCGAACGCTGGGGCCTCGGCCCGGCCGAGCTCCGCGCGCTCAACCCGCGGCTGGTCGTCGTCCGCGTCTCCGGGTACGGCCAGACCGGGCCCTACCGCGACCGGCCCGGTTTCGGCGGCGTCGCCGAGGCGATCGGCGGCCTGCGCGCGCTCACCGGCTACCCCGACCGGCCGCCGACGCGCGTCGGGGTCAGCCTTGCCGACTCGGTCGCCGGGCTCTACGCGGTGATCGGCGCGCTGATGGGCCTGCTCCGCCGCGAGCGCGAGCCGGGCAGCACCCCCGGTGAAGTCGTCGACGTCGCGCTGTACGAAGCCGTTTACTCCTTGATGGAGTCGCTGATCCCGGACTACGACGCGTTCGGCGTCACGCGCGGACCGGCAGGTTCGGCGCTGCCGGGGGTGGCGCCGTCCAACACCTACCCCTGCGCCGACGGCAAGTACATCGTGGTCAGCGGCAACGGCGACGCGATCTTCCGCCGCCTGATGCACGCCGTCGGCCGCGCCGACCTGGCCGACGACCCGCGGTTCGCGGACAACGCCGGCCGGGTCGCCCACGCCGGGCTGCTCGACGACGCGATCGGCGCGTGGACGGCGACGCTCACCCAGGAAGCCGCCGAAGCCGTGCTGCGCGCGGCGTCCGTCCCCTGTGGACCGATCCTGACCGCCGCCGACATCGCGAAGGACCCGCACTTCACCGCGCGCGGCATGCACGAGCGGCACCGGGTACCCGGCCACGACGCCGAAGTCACCTTCCCCGGCATCGTGCCGGCACTGACCGAGCGGCCCGGCCGGACCCGCGCCCTCGGGCCGGAGCTGGGCGAACACACCGAGGCCGTGCTCGCCGAGCTCGGCGTCACCGGCGAGGCGGTCACCCGCCTCCGCGAAACGGGAGTGATCTGATGACCGAAGTCCTCCTCACCGAGGTCGTCCTGCGCGACGGCCTCCAGGACGAGCCGATCACCGTGCCCTCGCACGAAAAGGTGCGGCTCGCGCGCGGGCTCGTCGACGCGGGCGTGCGGTCGCTCGAGGTCGGCTCGTTCGTCTCCGCGCGCCGGGTGCCGCAGATGGCCGACACCGGCGAGGTGCTGCGGACGCTGCTGGACGCCCCGGCGGTCCTGCACACGCTCGTCTTCACCGAACGCGGGGCCCGGCAGGCGATCGAGGCCGGAGCCCGCTCGGTGCGGCTGGTCGTCTCGGCCAGCGACGGCCACAGCGCCGCCAACGCGGGCGTCCCGACGGACGCGGCGCTCGACCGGCTGGCCGCGTGCGCTGCGCTGCTCACGGAGGCGGGCGTCGCCATCGAGGCATCGGTGGCGACGGCGTTCGTCTGCCCGTTCGACGGCGACACCGATCCCGACCGGACGGCCGACGTGGCCGCGCGGCTGGGCCGGCTCGGCGCGCGGGTCGTCCACCTCGCCGACACGATCGGCGCGGCGCGGCCCGGGCAGCTGCGCGCGACCGTCGCCGCGGTGCGCGACGAACTGCCGGACGTCCCGCTCGGGCTGCACCTGCACAACACCTACGGCCGCGCGGCGGCCAACGCCTGGGAAGGACTGTCGCTCGGCATCCGCCGCTTCGACTCGGCGCTGGGCGGGCTCGGCGGCTGCCCGTTCGCGCCGGGGGCGTCGGGCAACGTCGCGACGGACGACCTGGTCGACTTCTTCCACCGCGAAGGCATCGCGACGGGCATCGACGTGGACAAGCTGGCGGCGCTGCGCGACCAGGTGGGCCACGCGGTCGGCCACCGCCTGGACTCGGCCCTTTCCGCGATCCCGGCGGTTCCGGCGGCCCTGCATTGACGTGAACTGCGCATTCGGATCGGCGGCGGACCGGAATGGGTCATTCACCCGCGCCACGGTTCCGCCCCCGCTGCGAGCGGCATTCGGCCGGTGGGCATTCGGCGGGTCTCACCCAGGGATACGGACGCGGGTTCGGATCGGTTCAAAGTTTTTCGCCACATCCTCGGAAGCTGGACAACGCCCCGGTCAGCGCCCCAGGATGACCGCACACCCGAGTACGCCGGAGAGGGACACGCGCGGCGATCCAGCGTGATCCAGCCGCGTGCCCGCGCGCCCGCGTTTTTCGCGTACACCATTCTTCGTCGATTTCCCGCGCCTTTTCGCGCCCGCGCCCGGCTACGCAGACGAGAACCCGGAATGACGGTTCGTGATTACCGAAAATACCTTCTTGCCCGGTGTCAAGCCCCGGTGTAGCTTCCATCACGGAACGATAACCAGCCGGTTGTCGGCGTGGCCACGGGCAGGTGGCCGCGCACCCACCGATGTCGGGTCGGTGGCCGGCGCGGCCGTCGTTCCGTCCCGCCGACGCAGTACCTGGTGGGTACGAGCCTGGGCTCGCACCGCCAGTGTCGCGCGTTCCCGCCAGCCCGACACCCGGAGGATCCATGTCCCGCACCCAAGGGCGCCATCGCATTTCCCGCAGAACCAAGATCGCGACCGGCGGCTTCGCGCTCGCGATCGCGGTCGGCGGCATCGTCGTCGCGACGACCACCGGCAACACCGGTGAAGCGAGCGCCGACGAAGCGAACCCCGCGTTCTTCGTCGACATCCTCAAGGTCCAGCCGAACCAGTTCGACCCGCGCCCGGTCTACGGCGCGTCGACCGGCACCTTCACCGTCGACTGCGGCCGCAACGAGAACGGCCACT
The DNA here is from genome assembly GCF_055633805.1 of Amycolatopsis sp. NPDC114478. NCBI lineage: Bacteria > Bacillati > Actinomycetota > Actinomycetes > Pseudonocardiales > Pseudonocardiaceae > Amycolatopsis > Amycolatopsis sp. NPDC114478. The sequence continues at coordinate 194,680 of NZ_JBVKDO010000015.1, read as the reverse complement.
TCAACCCCGACAACTTCATCGCCCAGCCCGGCGTCCGCAACGGCGCCCAGCACCTGCACGACTACGTCGGCAACCTCTCGACGAACGCCGACTCGAACAACAAGAGCCTCGTCAAGGCCGGCACCACCTGCCGCAACGGCGACAAGTCCGCCTACTTCTGGCCGGTCGTGCGCATCGACACCGGCGAGAAGGAGAAGAACGAGCCCGCGAAGAAGCCGGACGGCGACCGCGTGCAGGCCGACCAGGAGGCCAAGACCGTCCAGGTCGCCTGCCCGGACGTCGCCAGCAAGCTCGCCGACGTGCCCGACCAGGCGATGGCCGAGGTCGACGGCAACCTCGACCAGCTCGACACGCAGACCGACGAGGCCAACCAGCGCATCGCGGCGACGCAGGGCCAGGGCGGCGCGAACTTCGTGCAGAACGCGATCCTGAACCCGCTCAAGGACCGCCGTGCCGCGATCATCGACCGCATCGCCATCGCGATCGGCCGGTTCGCGCCGAAGCCGCAGGACCTGGGCGGCCTCGCGCAGTGCGCGCCGAAGCCGGGCAAGGACACCGGCACGCCCACCCCGCCGCCGAGCACGACGGCGGGCGGCGCGCTGCCCGGGCAGGACGAGAACAACGAATTGCCGGGCAACGACGGCAAGATCCTGCGCCCGCAGAAGGTCCAGATCACCTTCCGCGGCAGCCCGGTCGGCAAGGTCGTGGCGATGCCGAAGTTCCTGCGCGTTCTCTACGGCGACGCGAAGGTCTCGACCAACGGGCCGGCCAACGCCCGCGCGAGCTGGACGTGCACCGGGTTCGAGAACCGCGTCACGGACAAGTACCCGATCTGCCCGCAGAACAGCAAGGTCAAGCGGATCCACACGTTCCCGAGCTGCTGGGACGGGAAGAACACGGACAGCACGAACCACCGCACGCACATCGTGTTCCCGGACCAGTTCGGCCAGTGCGCCAAGGGGTTCAAGGCCGTACCGCAGCTGCAGATCTCGCTGACCTACGACATCCCGCACGACATCCAGGTCAAGAAGCAGTACAAAGTGGACGCTTTCCCGCAGGAGAAGCACAACCCGGGTTCCGACCACGACGACTTCGCCAACGTGATGTCGCAGCGGATCATGAACGGGCTGGTCAACTGCGTGAACCGCGGCAAGACCTGCCGGGCGTGACGCTCGCGAAGCCGGCGGCGCGGGGTGCACCCGCGTCGCCGGCCCTGTCGCGGGGCGAGAACTCCTACGTGGCAACCCATCCGCTCTGATCGAGCGCCTCCTCGGTCACCACGCGCAGGCCGGCCACGACGGAGAAAGCCAGCACCGCCATCACCACGAACACCGCGCGCAGCCCGGCGACCTGCGCGATCGCGCCGCCCGCGAGCGCTCCGAGGGACTTCGTGCCCCACGCGACCAGGCGGTAGCTGCTGTTGAGCCGGCCGAGTAGCCGGTCGGGAGTGAGCCGCTGGCGCAGCGACACCATCACGACGTTCGACACCATGACGCCCGTGCCGCCGAGGAAGAAGCCCGCGCCGACGGCGTACGGGTTCGCGGTCACCGCGAGCGTGCCGACCGAAAGCCCGCCGATGAGCCAGGAGATCCACAGCGCGCGAACCCGGCCCAAACGGCGTTCGACCGCTTCGGCGACCAGCGACCCGGTCAGCCCGCCCGCCGCGCTCGTGGCCATCAGCAGGCCGAACGCCGGTGCGGACAAGCCCATCGCCGAGCCCGGCCCGACCGCGTAGAGGACGAGTACGGCGAAGGTCGCGCCGGTGGCGAAGTTGAACGTGCCGACCATGAGCGAGAACGTCCGCAACACCCGGTGCCGCAGCAGGAAACGCAGCCCTTCGGCGATGTCGGCGCGCAGGGTCGTGCGGGGCTCGCGCGGGATCCGGTACTCGCCGCGCACGAGCAGCAGGGCCGCGACGGCGACGGCCCACAGCGCCACCGGCGTCACGAGCGCGGCGACGACCCCGGCGGCGGCGAGCAGTCCGGCGAGCGGCGGGCCGGCGAACTCGTTGGCGGTCTGCTCGGCGGCGAACATGCGGCCGTTGGCGCGGGCGAGCTGCTCGCGCCCGACGACCTGCGGGACGATCGACTGCGCCGCGGTGTCGTAGAGGGTCTCGGCGCACCCGACCCCGACGGCGACGACGTAGAGCGCCCAGATCGAGCCCGCGCCGAAGACGGTCAGCAGCGTGACAGCGCCGAGGAGCCCGCCGCGGACGAGGTTGACGGCGAGCATCGCGCGGCGGCGGTCGAGGCGGTCGACCAATGCGCCGGCGGGCAGCACGAGGAGCAGCCACGGCAGGCTGAAGGCGAAGGCGAGCCCGGCGATGAGGGCCGGCTCGCGGGTGTAGCCGACCGCGACCAGCGGCAACGCGACCTTGAGGACGCCGTCGGCGAGGCTGGACAGGCCGGCCGCGGTCCACAGCCGCCAGAACGCGGTGGTCATGAATGGAGGATCGCACATCGATGGGGTTTCCTCCATCGATGTGACGCGATTCCATCGATGGACTACGCTCCGATCATGACGGAACCCCGCCGCCGGCGCCCGGCGACGCCGGAGGAGGCGAAGGCCCTCGGCCACCCCCTGCGGCTGCGCATCATGCGGTTGTGCTTGGTCGAGGAGCTGACGAACAAGCAGCTGGCCGACCGACTGGACCGCGACCCGGGCACGGTGCTGCACCACGTCCGCCAGCTGGTGGCGGCGGGCCTGCTGGAGCCGGCCCCGGTCCGGACAGGTGCCAGCGGGGCGCTCGAGAAGCCGTACAAGTCCAACAACGAGACGTGGTGGCTCGACGGGCCGCTGTCCGAAGCCGACGCCGAGACGAGGTTCGCGCCGATCGAGATCTTCCAGGAGGAGCTCCGGGCGGCCGGGCCCGAGTCGGTGGCAGTGCACGAGAAGTTCCTGCTGCACCTGTCGCCGGACGAGGTCGAGGAGCTGGACCGCCGGATCCTGGCGGTGCTGGACGAGTACGTGGCCACGGACCACGAGCGAGCGGACCGGCCGGCGGTGGGCGGGATCTTCGTGCTGCACCACCTGAAGCCGGGCGGCTGAGCGGAACGGCCCCTGCCCGGGGGAGGTGGGCAGGGGCCGATCGGTTTCCTTGCGGTGGCCGGCGCCGAACCGGGCGCTGCCCGGGGATGGTGGGCAGTGCCGGAATCCGCGCGGCGCCGAGCCTGGTCGCGGTCCCCACCCCGCGAAGTCGACCTCATCCATCCAGTCCTGGCCGGGGATGCCGGACAGAACCGGGCTGAGGTCTTCGCGGCGCACGGCCCGGCGGCCGCAGGCCAGGTCGCCAGCTAGCCGGGTGGCCAGGTCGCCGAGCGGCCAGGTCGCCGGGCGGCCGGGTGGCCAGGTCGCCGGGCAGCCGGGTGACCGCGCGGCCAGGTGACCGGGTGGCCGCCGGGTGGGTGGGTCTCGCCGCCCCCAGGGCCGGCGAGACCCGCTCCCCCGCCTCAGCGGGTCAGTGGTTCACCTTGAACCACGGCTGCGACCAGCCGAGGTAGGTCTGGCCCCACTTGCTCTTGATCTGCGCGATCGTCGTCTCGGTGTAGCTGCCGTAGCCGTTGATGTCGTTCGACAGGAACTTGCCGCCGCCGATCGAGATCATCGTGTGGCCCGCGCCGCTGCTCTTGAAGAACGCGAGCCCGCCGGCCGGGACCTGGTAGTCACCGGGGTGCTTGAACGAGGCCGGGATCTGCGTCCAGTGGACGTAGGCCGTCTCCGAGCCCGACGCGGACCAGCCGTAGTTCTGCGCGTTGATCCGGTCGCACCAGCCCTCGTAGGAGGCGAGGTCGTTCGTGTGGATCCGGGTCTTGGCGTAGGCGACCGCCTGCGCACAGGACTTCGAATCGCCGGTGCCCGCGGTGGTGCAGGTCAGCGTCGAGCCCGCGCAGTCCGGCGCGACGCGGCCGTCGGAGCCGGTGTAGACGTAGGCGTCGCTGACGTAGCCGTTGCCCACCTTGTCCCAGATGTCCGAGGTGCCGTACTTGCCGTCGACGGTCGATCCGTTGGTCTGGCAGCTGATGGTCACCGCGGTGCCGTCGGCGATGGAGCCGACGGCGCTCCCGCCGGTGCTCGGCGTGGCCCGCACGGTCAGCGCGGCGCCCGAGTCGGTGTGCACGGTGCCCGACGCCGCGAAGGCCGGGCTCGCCCCGACGACCGCGATCGCCGCGGCGATGCCGGCCACCCCGGCCATCCGCTTCAGGATCCCCATGTTCATGCTTCCGTCCTCCAGTTTTCCGGTGTGGGAACAGAATGGGGACCGCCGGTACAAGGCCCGTACAAATCGCGGCCGAGCCCGTGGAGATACGGCAAAGCGGACGAAACCCCGGCATTGTCGCGGGGTTTCGTCCGCTTTCAGGCGAGATATTCCGCGGCGGCGCGCAGGCTGACCCAGGAACCGCTGAACGTGTCGATCCGCGGCCCGGCACCATCCGGCGGCCCCGGTACCCCGGTCTCCACCCGGATGAAGTCCACAGTGGACAACGCGGCCAGCAGCTCGCGGACCCGCGGGTGCCGGTGCGCCTCCCGGGTGACCACCACGACGCTGCGGACCTCCCGCGCCGCTTCCAGGACCGCCGAAACGTCGTCCGGGGTCGCGGTCATCGCCCGCGTCCCCGGCACCAGCTCGGCCAGGTGGGCGCCGAGGCCCCACGGCATCGGGCCCGCCGCGATCGTCGGCTCGGTCTGGACGTCGACCACCAGCGGCGGCCCGGCCAGCCGGGGCTCGCCGGTGATCCGCAGGGCTTTGCGCGCCGCCTCGAGGCCGAGCCGCCGGTCGACCGGGCCCACCGAGGCCGGCGCCGGGTCGGTGCCCAGCGCCGCCGTGCGCGACGCCGCCTCCGCCAGCCGCTCCAGGGGCAGCTCCCCCGCCGCGACCGCGGCCACGATCGCCGACACGCAGGCGTCCAGGTGTTCGGCCTCGAACGCCGCGCCGCCCAAGCACAGCGCGTCCGCCCCCGCCACCAGCGCCCGGACGGCGGAGCGGCCGAGGCCGTCGTGCCGGCCGTACGCGCCGGACACCGCGCCCATTTCCAGGGCGTCGGTGATGACCGCGCCCGTGAAGCCGAGCTCGCCCCGCAGCACCTCGGTGAGCGCCACCCGGTTGAGCGTGGCCGGCTCGTCGCCCCACGCCCGGACGACCAGGTGGCCCGACATCACCGAGCGCACCCCGGCCCGGATCGCCGCGGCGAACGGGACCAGCTCGATCTCCCGCAGCTCTTCCACGGTCCGCGGCAGCACCGGCAGGGCGACGTGCGAGTCCTCGGTCGCCGCGCCGTGGCCCGGGAAGTGCTTCGCGCACGCCGCGACGCCGTACTTCTGCAGCCCGGTCACGTACGCCGCGACGTGCGGCGACGCCTTCGCCGGGTCGGACCCGAAGGCCCGGACGCCGATGATCGGGTCCTCGGCCGCCAGGGTCAGGTCCGCACACGGCGCCAGGTTGAGCGTGACGCCGCAGGCCGCGAGCCGTTCGCCGAGCGCGGCGGCGACCGCCGTGGTCAGCTCCGGGTCGTCGGCCGCGCCGAGCGCCAGCGGCCCCGGCACGAACGACCCGGTGTTGACGTCGAGGCGGGTGACGTCGCCGCCCTCCTCGTCGATCCCGACCACGACGCCGTCGCGCTCACCCCGCAGCTGCGCGGTGAGGGCGGCGACCTGCTCGTCGTCGACGACGTTGCGGCCGAACAGGACCACCCCGCCCAGGCCGTCGGCGACCCGGCGGCGGAGCCAGTCCGGCGCGGTGGTCCCGGCGAACCCGGGCAGGAGGACGGCTTCGGCGAGCTTCTCCGGTGTGGTCAACCGCTACCCCTTCACCGCGCCGGCGGTCGCGCCGGACACCAGCTTGCGTTGCACGAGCAGGAAGAAGACCAGCGCCGGGATCGCGTAGATGACCGACGCGGCCATCACGCCGCCCCAGTCGGTGGCGAACGCCGTGCGGAACGACGCCAGCCACACCGGCAGGGTCTCCTTCGGCTTGTCCTGGATGAACACCAGCGCGAACAGGTACTCGTTCCACGCCGTGATGAAGCTGAACACCGACGTCGTGACCAGCCCCGGCCCGAGCAGCGGCAGCGTGACCCGGCGGAACGCGCCGGTCTGGCTGCAGCCGTCGATCATCGCGGCCTCTTCCAGCTCGTACGGGATCCCGTTGACGAAGCCGTAGAGCATCCAGACCGTGAACGGCAGCGTGGTCGCGAAGTAGATCAGCAGCAGCGACGGCAGCGTGTTGAGCAGCCCGGCGTCCCGCATCAGCAGGAACAGCGGGATGAACAGCGCCGACACGGGAGCCAGCTGCGCCACCATGACCAGCACCAGGAAGCCCTTGCGGCCGGTGAAGCGCAGCCGCGACAGCGGGATCGCCGCCAGGGTCCCGGCGACCAGCGCGCAGAGCACCGAGCCGACCGTGACGATCAGGCTGTTCATCAGGTAGACCGGGAAGTTGTCCTTGCCCAGCGCCGTCGCGAAGTTGCCGAACGAGAACGACGTCGGGATCAGGTCGTACTTCGGCGACAGGATCTCGCCGGGCGTGCGCAGCGACGTGACGAACATCCAGTACGTCGGGAAGACGATCAGCAGCGCGACGAGAATGCCGACGACCGACAGCACGATCCGCTGCGGCAGCGATTTCCTCACTTGAGATCACCTTCCGGGGTCCGGACCAGCAGCTGGATGTACCGCCCGGTGATGAGCGCGAGCACGATCAGCATCAGGGTCGCGATCGCGCCCGCCGCGCCGAAGTGGTTGCCCGCGATGCCCTTGAGGTAGAGGACCACGGCCAGCGTGGTGCTCTCGCCGTCGGGACCGCCCTCGCGGATCGCCCAGATCTGGGCGAACGCGTTGAAGTCCCACAGCACCGACAGGAACGTCACCATCGTGGTGATCGGCCGGATCGCGGGCCAGGTGACCGCGCGGAACGTCTGCCACGCGCTGGCGCCGTCGATGCCGGCGGCCTCGTACTGCTCGCGCGAGACGCCGATGATGCCCGCGTACAGCGAGAACGTCACGAACGGCACGGCCTGCCACACGATGAGCAGCCCGATCACCGACAACGTGCTGGCGCCGCTGGAGAACCACGAGAAGCCGATGAAGCCGTGGAACCCGAGCCGGTCGAGGGTCTTGTTGAGGATCCCGTACTGCTCGTCGAAGATCCACTGGAACACGGTGGTCGTCGCGATCACCGGCGTCGCCCAGGCCAGCACCAGCGTGACCTGGACGATGATCCGCACGACCGGGCCGAGGTGGCGCATGAGCACCGCCAGCAGGAGGCCGCCGAGGATGGTGGCGGCCACGATCGCGGCGGTGAAGACCAGGGTCCGGAAGGTGACCGTCCAGAACTCCGGGTCGGAAAGCGTGTTGGTGTAGTTGTCGAAGCCGATCCAGACCGTCTTGCCGGAGACGAGCTGGCCGATGTCGAGCTTGCGGAAGCTGATCGCGAGCACCTGGACCAGCGGCCAGGCGAGCAGGACGAGGATGGCCGCCAACGCGGGGAGCAGCAGCAGGTACGGGAGGACCCGGTCGCCGAACCGGCCCCGCTTGCGCCGCTTGACCCCCGCGTCGCGCGGCGATGCCGGCGGGGTCGCCCCCGCCGGCATCGTCACATTCGCGGTCGCTGTCATCCGCCGATGAGCTTGTTCAGCGCTGCGTTGGCGTCGGCGGTCGCCTGGTCGAGCGTCTTCTTGCCGGTCAGGTACGCGGTCAGCATGTCCTTGACCGGGTTCTGGCCGGACTCCACGTCACCCCACTTCGGGCTGGCCGGCACGGCCTTGCCGTTGGTGGAGGCCTTCGCCATCACGCTGCCCAGCGGGTCCTTGTCCAGGCCGGTGAGGTCGGTCGACGTGCCGGGCACGACGCCGGCGGCGGCGAGCTGGCTCTGGTACTTCGGGCTGGAGAGCAGCTTGATGTACTCCTTGGCCGCGGCCACGTTCTTGCTGTTGGCCGGGATGGCCAGGTTCGAGCCGCCCAGGAAGACCGGGGCGCTCTGGCCGGCGTTCTTGCTCGGGATCGCGAACGCGCCCGTCTTGCCGGTCAGGCTCGGGTCGGTCTTCGCGGCCGTCGCCAGCTCCCACGGGAGGCCGATCATCATGGCCACCTTGCCGGCGCCGTAGACGGTCGCCTGCTGCGGCTTGGCCTCGTCCGCGTCCTTCGGCGCCTTGGTGCCGGAGGTGTCGACGAGCTTCTTGTAGAAGTCCAGACCGGCCTTCGCACCGGCGCTGTCCAGCGTCGCCTTGAAGTTCTTGCCGTCGGCCTGGGCGATGTCACCGCCGTTGTCCCAGATGAACGACAGCAGCGCGTACCAGTTCTGGCCCGGCATGTAGAGCGCCTGGAAGTCGGGGTCGGAGCCGAACTTGGTCTTCAGCTTGCCGATCGCGTCGATCCACTCGTCGTTCGAGGTCGGCGTCTTGGTGATGCCGGCCTGCTCGAACATGTCCTTGCGGTAGATGACCTCGCGGTTGGCCGCGTAGAACGGGACGCCGTAGGTCTTGCCGTCGTAGGTGCCGGAGTCCGCGAGACCCTTCAGCCACTGCGCGCCGTTGAAGCTGGCCTTGTCCCCGGAGAGGTCGGTCAGGACGCCGTCCTGCGAGGCGAACGCCGCGGTCTGCGTGTTGCCGATCTCGATGACGTCCGGCGGGGTGCCGCCGGCCAGCGCGGTGGTCAGCTTCTGCTGGATGCCGTCCCACTGCTGGACTTCGTACTTGACCTTGACGCCGGGGTGCGCGGTCTCGAACTCCTTGTTGAGCGCGTCGGTCAGCGTGGCGGGCGCGGAGCCCGTCATCAGCCAGACCGTGACCGTGCCGCTGAGCTGCGCCGGAGCGCCGCTCGACGAAGCGGCCGTGTCCGAGCCGCTGGAACCCGCGCAGCCGGCGGTCGCGAGGGTGAGTGCGGCGGCGCCCGCCGCCAGCTTGAGCCAGCGTTTCACTCGATGCCGTCCTTTCCATGCCCGGCCACCGTGGCCGAGCGCCCCAAATGGTGTAGACCAATGTTGGGGTTAGAGTGGTACGTACCACAGGCGGTGTCAAGGCGGTTGCCGGAACGTTGTAAACGCACCGGGGAGTTGTACGCGCAGTAGCCGGACGGTTACCAGGGACTGACGAGCGGGCGGCGGAAGTCGTCCTGATAGGAAGGTGTCCGGGCCGTTTTTCACCGCTGGGCAGCGGGAAATCCGCGCGGCCGCACGAAGTCCGCGCAACGAAAACCGCCCCGGGAAAGGCTTCCCGGGGCGGTGGTCACGCGCGTTCTACGGTTTTCGCCGGCAGTACGCCCTCACACCGTCGTTGTCGCGGGTGAGCCGGCACCTCGGCGCGCGCGGTGGGCGGCCATCCGCACCGGGGCGTTGGCCACCCCGTACCCGCGGTACCCGCCGATCCGCTGCACGACCTCGAAGAACACCCGCGCCCCGGCCAGCGCCGTGTAGAAGTGCAGGAACTCGCCGTGCGCGTCGCGGTCGTACAGCACCGAGTGCTCCCGCAACCCGGCCAGCCGCGCGGGCGGCAGGTCCAGACGGGCGTCGAGGTCGTCGTAGTAGTTGGCCGGGATCGCCAGCAGCGGCGCGCCCGCGGCCCGCATCGCCGCGGCCGCCGCGAGCGCGTCCACGCAGGCGAACGCCACGTGCTGCGGTTCGGGGACCGCCGGCGCCCATTCGCCGCGGCGGACCAGGGCGCTGTCCAGCGTCAGCCGGACCTCCCCCGCCGCCACCGCGCGGCTGCGCACCAACCCGAACGGCGCCGCGAACTCGGCCACCGGCGACGGCGTCAGCCCGAACACCGACCGGTAGAACAGCGCCGCCTCGTCGAAGTGGTCGAAGGGCTGGGTGAGCGCCACGTGGTCGATGCCGAGGATCCCCGCGCCGGCCGCCGTTTCGCCGGTGTGCACGAAGTCGTCGCGCCAGTCGTCGCCGCAGAGGAAGACCTGGGTGCCGTCCGGCGCCGCGACCGACGCCAAGTCGGCCTCGCGCGGGCCGCGCACCCGCGGCAGGACCGGCGCGAGCAGCGCTTCCGCGCGGCGGGCCGAGCGGGCCGGATCGGTGCTGGCCAGCGCCACCGCGCCGACCGCGCCGTGCGCCGCGCCGCCTTCGTTGACCACCACCCGGGCGTCGCCCTGCTCCCACAGCTCGACCGGCTTGGTCCGGTGGATCCCGGTGCGCGCGAAGCCGAGCGACGCCAGGACCTTCCCCGCGCCCGGGTCGGTGACGACCTCGGCGAACGCGTGGCCGGCCAGCGCCGGCGCGGCCGGCACGTCCCGGACGCCGAGCGAATCCTGCAGCGCGAGCAGCGACCGCATGGCGTCGACCGCGGCCGGGCGCGGGTCGGCCTGCCGGTACACGTCGTTGAAGACCTCCAGCGACAGCGGGCCGCGGTAGCCCGCGGCCAGGACGTGCCCGGTGAACGCCGTCAGGTCGAAGTCGCCCTGGCCGGGGAAGAGCCGGTGGTGGCGGCTCCAAGGCAGGACGTCCATCGGCAGCTCGGGTGCGTCGGCGAGCTGCAGGAAGAAGATCTTGTCGCCGGGGATCGCGCGGATCGGCGCCGGGTCGTGGCCCTTCGACAGGATGTGGAAGCTGTCCAGGCACACGCCGAGGGCGGGGTGCGCGGCCCGGCGCACGATGCGCCACGCGTGTTCGTAGCCGCTCACGTGCCGGCCCCAGGCCAGCGCTTCGTAGGCGATCCGCATCCCCCGCGTCGCGGCCAGCTCGGCGAGTGCGTGCAGCTGCTCGGCGGCGAGCTCGTCGTCGTCGATCGCGTCCGGCGAGACGGACGAGCAGACCAGCACGGTGTCCGCGCCGAGCTCGGCCATGACGTCGAACTTGTGCCGCGCGCGGCGGAGGTTGGCCGCGTGGACGGCCGGCGGGACGGCTTCGAAGTCGCGGAACGGCTGGTAGAGGTCGATCGAGAGGCCGAGGTCCGCGCAGCGGCGGCGGATCTCGGCCGGGCTCGACGGCGAGACCACCAGGTCGTTCTCGAACAGCTCGACGCCGTCGAAGCCCGCCGCGGCGGCCGCGGCGAGCTTGTCCTCGAGGGTCCCGGAGAGGCAGACGGTGGCGATCGCGGTACGCGGTTCAGGCGGCACGGGCGGCCTCCCCTTCGAGGGCGTCGAAGTGGCGCAGCATCCGCGCCGGGTCCGGCTCGACGCCGGTGAACAGCCGGAACGACTCGGCGGCCTGCAGTACGACCATGCCGCCGCCGTGCAGGACGCGGCAGCCGCGGGCGCGGGCCTCGGCCAGCAGCGCGGTCTCCAGCGGGCGGTAGACGATGTCGGCGACCCACAGCTCCGGCCGCAGGTACCCGGCCGGGAGCGGCGAGCCGGGGTGGGCGGCCATCCCGGTCGGGGTCGCGTGCACCAGGCCGTCGGCGCGGGGGATCGCGTCGAGGTCACCGGTTTCCGCTCGTCCGGCGCCGAACCGCCGCCGCAGCGCGTCGACGAGCTTCGCGCTGCGCTCGGGGGCGACGTCGTGGACGGTGAGCCGGCCGGTGCCCAGGGACAGCAACGCGTGCGCGACCGCGGCCCCCGCTCCCCCGGCGCCCAGCAGGACGACCTCGTCCATCCGGACGTCCGGCAGGCCGCGAGTGAGGCTGCGGGCGAAGCCGGTCGCGTCGGTGTTGTGCCCGATCGCGCGGCCCCGGTCGAAGACGACGGTGTTGACCGCGCCGAGTGCCGCGGCTTCCGGCGACAGTTCGTCCAGGTGCTCCAGGACCAGCTGCTTGGCCGGGTGCGTGACGTTGAGCCCGTCGAACCCGGCCAGCCTCGCGGCGGCGAGGACGTCGGCGACCGGGCGGCGCAGCACATCGAGGTCGAGGCGGCGGTAGAGGTAGCGGAGGCCGAGCTCGTCGGCTTCCCGCTCGTGCAGCGCCGGGCTGGCGGACGGCCCGATGCCCGTGCCGACGAGTCCGATCAGGTAGCTGGTCACGCGGTCGCCCTCCGGATTAATGTACGAACTAGTGCGTTCACGTTAGCGCGGCGACCGCGCCGGCGGAAGGGCTGGGCTAGAGTGGGGCCGTTGACCTGCAGTGGAGGGAGCCCGGTGGCCGCACCGTCGTCGGAGGCCGAACGCCAGCGCGACAAGGAACGGACTCGCGCGGACATCCTCGCGGTGGCCACGCGGGAGTTCGCGGACAAGGGCTACACCGGCGCCCGCGTCGACGAGATCGCCGCCCGCACCAGCACGACCAAGCGGATGATCTACTACTACTTCGGCGGCAAGGAACAGCTCTACCTCGCGGTACTGGAGAAGGCGTACTCGACGATCCGGTCGCTGGAGCGACAGCTCGACGTCCAGCACCTGGACCCCGAGGACGCGCTACGGCAGCTGGCCGCGCTGACCTTCGACCACCACGAGGCGAACCCGGACTTCATCCGGCTGGTCAGCATCGAGAACATCCACAACGCGGAGCACCTCGCGCAGTCGGAGATCCTGGCCGGGCTGGCCGACCCGGCGCTCGGCGGACTGACGGTGGTCCTCCAGCGCGGCCGCGCGGCCGGCCGCTTCCGCGACGACGTCGACGCGCTCGACGTGCACATGATCATCAGCTCGTTCTGCGTGTTCCGGCTGGCGAACCGCCATACGTTCCAGGCGATCTTCGGCCGCGACATGCTCGACCCGGCCCGGCGCGAGCACTACCGGAAGATGCTCGGCGACCTGGTGATCGACTACCTGACCGCCTGAAATCCCCCTCTTGACACCCGGGGCACAGTCTCGCACTCTCTATTAACTAACTAGACCGTACATTGCTTCCCCGCCGACTCTGAGCAACGAAGCACGGACGTCAGGAGCTCATCCCCGTGACCGGATCGATGCCCCGCAAGGCGGCGCTGGCCGCCTGGATCGGCAGCGCGCTCGAGTACTACGACTTCTTCATCTACGGGACCGCCGCCGCGCTGGTGTTCAACAAGGTCTTCTTCCCCGCCTCCTCCCCCGCGACCGGCACCCTGCTGGCCCTGGCCACGTTCGGCGTCGGCTACCTGGCGCGGCCGGTCGGGGCGTTCATCCTCGGCCACGTCGGCGACCGCTTCGGCCGCAAGCGCGTCCTCGTGTTCACGCTGCTGCTGATGGGCGTGGCGACGTTCGCCGTCGGGTGCCTGCCGACGTACGGGAGCGTCGGTGTCCTGGCGCCGATCCTGCTGGTGCTTCTGCGTCTGCTGCAGGGACTTTCGGCGTCCGGCGAGCAGGCCGGCGCGAACTCGATGTCCCTGGAACACGCCCCGGAACGGCGGCGCGCGTACTTCACCAGCTTCACCCTGAGCGGCACGCAAGCCGGCCAGATCCTGGCAACGGCGATCTTCCTGCCGGTCGCCGCCCTGCCGAAGGACCAGCTGCTCACGTGGGGCTGGCGGGTGCCGTTCTGGTGCAGCGCGGCGGTCGTGGTGGTCGGGTTCGTCATCCGCCGCAAGCTCGACGAGACACCGGTGTTCGAACGCACCGAGGTCGCGAAGCTGCCGGTCGCGATCCTCTTCCGCGACAACTGGGCGGACGTGCTGCGCGTGGTCGTCGCGGCGACGATCGCCTCGGTGAGCACGATCTTCACGGTGTACGCGCTGAGCTACGCGGTCAACACGATCGGCCTGGCCCGCACACCGATGCTGTGGGTCGGCGTGCTCGCGAACATCGTCGCGCTGGCGGCGATCCCGCTGCTGGCCGGGCTCGCCGACCGGGTCGGACGCAAGCCGGTGTTCATCACCGGGTGCCTGCTGTGCGGGGTCCTGATCTTCCCGTACCTGTGGTCGATTTCGATCGGGTCGTACGCGCTGCTGTTCGTGCTGGGCATCGCGCTCTTCGGCGTGGCGTACTCCGGCGTCAACGGCGTCTGGCCGTCGTTGTACGGCGAGATGTTCACCGCCCGCGTCCGCCTGTCCGGCATGGCGATCGGCACCCAGATCGGCTTCGCGGTGGCGGGTTTCGCCCCGAGCGTGGTGGCGGCGATCGGTTCGGCCAAGGCGGACTGGCTGGGCGTGGCGATCTTCACGGCGGCGGTCTGCGTGCTGGCGGCTTTGGCTGCGGCGACGGCCCGGGAGACCCACCGCGTCCCGACGGCGGAGCTGGGCCGACGGAACCCGGCGACGACGTCACCGTCCACTGTGGTCGCTTCCACTGTGGACGGCTAACGCACTCTCCTCCGGCGCGCCCGCACGAATCCGAGCGCCGAGAGCGCGACCCCCACCAGAAGCAGCGTGACCCCGAACTCCGGCCGGGCGTCGAAGTGCTTGAGCACGCGGGCCGCCCCGAAGCCGAACCCGGTCACGAACAGGACGGGGCCGACCATCAGCGCGACGGTGCCCGTCCGCGGGACGGGCACCACGGCGAACACCGGCTGCTCGTCCCCGACCGCCCGCAGGTCCGAGTAGACGGTCGTGATGGGACCGAAGGAAACCCGGTCGCCGTCGCGCAGCAGCCGCGCCTGCCTCGGCGCCAGCGCATCACCGTTGACGCGCGTGCCGCCGCGTGACCCGTCGTCGGACACCCAGGTCCCGCGCGCATCACGCCGGAGCCGGGCATGCAGCGGGCTCACCCCGTCCGAATACAGCCGGAGATCCGCTTCCGGCCCGCGTCCGACAAGCCACGAGCCGCGCCGCACCTCCAGCCGCGCAACGGCCCCTTCGAGCGTCTCGATCGTCACTGGATGTTCCATCGCCCCTCCCATCGCGGCCCGACTCGGGGTAGAGGCGGGCCGCGGCGGGAAGATATGCGGCGAACGGGTGAACGTCAGGGCTTGGGCGCGGCCTCCGGGGCCTTCACCCGTTCCAGCAGCAACTGAGCCACATCGCGGACATCCACGTTCTCCGCCTTCTGCTCGCTCTGCCGCTGCACCAGCCCATCCGTCAGCATCACCCGGCAGAACGGGCACCCCGTCACGATCGTCTCCGCGTCCGTCGCGATCGCTTCGTCCACTCGCTCCAGGTTGATGCGCTTGCCGATCTGCTCCTCCATCCACATGCGTGCGCCGCCCGCGCCGCAGCACAACGCCCGGTCCGCGTGGCGAGGCATCTCCGCTAAAGACGCCCCCGTCGCGCCGACCAGCTCGCGGGGCGGGGTGTACACCTTGTTGTGACGCCCCAAGTAGCACGGGTCGTGGTAGGTCACGCGCGGGCCGTCCTCGACCGGCTTCACCGGGGTCAGCACTCCGGAGCGGACCAGGCGGTTGAGCAGCTGCGTGTGGTGGACCACCTCGTAGTGCCCGTCCAGGTCCGGGTACTCGCGGCTGAGCGTGTTGAGGCAGTGCGGGCACGTCGTGACGATCTTGCGCAGCCGCGGCTCGCGGCCCTCGAACACCGCGTTGAGCGTCTCCGCCGTCTGCTGGGCCATCATCTGGAACAGGAACTCGTTGCCCGCCCGGCGCGCCGGGTCGCCCGTGCAGGACTCCTCCTTGCCCAGCACCACGTACTTGACGCCGGCGATGTGCAGCAGCTCCGCCGTCGCGCGGACCGTCTTGCGGGCGTTGTCGTCGAACGCTCCCGCGCAGCCGACCCAGTAGACGTATTCGACGTCTTCCGCAAGCTCGCCGTCGAAGACCGGGACGTCGAAGCCGAGGTCCTTCGTCCAGGCCAGCCGCTCGGAGTTGTTCTGGCCCCAGGGGTTGCCCTTGGTCTCCAGGTTCTTGAACAGCCCGCCCAGCTCGGTCGGGAACGCCGACTCGATCATCACCTGGTAGCGGCGCATGTCCACGATGTGGTCGACGTGCTCGATGTCCACCGGGCACTGCTCGACGCACGCGCCGCACGTGGTGCACGACCAGAGCACGTCCGGGTCGATGACGCCGCCGTCGGCCTCCGGGCCGACCAGCGGGCGCGCCTCCTCGTGCTCGGTGCCCGCGAGGATGTAGGGCGCCTCCTCGAAGAGGTTGTCGCGCAGGTTCATGATGACGAGCTTGGGCGACAACGGCTTCCCGGTGTTCCACGCCGGGCACTGCGACTGGCAGCGGCCGCACTCGGTGCACGTGGCGAAGTCGAGCATGCCCTTCCACGTGAAGTCGCCGATCTTGCCGCGGCCGAACGTGTCGTCCTCGCCCGGGTCCTCGAAGTCGATCGGCTTGCCGCCGGACTCCATCGGCAGCAGCGGGCCGAGCGCGTCCGGCAGCCGCTTCGCCGAGACGTTGATCGGCGCGACGAAGATGTGCAGGTGCTTGGAGTAGAGCACGATCGACAGGAACACCAGCATGACGCCGATGTGCAGCAGCAGCCCGA
Organism: Amycolatopsis sp. NPDC114478; assembly: GCF_055633805.1. Taxonomy (NCBI): domain Bacteria; kingdom Bacillati; phylum Actinomycetota; class Actinomycetes; order Pseudonocardiales; family Pseudonocardiaceae; genus Amycolatopsis; species Amycolatopsis sp. NPDC114478. The sequence continues at coordinate 178,519 of NZ_JBVKDO010000015.1, read as the reverse complement.
CGGTCTCGAGCACCTCGGTCGTCGAGTGCCCGAGCGGCCGCAGGAGGTTCCCGACGCCGAGCGAGACGTACGCGCCGTTGTCGTACGGGAAGTTGCCGGACGCCGAGGAGGCGCCGCGGAAGAAGAACATCGTCCAGACGACGTTGAAGATCATGACGAGGATCAGCCACGCGCCGCCGGTGTGCGAGCCGTAGAATCGCGACGCGCGGTCCTTGCGCTCGGGGGCGTTGCGGATGCGGATCACCGTGAACACGCCCAGCGAGACGGCCACCATGACGGCGATGAAGTCCTGCAGGAAGCCGAGCACCGCCCAGTGCCCGATCCACGGGATCGCGAACTTCTCGTCGAACAACGCGCCGTACGCCTCGAGGTACACCGAAGCGAGGATCACGAAGCCCCAGAACGTGAAGAAGTGCGCCAGGCCGGGCACTGACCACTTCAGCAGCTTGCGCTGGCCGAACACCTCGCGCACCTGCGCGAAGAGCCGGGCACCCAGGTCGTCGGACCGCTTGGTGTCCGGCTGGCCGGCCTTGATCAGCCGGTACAGGAACGCCACCCGCTTGCCGGCGACGGCGAGGCCGACGACGGTCATGAGCAGGCCGAGGATGAGACGAACGAGCACGAGTCCTCCGTGACGTGCTGGAAGGAACGGCTCAGTGCGAGCCGGTGTAGTAGCGGCACGCCTTGCACGCGTACCGCATCTTCGCGACCCGCCAGTGTTTCCGGTACAGATCGAGGTCGGCCGACCGGCGGACGCCGAGGCGCTGGTAGCGCCCGGGACGGCGGCGGCCGGTTTCGTACTGCTCGGTCGCGCGGCCGAGGTGGGCGCGCCGCAGCACGCATCCCCGCGTCCCGCAGCGGCCGAGCGCGCCGCGGCAGAACCGGTGCAGCAGCACCAGTTCCCCGGTGACTTCTTCGACCACGCCGTAACCGGGGTGCGCGCCCGGTCCGGTGAGCCGCACCGGCAGCCCGCAGTACCCGCACTTGAGGGTGCAGGACAGGCAGCCGGCGATGTGCCTGAGCCGCAGTTCGCGCCGGTCTTCGGAGCCGGGTCCTCGGACGCGCGACGCCATGGGGCCTCCTCCGGCGACTGTGATCGGCACCACTGACTACTGGAGGGTAATGAGGAGGTCACTTCACGCGACAGGTCCGAATGGCCTAGTTACATTGTGCCGTTCGGCGTAAAAAACAAAGCAAGGATCACCTTACTGTCCGTATATCGAACGCGTCTGCGTCGTAAATCGCACGTTCGGCCCTGCTGCCGCAGGCGTGTCCCCCGCCACAATCCGGACATGACCTTCCACCCCGTCCCCTACCGGCCCGCCCGGCTGCCCGACGACGAAGCGCTCGCCCAGGCCGCCGCGCTGCGGCAGCGGATGGAGGCGCGGCGGTCGGTCCGGATGTTCTCCCCCGACCCGGTCCCCGAACGCGCGGTGCTCGACGCGATCGCGGTGGCGTCCACGGCCCCCAGCGGGGCGCACCAGCAGCCGTGGACGTTCGTCCTCGTCACCGATCCCGACGTGCGCCGGCGGCTCCGCGAGGCCGCCGAGGCGGAGGAACGGATCTCCTACGACGGCCGGCTCGGCGAGGCGTGGCTCGACGCGCTGCGGCCGCTGGGCACGGACGCGGTGAAGCCCCACCTGACCGACGCGCCGTACCTGATCGTCGTGTTCCAGCAACGGTTCGCCCTCGACGACGACGGCGGCGTCCGCAAGCACTACTACGTCGACGAGTCGGTGGGCATCGCGGTCGGCATGCTGCTGACGGCGTTGCAGGTCGCCGGGCTGGCGGCGTTGACACACACGCCGTCGCCGATGCGGTTCCTCGGCGAGCTGCTCGGCCGGCCCCGCAACGAAAAGGCGTTCGCGGTGATCCCGGTCGGCTACCCGGCCGACGACTGCGTGGTGCCGGACCTGCGGCGCAAGTCCCTCGACGAGGTGCTGGTCCGGATCTGAACCCTCAGGACGGCAGGCCGTCCGGCAGCGCGGCGAACAGCGGGCCGCACATCCGGTCCGCACCGCGCTCGCGCCACCACCCGGCCTCTTCCTCGGTCGCGACTCCGGTGACGGCGACTTCGGCGCCGGCCAGGTGGGCCGCGTCGACCAGGGCCGTCAGCGCGTGCTCCACCAGCGGGTGTTCACGCCGCTCGGCGATGTGCGCCGCCACGCGGACCGCGCGGGCCGGGAACTCCGTCAGGCACGTGACGTCGCCGAACTCGTGGATCTCGGCGCCCACGCCGATTTCGGCCAGCACCTTGAGGTTGTCCGCCGCGTCCCCGGTCGCCGCCGTCAGCGAAGCCATCGGGAAGCCGGGTCGCAGCCGGTCCGCCTCCAGGCCGGTGGATTCCAGCACCCCGCGGATCTCGCCGACCAGCTCGGGGTCGGCGGCCTGGTGCGCGGCCAGCTCGACGGTCAGCGGCACGGTGACGCCGGCCGCCACGACGCGCTCGGCCGCCGTGCGCAGGAGCCACGTGCCCAGCGGCAGCGCCAGGCCCGTCTCGCCCGCCAGCCGCACGCACGTCTCGTGCGACAGAACGCCTTCGGCCGGGTGGTTCCAGCGCAGCCGCGCCTCGACGCCCCGGACCGCGCCGTCCCGCGCGTCCACCAGCGGGCGGTAGCGGACCTCGATCTCGCCGTTCTCCCACGCGCCCGCCATCGCCGCGGCGAGGCCGAAGTCGTGGCGGTCGCGGCGGTCCAGCTCGCGGTCGAACAGGCCCCACTGGTTGCCGGCCCGTTGGACGCGCCGCAGCGTCAGGTCCGACGCGCGCAGCAGCTCGGCCGGGGAGATGTCGCGCGGCGGCCGGTGGACGACGCCGATGCTGGCCGACACCGCGACCCCGCGGTGCCCGTCGACGTACTCCGGCTCCGCGAGCTCGTGGGTGATCTTCCGGACGAGCGTCAGCACGCCCGGCGTCTCGGCCGTGTTCTGCACCAGCACGCCGAACTCGTCGCCGCCGAGGCGCGCCACGAGCGCCTTTTCGCCGTCGAACACCGCCTTCAGCTTCGCCGCGACGCCGCGCAGCACCCGGTCGCCCAGGTCCTGGCCGAGGCCGCCGGTGATCTGCGAGAAGCCGTCGAGGTCGAGGTGGAACAGCGTGACGCCGCGGGCCGCGTCGGCGTCGCGCAGCAGGGTTTCCAGGCGGGTGCTGAAGAACTGGCGGTTCGGCAGCCCGGTGAGCACGTCGTGCAGGGCCTGGTGCGACAGCCGTCGCTGCAGCAGCGACACCTCGGTGTCGTCGTCGACGATGGTGATCAGCTGCCGGGGCGTGCCGAGGGCGTCGCGGACGACCGACGCGGCGAAGGTCGCCCACATCGGCTCGCCGTCCCGGCCGACGAGCCGGCGTCCGACGCGCAGCCGGTGCAGCCGGCCGGCCACGAGTTCGGCGTAGGACTCCCGCAGCTGCTCGACCTCGTCCGGGTGGACCAGGTCGAAGAGCGTCATCGAGGCGATCTCGGCGGGAGTGCGGTTGAGCGTCTTGGCGAGCGCCGCATTGGCCCGCAGCACCCGGCCGTCCAGCTCGGTGAGCGCGACGCCGCTGGCCGAACCCGCGAACACCTCTTCGAACTGCGCGCGCGTGATGACCTGCTTCTGGCGCGTCTCCTGCTCGACCTTCAGCAGCGCCCGGCTCAGGCCTTCCTGGCGCTTTTGGATGTCTTCGCGCAGCATCTCGCCGTAGCCCGAGCTGAGCGCGCCGAGCACCAGCACCACGCGCTCGGCCAGCCCGTCGACGTGCCGCAGCTCCGGCTCGCGCAGCAGCGCCTTGCCGAGCACTTCGAGGGTGCGGCGCAGGCTTTCCGCGCCCACGCAGCGCAGCTCGACGAGCCGTCCGCCCGCGGCGGCGGCCTCGCCGAGGTCCGGCGGTTCGCTCGCGACCGCGTCGAACAGCCTGCCGACCAGCACTGCCAGCTCGCGCTCGATCTCCTCGGGCGTGTGCGGCAGGTACGCGGTGGTGGAGATCAGGTAACCCCATTTGCGGGCGAGCGTGCCGAGCCGTCTCGCCGCGCGTTCGGCGGACGGCTTCTTCCGCGGGTCGTCACCACGGGGATGGGGAGCGGTCACCTCAGCCTGTCCTGGGGCTCAGTAAACTCCGGTCGGGGTAGCCGATATATCTTGGCGCGAAATTGTGTCCGGCGCACGAAACAGCATTCATCCAATCGAGTGATAACCCTGCGGAGCGATCGCCAGGCGATCCCGCAGCCACGACCGGGTGGCGTCGCGGTAGTCCGCCGCGTTTGCGTGCAACGCAACGGAATGACCGGCACCCGGCAGGACGTACATCGACAAGTTCGACGGATCGGCGTAATACGGCGCCTCCTGCGCGCGCAGCACGCCGGCGTCCGAACAGTCACGCAGGGCGAGCAGCCCGCAGAAAAGGACGTCCTTTTCCCCCACCACCTGGAAAACCGGTACGGTAATTCCCTTCGTCGCCGGGAGCACGATCCCGAACAACGCGACCGTGCCCATCCCCGGCACCGAAACCTGGTCCTTGGTCGCCTCGTCGGCGGCGATCACGCCCGGGTCGGCATCGCCCGCCGCGTAGAACAACCCGGCCCGCGCGCCCGGTTTCGTCGTGAAGTAGAGCGGGTCGCTACCCAGCCGGCCGAGCTGCCCGTCGAGCAGCGCGGGCTGCAGGCCGAGCGCCGCGCCGAGCGCCAGCACCGGCAGGGCGGGCAGGTGCGTGATGCCGGTGAGGACGACGCCGTCGACGTCGTGGTAGGTCGAGGCCTCGACCGCGACCACCCCGGACCCGACCGAGTGCCCGACGATGACGACCTTCGCGAACGGCACGCCGCCGACGTGCCCGGCCCGCAGGTGGCCGACCACCTCGTGCATCGACTCGGCCGCCGCCCAGACCGACAGCGGCAGGCTGAGCGGGTGGCTGCTGGCCCCGGCGCCGAGCTGGTCGGCGGCGAAGGTCGCGTAGCCGTGCGCGGCCATGTCGCGCTGGTAGGAGTAGCGGTCGGGCTGGTACGGCAGGTCCCAGTACGCGCTGTTGTACGTCCCGCCGTGCACGAGCAGCTGGACCGTGTCCGGGGCGTCACCCGCCGGCAGGCAGAGCCGGCCGTGCACCGTCGCCGGCGCGCCCGGCACCAGCGGGGGCAGGGCGGGGCCGGTGACCGGGAGATCCGTGTCGCCGCAGGAGATCGCGGCCGCCTCGGCGGGCATCGCGGCCGTCAGCGAGGCGAGCAGGACACCGCAGGCGAACAAGGCAGACGTCACCTTGACGGGCAGCTTCACGCCGCACTCCCTCTGGACTCGGACAGGTGAAGGAACTCGGGAACACTACACCTGGTAGCCGGACGCGTACCGTCAGGTCCCGCGCGGCACCACGGTCATCGGCAGCCGGTTCGGCTGCATGGTGGCTTTGAGCTGCGCGCAGACCTTCTTGCCCGGCACCGGGACCAGCCGCCAGCGCGCCCCGATCGTGGCGGCGACGATGCCGATCTCCGTCGGCGCGAACACGTGGCCCGGGCACAGCCGCGCGCCGGCGCCGAACGGGATGTAGGCGCCCTTCGGGAGTTCCGCGGTCTCGCCGGGGGCCCAGCGGTCCGGGTCGAACCGGTCCGGGTCCGGGAACCAGCGCGGGTCCCGGTGCAGCGTGTGCTGGCTGACGGCGACCTCGCTGCCCGCGCGGATGGTGACCCCGCCCAGCTCGACGTCCTCGCGCGCGCGGCGCATGAGGATCAGCGGCGGCGTGCGGCGGACGATCTCGTTGACGATCTGGTGCGTGTACACCAGATCCGGGAGGTCTTCGAAACGCGCGGGCCGCCCGCCGAGGACGTCGTCGACCTCCGCGTGGAACCGGCGTTCGACCTCCGGGTGCTGCCCGAGCTCGTGGAAGAACCAGGCCAGCGCGACGGCGGTGGTCTCGGCGCCGGTGGCGAGGATCGTGATGACCTCGTCGTGCACCTGCCGGTCGGACATGCCTTCGCCGGTGTCCTCGTCGCGGGCCAGCAGCAGCATCGACAGCAGGTCGCCGTGGTCGGCGCCGTCTTTCCGGGCGGTGACCACGGTTTCGCCGATCACTTCGCGCAACCGCGTGGCCGCGGCGTCGAACTCGCGATTCGCGGGAATCGGCATCTTTTCCACGAATTTCGGAGAGAACGCCCGGATTAGCACGTATTTCAGCATGATCGGGATGGAACGCCGGATTTCCGCGAGTGCTTCGTCGCCGAGCGCGGTCGAGAAGAGCGTCTGCCCGGCGATGGTGAGGACGAGGTCCTGCATCCGCTTGTCGAACTGGACGACTTCGCCGGGCCGCCAGGAGCCGGCCAGCTCGTCGGCCAGCTTCGTGATCGTGGTGTCGGCGTAGCCCGCGATCCGCGTCCGGCCGAACGCGGGCATGACCAGGCGGCGCTGACGGCGGTTGAGCTCGCCGTTGGAGGTGGCGAGGCCGTCGCCGAAGAGCGGGCGCATCTTGTCGAAGACCAGGCCCTTGTCGAACTTGTCGGCGTCGGTGGCCAGGACCCGCCACGAGAGTTCGGGCGTTGTGACCACGTGCACCGGCAGCGGGCCGAGGCGGAGTTCGACGACGTCTCCGTGCGCCGGAAGGGAAGTGAAGAGCTTCAGCGGGTCGCGCAGCAGGGACACCGTGTGCCCGAGCACGGGCCACCGGCCGGGAACGTTCGTCATGGCCTCGTCTCCTCGCGACCGGAACACCCTAGCGGCGCGGGGATGCGCTCGAGCACGAGTCCACACGAACGGAGGAGGGGGCTACACTCGCCCACTCCGAGGAGCGCGAGGGGTGGGAGGTCCCGTGACCGGGGAGCTGAGCTGGGTACCGCCGGAGATCGACACCACGGTGCCGAACCCGGCGCGGGTGTACGACTTCTGGCTCGACGGCGACCACAACTTCGCCGCCGACCGCGCGCTCGGGGAGCAGATCCTCGAGATCATGCCGGGCGTGCGCGACGCGGCCCGCCTCAACCGCGCGTTCCTGCGCCGCGCGGCGAAGTTCATGGTCGCCTCCGGCGTCCGGCAGTTCCTCGACATCGGCTCCGGGATCCCGACCGCGGGCAACCTGCACGAGATCGTCCAGCAGGCGGACCCGTCGTGCCGCGTGGTGTACGTCGACCGCGAGTCGGTCGCCGTGGCGCACAGCCGCCTGCTGCTGCAGGACAACGACCGCTGCACGGTGCTGCAGGCCGACCTGCGCGACGCCAACGACGTCTTCGAAGGAGCGGCCGAGCTGCTGGACCTCGACCAGCCGGTCGGCGTGTTCATGTTGCTGCTGCTGCACTTCGTCCCCGACTCGTGGGACCCGGCGGCCATCCTGGCCCGCTACCGCGACCGCTTGGCCCCGGGCAGCTTCCTGGCGATCACGCACGTGGCGGCGGATTCGGAGTCGGACCACCTCGACGAGGCGGTCGAGGTGTACAAGAACAACCAGGACCAGCAGAACCAGCCGGTCCCCCGAACCCACGACGAGGTCCTCACCTTCTTCGACGGCTTCGAGGTGGTCGAACCCGGCGTGGTCGGCTGCGCAATGTGGAGGCCCGAGGGAGCCGGCGACATGTCCGACGACCCCGCGATCAATTCGCTGCCGTACGCCGGGGTAGGCCGGAAACCCTAGTCACCGCAGTGAGAACGTCGCCAGGTTCACCGGTCCGTCGAACGTCAGGTAGACGTCGTGGCGGCCGGTCGCCTTCGCCAACGCCGCCGTCACCGTCGTGTACTCGTACCGGTCCCCCGTCGACGTCACCGGCGCCGTGCCCAAGACCCGGCCCGTCGGCGAGTCCAAACGCACCGTGACCCGCCCTGACTCCACTGTGGACACCGACGCCGTGAAGCGCGCTGGGCCGTTCAGCGCGACGTCTCGGTACGCCAGCCAGCTCCCGGCCACCGCCGCGACCGAGGTGCCCGACGTCTTGGACGTGTCCGTCAACGTCGTTCCGGCGTAGTCGTCGAAGTTCTGCGCCTGGGTCGGACGGCTCAGGTCGCGGGGCTCGGCCCGCTCCCCCGGCACGAACACCGCCTGCGCCGCCGACAAGTCCGAAGCGTTGCGGCCCACGGAGAAGTCGTACCACCCCTGCGCCACCACCGACCGGTCACGTGAGACGTCCCAGGAAGCCAGATCCGCCAACGGAACCTCGAACCGGACCGTCCGCGTCTCGTGCGGGGAAAGCGTCACGCGGGAGAAGTCACGCAACCTCTGCACGCCGGACTCCTTCGAATACAGCTGGACGACGTCGGTCCCCGCGCGGCTACCCGTGTTCGTCACCTCGACGCTGACCCGCACGGACGAACCGGACCGCGAAGCGTGCACCGCGCCGTACCGGAAGCCCGTGTAACTGAGCCCATAACCGAAGGGGTACAAGGGCTTCCCCTGGTAGTACTGGTACGTCATCCCCGTCTTCGCGATGTCGTAGTCGAGGATGCTCGGCAGCCCCGCGTCGGAGGCGTACCACGTCTGGGTCAGCCGCCCGCTCGGGTTGACGTCGCCGAACAGCACGCCCGCGACCGCGTGCCCGGTCTCCTGGCCCGCGTGGCTCGTCCAGACGATCCCCGGCACCGACAGCGTGTCCCAGCCCGTCGTCGGGTAGCTGTTCTCCACCACGACCACCGTGTGCGGGTTGACCCGCGAAACCGCCTCGATCAACGCCCGTTGCCCCGGCGCCAAAGCGGTGCTCGTCCGGTCGTTCGCCTCGCGGCCGTTGATGAACGGCATGCTGCCGACCACGACCACCGCCGTGTCTGCGCCCTTCGCAGCCGCGACCGCCGACGCGACGCCGCTGCTCAGCACCTCGCGGCCGAACTTCGTCGCGTGCGCCGCGTCCGGCGAGGAGATCGTCAGGACCCCGTCCGCGCCGACGACGGCGAAGCGGTTCGGGCCGAACCACGGCTCGGTCACCTCGTTGCCCGCGTACTCGAGCACGTAGCTGCCGTCCGGTTGCGGGTCGAGCTTGAGCTGCTGCTGCACGAACCAGCCGGCGGGCTGGTCGACGTCGTCCACAAGAGCGCCGCCGGAGTAGCTGAGGAACTTGCCGTTCGCCGCCGCACGCAAGGTGTTCTTGCCCGCGCCCCAGTCGTAGGCGTCGAAGGACTCCGCCTTCCCGGCGGTGGTTCCACCCGCGGTCACCTTGCCGGGCGCGGCGGGCGCTGTCAGGTAGCGGCCGGTCGTGAGGTCCTTGAGCGCGATCCGGTCGACGCCTTCGGACGAGGCCACCGCGGTCCCGAGCCGTTCCTCGATACCCTGCTTCGGCGTGACGCGGTACGGCATCGCGCCGCTGTACCAATCCTCGTACAGCGTGTCGGACAGCGGGCCGACGACCGCGACCTTCTTCTTCGCCGCGTCGAGCGGGAGCGCGTTCGCGTTGTCGCGCAGCAGGACGACCTGCTCGTCCGCCACCTTGCGGGCGAGCGCCTGGTGCTCGGGTGAGTTGATGACCGCCGGGGTGATCTTCGCGTACGGGTTGCGGCCCGGCGGGTCGAACTCGCCGAGCCGGAACCGCAGCGACAGCAGGTGCCGGTCGGCCTTTTCGACGTCGGCCATCGTCAGCAGCCCGCGGGACAGCGCTTCCTTGACCGCTTCGACGGTGATCGAGCCGTTGGTGTCGTTGTCGGTGAAGCTGTCGAGCCCGGCCTTGATCGCCGCCGCGTCGGCTTCGGCCTTGGTGGCGTAGTACTTCTCCGAGTCGACCAGGTTGGACGGCGCACCGGCGTCGCTGACGACGGCGATGTCCTGCGGCGCCCACTTGCGGAGCAGCCCACCGAGGTTCGGGCTGACGGTGTTCGGCCGCCCGTTGACCAGGTTGTACGACGGCATCACGGCGTTGGCCGCGCCGGCCTGCAGCGGGATCTTGAACGCCTGCTCGTCGTAGTCGTGGAGGATCTTCGGCGGCACCGAGGAGTTGCTCGTGTCCCGGTTGACCTCGTTGTTGTAGGCGAGGTAGTGCTTCAACGTCGGAGCCGCCTGCAGGTAGCGCGGGTCGTCGCCCTGGATACCGTGGCCGTACGCGGTCGCGAGCGCGCCGGTGAGGTGCGGGTCCTCGGAGTAGCCCTCCTCGTTGCGGCCCCACCGCGGGTCGCGCAGCAGGTTGACCACCGGCGCCCACAGGTTGAGGCCCCACAGCGTCGGGTTGCGCGCGTTGAACCCGCGCGCCTCCTGACCGACGGCCGTGCCGACCTGCTTCACCAGGGCCGGGTCCCACGTCGACGCGAGGCCGATGGCTTGTGGGAACACCGTGCCGTCGGCTTTCACGACCGCGCCGTTGTTGTCGTAGTCGGTCGACCAGGCGACGCCGTGCAGCGCTTCGGTGCCCGTCTTGAACACCCCGATGCCCAGCCGCGGGATGGCCGGCTCGTACTGGTGCAGCAGCGAGATCTTCTCGTCGGCGGTCAGCCGGGACAGCAGGTCGTCGATCCGCGCCGCGAGGGGAAGGGCGGGATCGCGGAACGGTGGCGGGGGCGCCGCGAGCGCCGGCGCGGGGGCCAGCAGCAGGGTGGCGGCCACCACCGGGACGAGGGCGCGGCGGAGCGGGGACTGGCGCACGAACGGCCTCCCGGAATCGTCGAATCGTTTCGACAGTGCGGCGCGGAACATTCGCGTCGAAGGTGAGGATGGTGACGACTATTACAGTCGTGTGAGCACGAGGTCAAGACTTTCTGGACACGCTCCCAGACGATCCGGCCCCGCCCGGAAATCGGCCACTGAGCTGGGCGCGGAGGCACCATCAGCGGCGTTCGACGAATTCGACGAAGAGGCGATCGTCGAATGGGAATCGAATTCCCGCGGCGGGCAAATCACTGCTTGTGTTTCGGACCGGGGTCTTCTACCTTCGTGCCATCGTCGATGCGCTTCGACGCCACTTCCGCTCCGCGTCCCCAGGAGGCCGCCCGTGGTCACGATCAACGACGTCGCGACGGCGGCGGGCGTGGCCCCCAGCACGGTGTCGTACGTGATCAGCGGCAAGCGCTCGATCTCGCCCAAGACCCGGCGGCTGGTCGAGGAGAGTATCCGCAAGCTCGGCTACCACCCGCACGCCGGGGCCCGGGCGCTCGCCAGCAGCAAGACGAACGTGCTCGCCCTGGTCGTGCCGCTGCGCACGGACCTCAACGTCGCCGTGGTGATGGAGTTCGTCGCCTCGGCGGTCACCGCGGCCCGCGCGCACGACCATGACCTGCTGCTGCTGACGAAGGACGAAGGCCCGGCGGCGCTGCAGCGGGTGGCGTCGTCGGCGATCGCCGACGCGCTGATGGTGATGGACGTCGAAGCCGCCGACCCGCGGGTGCCGATGCTCATCGCGCTCGACCTGCCGGTGGTGCTCATCGGCGTGCCGGACCACCCGGCCGGGCTGAGCTGCGTGGACCTGGACTTCACCGCCGCCGGCTCGGCGTGCGTCGCGCACCTGGCCGACCTCGGCCACCGCTCGATCGCGCTGATCGGCCCCTCCCCCGCCGTCTACCGGCGCGGCACGAGCTACGCGACGCGGTTCCTGCGCGGGTTCGACGACGCCGCGAAGAGCCACGACGTGCGCGCGACGAACCGGCCGTGCGCCCACTCCTACGAAGCGGTGAGCGCCTGCCTCGACGAGCTGCTCGCCGCCGACCCGGACCTGACCGGCCTGGTCGTGCACAACGAGGCCGTGCTCCCCGGCCTGCTTTCGGATCTGCGCCACCGCGGCTTGCGGGTGCCCGAGGACATCTCCGTCGTCGCGGTCTGCCCGGACACCATGGCCGCGCAGCACGCGGTCGCGCTGACCACGGTCGCCATCCCGGCCGAGGAGGTCGGGGCCCAGGCCGTCGAGATGACCATGCGCCGGCTCGCCGGCCACACCACGCCCGAGGTCCGGCTGCTCGGACCCCGGCTCACCCGGCGCGACAGCACCGCCGCGCCGCGCAGTACCTGACCGGTTCTGCTCCAGCGTCGTAGGAGGATCACCATGTCCCTACCCCGTCGCGCCCTGATCCTGGCCGCGAGTGCCGCTTTGCTCGCCGCGTGCAGCCCCAGTCCCGCGCCACCCTCCTCGTCGAACGGCACCCGGCCCGCGTCGTCGATCACCGAGCTCGACTACTACGCCGACGAGCAGGGTTCGGCGGCGTGGCAGAAGATCCTCGACGCGTGTGCGACGCAGACCGGGATCAAGATCGAGCGGCAGAAGGTGCCGACCGACCAGATGCTGCCGAAGGTCCTGCAGGGCGCGAGCTCGAAGACGCTGCCGGACCTGCTCTTCACCGACAACCCGACGCTGCAGCAGGTCGCCGCGACCGGCGCGCTGACCTCGCTGGACACCTACGGCATCACCACCGGCGGCTACTACGACAGCATCGTCAAGGCCGGGACCTACCAAGGCAAGGTGTACGGCGTCGCCCCCGGCGTCAACGGCCTCGCGCTGATCTACAACAAGGATCTCCTGACCGCGGCCGGGGTCGAGCCGCCGAAGACCTGGGACGAGCTGAAGGCCGCCGCGGCCAAGCTCACCAAGGACGGCAAGTACGGCCTCGCCTTCTCCGCGATCCCGTCCGAGGAAGGCACCTGGCAGTTCCTCCCGTTCTTCTGGAGCAACGGCGCCGAACTGTCCCAATTGGACTCGGCGCAGTCCGTGAAAGCGCTTCAATTCGTGACGGACCTGGTGACCTCCGGTTCGGCGTCGAAGTCCGTGGTGACGTGGAACCAGAACGACGTCGCCGACCAGTTCGTCGCGGGCAACGCGGCGATGATGGTCAACGGGTCGTGGAACCTGGCCCGGCTGGACGAGCAGAAGGCGCTGCACTACGGCGTCGTCCCGATCCCGGTGCCGCAGGCGGGCGCGAAGCCCGTGATCGCGCTCGGCGGTGAGGTCGGCACCGTGCCGGTCACCGGCGGGCCCACCCAGCAGGCCGCCGGCAAGGTGCTCTCCTGCATCCTCTCCGAACCCACCATGCTCGAGTGGAGCAAGGCGCACGCCTACATCCCGTCGAAGACCGCCACCGCGGCCAAGTTCGGCGCGGACCAGCCGGCGATGCAGGCGTTCGTCGACGAGGTCGGCACCGCCCGCTCCCGCACCGCCGAGCTGGGCGAGAAGTACCCGAAGGTCTCCCAGGCGCTGGCCGACGCGCTCCAGGCGGCGCTCACCGGAAAGCAGCCCGCCGACCAGGCCCTCAAGGCCGCGCAGCAAGCGAGCGGTTCGTGACCCTGGTGGCCCCGGCCGTCGCGGCCTCGCCCCGCGCCGGCCGGAAACCCCGGCGCACGCCCCGGTTCGCCGCGTGGCTGTTCCTGCTGCCCGCGCTGGCCTACATCGTGGTGTTCTTCGGCTACCCGCTGGCCGCGAACGTCGTGATGAGCACGCAGAACTACACCGTGAAGTCGTTCTACACCGGCGAAGCGCCCTTCGTCGGCCTCGGCAACTACGCGGCCGTGTTCGACAACCCGCTGTTCGGGACGGCGGCGCTCAACACGGTGCTGTTCACCGCGGGCTCGCTCGTCTTCCAGTTCGGGATCGGCCTCGCGCTGGCGGTGTTCTTCACCGGCCGCTTCCTGGGCAGTGCGTTGCTGCGGTCGCTGCTCCTGCTGCCGTGGCTGCTGCCGCTGGTGGTCAGCGGCGCGGTCTGGCGGTGGATGTTCGACCAGGACCACGGCGTGCTCAACGCGGCACTGCGGTTCGTCGGCTTCGACGCGGTGCCGTGGCTGAGCAGCACGAGCTGGGCGCTGCCGGCGGTGATCCTGACCAACGTCTGGATCGGCATCCCGTTCAACCTGGTCATCCTGCACGGCGGCCTGCGCGCGATCCCCGCGTCGCTCTACGAAGCCGCGGCGCTGGACGGCGCGGGCGCGTGGCAGCGGTTCCGGCACGTCACCTGGCCGCTGCTGCGGCCGGTCACCGGGATCGTGCTCATGCTCGGGCTGGTCTACACGATCAAGGTGTTCGACGTGATCATGGTCGTCACCGGCGGCGGCCCGGCCAACGCGACGCAGACGCTCACGACGTGGTCCTACCGCCTGTCCTTCAAGGACTTCGCGTTCGGGCAGGGCGCCGCGGTCGGCAACGTCCTGATCCTGGTGGCGACGGTGTTCGGGCTGCTGTACCTGCGTTCGGCGAAGGCGACCCTGGCCGAGGCGGCGGCATGAAGACCTCGTCCTGGCCGCGCACGGTCTTCGGTGTCCTGATCGTCGCGGTGCTGCTGTTCCCGCTGTACTGGATGGTCAACGCGTCCTTCCAGCCCAGCGGCGCGCTGCTGCGCCCGGACCCGGCGTTCTTCCCCACCGGCGGCACCCTGGACGGCTACCGCAAGGCGCTGTCCTCGCAGGGACCGCACCTGCTGTCCAGCGTCGTCGTCGCGCTCGGCGCGGTGCTCGTGTCGCTGGCGATCGCCGCCCCGGCGTCGTACGCGCTCGCGCAGCTGAAGGTCCGCGGCGGGCCGGTGCTGGTGTTCGTGCTGCTCATCGTGCAGATGATCCCCGGCATCGTGATGGCCAACGCGCTCTACACCGTGTTCAGCAACCTGGGGTTGATCGACAACTACCTCGGGCTGGTGCTCGCGGACTCGACCGCGACCATCCCGTTCGCGGTGCTCCTGCTGCGGGCGTTCATGATCTCCGTGCCGAAGGAGCTCACCGAAGCGTCCCGTGTGGACGGTGCCGGGTACTGGCGGACGTTCGTCTCGATCATCCTGCCGGTCAGCCGCAACGCGCTGGTCACCGCCGGGCTGTTCTCGTTCCTGTTCGCGTGGGCGGACTTCCTGTTCGCCGTCACGCTCACCACCGGCCAGTCGTTCGAGCCGATCACGGTGGGCATCTACCGGTTCGTCGGCAACCAGTCCGCCGACTGGAACGGGATCATGGCCACCGCCGTCCTCGCCGCGATCCCCGCGGCCGTCCTGCTCGTCGTCGCCCAGCGGTACGTCGTCGCCGGGCTGACCAGCGGCGCCGTCAAAGACTAAGCCGTCAAAGACTAAGGAGACCCGCGTGATCACGTCCGAAGACGGCCGCTCGCTCGAGGTCACCGTGCGGCACGAGGTGCTGCGCGTCGAGCCGTGGGGCGACGGCAGCCTGCGCGTGCGCGCGGGACGCCACCGGATCATCGACGACGTCCCGGGCGCGCTGCTGCCCGCGAAGCCGTCCGCCGCGACCGCGTCGGTCGAGGAGCGCACCGGCCGGGTCGTCAACGGCGCGCTCACCGCGATCGTCGAGATCGCCGACACCGACACCGGGATCGACGCGCAGCTGAAGTTCGTCCGGACGGACACCGGCGAGGAGCTGCTGGCCGAGCAGCGCGCGCACTTCTGGTGGCCCGGCGCGCGGCTGTTCATGCCGTCCCGAAACGGGTACGGCCGCCTCGAACAGCGGTTCACCGCCTACGAAGACGAGCGGGTCTACGGCCTCGGGCAGCACACGCACGGCCGGCTCGACCAGAAGGGCCTGGTGCTCGACCTGGTGCAGCGCAACGCCGAGGTGTCGGTGCCGTTCCTGCTCTCCAGCCGCGGGTACGGGTTCCTCTGGAACAACCCGGCGGTCGGCCGGGTCGAGCTGGCCACCAACGGCACCCGCTGGGTCGCCGACGACGCCCGCCAGCTCGACTACTGGGTCACCACCGGCGCCGGCCCCCGGGAGATCCTCGGCCACTACGCCGACGCGACCGGGTACGCGCCGATGCTGCCGGAGTGGGCGGCCGGCTTCTGGCAGTCGAAACTGCGCTACCGCACGCAGGAGGAGCTGCTGGCCGTGGCGCGCGAGTACCACGGACGCGGGTTGCCGCTGTCGGTGATCGTGGCGGACTTCTTCCACTGGACCCACCTCGGCGACTGGCGGTTCGACCCGGCCGAGTGGCCGGACCCGGCCGCGATGGTGCGGGAGCTCGACGACCTCGGCGTCAAGCTGATGGTGTCGGTGTGGCCGTCGGTGAGCCCGCTGTCTTCCAACTACCGGGCCCTGCACGAACGGGGTCTCCTGGTCGCCGCCGAGAACGGCGTCCCGGCACACGCGCCGTGGAAGGACAAGGGTTTCGACGTCGAGATGCCGGTGGCGTTCTACGACGCGACCAACCCCGCGGCGCGGCAGTTCGTCTGGGGCAAGGTCAAGGAGAACTACTACGACCTGGGCGTGCGCGCGTGGTGGCTGGACGGCGACGAGCCGGAGATCCAGCCGGGCCACCCGCACAACCTCGGCTTCCACGCCGGCCCGGGGTCGGAGGTGTTCAACCTCTACCCGCAGGCGAACGCGCAGACGTTCCACGACGGCATCCGTGCCGAAGGCGACGACGAGGTGGTGCTGCTGAGCCGGTCGGCGTGGGCGGGCAGCCAGCGGTTCGGGGCGGCGCTGTGGTCGGGCGACGTCGGGGCGACGTGGGAGTCACTGCGGGCGCAGGTGCGCGCGGGGCTGAACGTGGCGCTGGCCGGGATTCCGTGGTGGACCACGGACATCGGCGGCTTCCACGGCGGCGACCCGGCGTCGGACTCCTACCGGGAACTGCTGGTCCGGTGGTTCCAGTACGGGGTGTTCTGCCCGCTGTTCCGCCTGCACGGCTTCCGCGACCCGCGGCCGCCGTTCGGCCCGGCGATGACCGGCGGCCCCAACGAGGTGTGGGCCTACGGCGATGCGGCGTACTCCTCGATCGTGGAGTCGCTGAGGCTGAGGGAGCGGCTGCGGCCGTACTTGATGGAGCAGATGCGCGTGGCGCACGAGCAGGGCATCCCCCCGATGCGGCCGCTGTTCGTCGACTTCCCCGGGGACGCCGTTTCCTGGGACGTCTCCGATCAGTTCCTGCTGGGCCCGGACGTGCTGGTGGCCCCGGTCCTCTCGCCGGGTGTGACCTCTCGGCGCGTGTATCTGCCGGCGGGTGCGGTGTGGACGGACGCGGTGACGGGTGCGCGTCACGACGGCGGCGGCTGGGTCGAGGCGGCCGCTCCGCCCGAGCGGATCCCGGTCTTCCTCCGCGACGGCGCGGAGGTGCCGATCACGACCTCGGCCCAGTGACCCGGCTTGCGCGGGGACGGCGGTCCGAGAGTCCAGCCCGGCGGCCAGGTGCGTCGCACATACACATCCGTGCGGGCGCGCGCCCGCGGGAAGCGGAACCGCTCGGCCGTGGTCCCGGTGAAGTCGGCGTGCCCGCTGAACCGCGCTCCGCCGAAGAAGGCGTCGGCGAAGCGGGCGTCGCGGAAGGACGTCCGGCCCGCGAAGCCCACGTCAGCGAACGACACGTCCGCGAACGCGCTTCCGGAGAAGTCGGTGTGAGCCGAGAACCGGGCCCCGTCGAACCACACTTCGCCATCGGCGGTGGCCTCGGTGAACGAGGCCGAGCCCGTGAAGGTGACCTTCTCGAAGTCGGCGCCCGCCTCGAAAGAGGTGCCGCGGAACAACGCGTGGCGCGCGAAGCAGGATCCTTCGAAGCTGACCGAACGCGTGAACACCGCGCCGCTGAACCGGGCGGTACCGGCGAAGCGGACGTTGCGGAAAGTCGCGTCGCGGAGTTCGCAGCCGCGCAGGTCCACGTCATGGAGCACCATCGGCGGCACGTGCAGGTCCATCCCCGGCCAGAACAGCCGCGAACCTCGACGCAGGCGCGCCAGCAGTACCGGCCACAGCTCGGCCGGCCAGGACCCGGTCTCACGCCAGCCGTGTCCCAGCTGGTCGACGAATCGATCGACGAAGTCCTGGCGCAGCGACGGGTCCCGGTCCGCCCGCTCGGCGAACTCGCGCACGGCGGCCAAGCGGACGTCACGATCGTCGGCGGAGACCTTCCGCTCGGTGTCGGAGCCGGCGATCACGGGTCCGGCGGTCAGCTCGGCATACCGGTCCCGGCGCACGACCAGCCACGCCGTCACCAGGCACGCGGCGACGGCGGCGTAGAGGAGGACCCACCAGGACACGCCCGGATTGTCCCGTGGTGGCCGACGTCCGCGACACCGGTTTAAAGTGGACTAGTGAGTCCAACCCTGACCCGGAAGGGCGCCGCGACGCGGCAGCGGATCGTTGAGGGCGCCGCGGCGGAGATCCGCGAGCGCGGCGTCGCCGTCACGACCCTCGACGACATCCGCGCGCGCACCGCCACCAGCAAGAGCCAGCTCTTCCACTACTTCCCCGAGGGCAAGGAAGAGCTCCTGCTGGAAGTCGCGCGGTTCGAGGCGACGCAGGTGATGGCGGCCCAGCAGCCGCAGCTGGGCGAGCTGGACTCGTGGGCGGCCTGGCGGCGCTGGCGCGACACGGTCGTCTCGCACTACCGCGAGCGCGGCCAGTACTGCCCGCTCAACGTGCTGATCTCCCAGCTGGGCCGGGCGACGCCGGGGGCGCAGGCCGTGGTGACCGAGCTGCTGCGCAGCTGGCAGGACGAGCTCGAAGCGGGCATTCGCCGGCTGCAGGACGCGGGCGAGGTGCGCGCGGACCTCGACACCGAACGCACGGCGGCCGCCCTGCTGGCGGGACTGCAGGGCGGCGTGGTGGTGATGCTGTCGACCGGCCGCATCGACCACCTGGAAGCGGCGCTCGACGTCGGGATCGAAAACCTGCGGGCGAGCGGGAACCGGCGCTGAGACCGGCTCCCGCTCCCGAAGTCAGGCGTTCTTGATCGCGGAGATCTCGAACTCGAGGGTGACCTTGTCGCTCACCAGCACGCCACCGGTCTCGAGGGCGGCGTTCCAGGTGATGCCGTAGTCCTTGCGGCTGATCGTGGTGGAGCCTTCGAAACCGATCCGGTCGTTGCCGAACGGGTCCTTCGCGGAGCCCTCGAACTCGAACGGAATGGTCACCGAACGGGTGACGTCCTTGACCGTCAGGTCGCCGGTGACGTCGAACGACGTGTCGCCGGTCTGCTTGATCTCGGTGGTGGTGAAGGTGATCGTGGGGTACTCGTCCATCGACAGGAAGTCATTGCTCTTCAGGTGCCCGTCGCGGTCCGCGTTGCGGGTGTCGATGCTGTGCGCCTGGATGGTGACCTGGGCGGACGACTTCTCCGGGGCGTCACCGTCGATCGTCGCGGTTCCGGTGAACTCGTTGAAGCTGCCGCGGACCTTGGTCACCATGGCGTGCCGGGCGACGAACCCGATCCGCGAGTGGGCGGGGTCCAGGGTGTACTCACCGGTCAGCTGGGGGTAGGTGGTCGCGCTGGTCATGGCTCTCAGTCATCTCCTCGTGGTGGCGCCCCCAAGTGATTGAGGGTTCAACAAGACTGTACTCACTTTCACTGGTTGCGCAAGCAAGCATTGGCTACACTCGCCTGTATGGGTGAACGGTACGCGCTCGATCTCGACGAAGCTCCCTTCTGGCGGGCGCTGATGCGCATCACGACCGCGCTGCCGCGAGCGCTCGAAGACCAGTTCCTGCCCGAGACCGGTCTCGCGATCACCGACTACGGCGTGCTGGTCGCGCTGTCCGAAGCACCCGGCCGCCTGCTCCGCATCTCGATGCTGGCCACGACCACCGGGCTCTCGCTGAGCCGGATCAGCCGCGTCGTCGACGACCTCACCCGGCGTGGCCTGGTCGAGAAGCGCAAGTGCGCCGAGGACGGCCGCGCGTCCAACGCCGTGCTGACCGACGCGGGATTGGCCAGACTGGAGGCGGCCTACCCGAGCCACCTCGCCCGCGTGCGGGCTTCGGTGTTCGACCACCTGAGCGCCGAGGACATCCGCACGGCCGGGCCGGTGCTGGCCCGGCTGGCCGCGGCGCTGGACGCCGCTCCCCCGAC
Source organism: Amycolatopsis sp. NPDC114478 (assembly GCF_055633805.1). Lineage (NCBI taxonomy): Bacteria > Bacillati > Actinomycetota > Actinomycetes > Pseudonocardiales > Pseudonocardiaceae > Amycolatopsis > Amycolatopsis sp. NPDC114478. The sequence goes on along the minus strand of NZ_JBVKDO010000015.1, from coordinate 158,924 downwards.
CGACGACTGCTGAGGACGCCGATGAGCGACGAGGGCGAGTACAAGCGGGACCTGAACTACCTCCCGGACCGCATCACCGCCGACGGCCGCGACGGCTGGCCGGTCGAGCCCGGCCGCTACCGGCTGGTCGTGGCGCGGGCGTGCCCGTGGGCGAACCGCGCGGTGATCGTCCGGCGGCTGCTCGGCCTGGAGCCGGTGCTGTCGATGGGCATCGCCGGGCCGGTGCACGACGAGCGGAGCTGGAGCTTCGACCTCGACCCGGGTGGCCGCGACCCGGTGCTCGGCATCGAGCGGCTGCAGGAGGCGTTCTTCAAGCGCGACCCGGAGTACCCGCGCGGCATCACGGTGCCGGCGTTCGTCGACGTCCCGAGCGGCCAGGTCGTCACCAACGACTTCGCGCAGATGACTTTGGACATGTCGACCGAGTGGACCGCGTACCACCGCTCGGGTGCGCCGGAGCTGTACCCGGAGAAGCTGCGCGACGAGATCGACGACGTCGCCGAGAAGGTGTTCACCGACGTCAACAACGCGGTGTACCAGTGCGGCTTCGCGCGTTCCCAGGAGGCGTACGAGCACTCGTACCGCAAGCTGTTCGCCCGGCTGGACTGGCTGTCCGAGCGGCTCGCGGACCAGCGCTACCTCGTCGGCGACACGATCACCGAGGCCGACGTCCGGCTGTTCACGACGCTCGTCCGGTTCGACGCGGTCTACCACGGCCACTTCAAGTGCAACCGGCAGAAGCTGACCGAGCTGCCGGTGCTGTGGGCGTACACGCGCGACCTGTTCCAGACGCCCGGGTTCGGCGACACGATCGACTTCCCGCAGATCAAGGAGCACTACTACGTGGTGCACAAGAACGTGAACCCGACCGGCATCGTGCCGCTCGGGCCGGACACGTCGGGCTGGCTCACCGCGCACGGCCGCGAGCAGCTGGGCGGCCGCCCGTTCGGCGACGGGACACCCCCGGGCCCGCCGCCGGAGCCGGAGAGGGTGCCCGCGCCGTAGTTTCTTGGCTACGGTGATCGCCATGGAACGCCTGCGCGATCGCCGAATCCTGGTCACCGGTGCCGGCTCCGGCATCGGCCGGGCCACCACGTTCCGCCTGATGGAGGAGGGTGCCCAGGTCATCGGCACGGACGTCTCCGAAGAGGGGCTGATCGAGACCCAGAAGGCCGCGCCGCTCGGCGGCCTGACGACGTACGTCATGGACGTGGCCGACGAGGCCTCGGTGGAGTTCGGGGTGACTTCGGCGGTCAACGCGCTCGGGGGCCTCGACGTGGTGGTCAACGCGGCGGGGATCCTGCTGGCGTCGCACACGCACGAGACGTCGCTGGAGTCGTGGAACCGGGTGCTGGCGGTGAACCTGACGGGCACGTTCCTGGTGACGCGCGCGGCATTGCCGGCGCTGCTGGCGTCTTCGCACGGCGTGGTGGTGAACTTCAGTTCGACATCGGCATCGTTCGCACACCCGTACATGGCGGCGTACTGCGCGAGCAAGGGCGGGATCCAGGCGTTCACGCACTCGCTGGCGCTGGAGTACGGCAAGCAGGGGCTGCGGGCGGTGAGCATCGCACCGGGCAGCGTGAAGAGCGGAATCACGGACTCGGCGGCGAGCTGGCTGCCGTCGGACGTCGATTTCTCGCTGTTCGGGCGGTTGCTGCCGATCCTGCCGACGGACCACACGACGGAGGTGGGCAACGCGGTGGCGGGCCCGGAGACGGTGGCGGGGGTCGTGGCGATGGTGGCGTCGGAGGACGGGAAGTTCATCACGGGCACGGAAATCCGCATCGACGGCGGCACGCACACCTGAGCCGATCGGATGCGTCGCCTGCCGAACGCTCGAGGACCGCCACTGTCCTCGAAGCACGAAACGGTAGCCGCATGGATCCCTTCCGCATCGACGTCCCGCAGGCCGACCTCGACGAGTTGCGCCATCGGCTCGGCCGGACCCGGTGGCCGGGTGAACTGCCCGGCGCCGGCTGGGACTACGGCGTCAGTGAGCCGTACCTCGCCGAGCTCGTCGAATACTGGCGAACGAGCTACGACTGGCGCGCGCACGAAACCCGCCTGAACGCCTTCCCGCAGTTCACCACGACCATCGACGGCCAGCGCGTGCACTTCCTGCACGTCCGCTCCCCCGAACCGGACGCCACTCCGCTGATCCTCACCCACGGCTGGCCGAGCACGGTCGCCGACTTCGCCCCCATAATGGCCCCGCTCACCGACCCGAGGGCCCATGGCGGCGACCCCGCCGACGCGTTCCACGTCGTCGCGCCGTCCGTGCCCGGCTTCGCCTTCTCCGGGCCGACGCGCGATCGGGGCTGGAACACCCGGCGGACCGCCCGGGCGTGGGCCGAGCTCATGCGGCGGCTCGGCTACGAGCGCTACGGTGCCCAGGGCGGGGACTTCGGCAGCATCGTCTCGCCCGAGCTGGGCCGGACCGCGCCGGACGCGGTGCTCGGCGTGCACGTCAACGCCGTCGCCAACGCCGGGGTGCCCACGGCGCCCGGTGACCTCGACCGACTGTCCGAAGAGGACCGGAAACGCGCCGAAGCGAACCGGGCCTGGTGGTACGGCCATTCCGGTTACGCCACCCAGATGTCCACCCGGCCGCAGACGCTCGCCTACGCGCTCAACGACTCCCCCGCCGGCCAGCTCGCCTGGAACCTCGAATGGTTCGTCGACTGGGACCCCACCGCGACGGCCCAGACGCCGGTCGACCGCGACGCCATCCTGACGAACGTCACGATCTTCTGGCTCACCGGCACCGCGGGCTCGGCCGCGCGCCTCTACCTGGAGGCGAGCCAGGACGGCTGGGGCGAGCGGCCGGCGCCGTCCGGCGTGCCGACGGCCGTCGCGAACTTCCGCGGCGACCACGCGATCCGCGGCCTCGCCGCGCTGTCGAACACGATCACGCGCTGGACCGAGTACGACACCGGCGGCCACTTCGCGTCCCTGCAGGCGCCCGACGTCCTCGTCGAGGACATCCGCGAGTTCTTCCGCGGCCTCTAGACCACTGCGCCGTCGAGCAGCGGGCGCAGTTCCGCGACCACCGTGTCGAGCGGTGCGACGTCCTGGTGCGCCCGCGCCAGGACGATCGCGCCCTCCAGCGCGCTCAGCATCAGGACCGCCAGCGACGTGCTGCGGGCCGCCGGCACCCCGAGGTCCTGCAGCGTCGAAGCGACCGGGCGCTGCCAGCCGTCGAACGCCTTGCCGACCGCTTCACGCAGGCTTTCGCTGGTCGCCACGGTGTCGGCGACCGTCGCGACCAGCGGGCAGCCCGCGTCGAACCCCTGCGCAGTGAACTCGTCGCGCCACTGCGCGGCCATCGCCTCGAACAGCTTGCTCGGCGTCGGCTCCTCGATCTTCGCCGCGATACGCGCGACGCGCCGGGCCGCGTAGTCCCCCGCCCACGCGACGGCTTCGGCGATCAGCTGGTCCTTACCGCCCGGGAAGTAGTGCTGCAGGGATCCCCGCGGCGCCTCGGCGTGCGCGACCACGTCCCGCATACCGGTCGCCCCGACCCCGTGGATCCGCACCAGCTGAGCGGCGCTCAGCACCATCCGCTCGCGGGGTGTCCGCGTCATCCGCCGCCTCCTTCATGACGTCCGTCATGGTAGCCCAGTCCGGGACGACCAGCGCGAAGTCCCGCTCGCCGCGTTCGTAGGACGGCACCGGCCGGAACCCCTGGCGCAGCAGCAAAGCCTCGGCGCCGGTGTTGCCCGCGCGCACGGTCGCGCGCACGGTCCAGCCCGGCCACCGCCCGGACGCCCACAGCCACCGGGTGAGCGCGCTGCCGATCCCCTGCCGCTGCCAGGGGTCGGCGACGAGGATCCCGATCTCGGCTTCGCCGGGGGTCTCCGCGACGAAGTTGAGCAGCCCCACGGGCGCGCCGTCGCGCGTCGCCAGCAGCGCGGGCGTCCCGGCGAGCAGGAAGCGCCCGTAGCGCCGGAAGACCTCCGCCGGGCGCGCCGGGCCGCCCATCAGGAACCGCAGCCGGAGGCTCTCCGGCGAGCAGGCCGCGACGAGCGCGGCGACGCGGTCCCGGTCCGCCGGGCGGTCGCCCAGCTCCCGGACTTCTATGACAGCTGTCATGACTCCATGAGAGCACAGTGCGACCGGAAGCACACTATGACCGCTGTCATAGATCAGCCGGACGCGGCGGACCGGAACCTGGTACCAAGGGCTGGATCTGGGAAGACGTCCCGGAGACCGGAGGGAGGAAAACCACTCCCCTCCATGTCTAACGTATAGCGCACCCCCGGGCTTGCGGCAAGACCCCCGTTGTGCCGCACAATTCTCAGCCGTTGCCACAACCTGCGGAAACGCGGGTGATCCGAGGGGGTCTTTTTGTTCGACGTGATCATCGCCGGCGGCGGGCCGACCGGCGTGATGCTGGCGGCGGAGCTGCGGCTGCACGGCGTCGGCGTGCTGGTGCTCGAGCGGGACGCCGAGCCGACGAAGGTCGTCCGCTCGCTCGGCCTGCACGCGCGCAGCATCGAGGTGATGGACCAGCGGGGGCTGCTGGAGCGGTTTCTGGAGCTCGGCACGAAGTACCCGGTCGGGGGTTTCTTCGCCGGCATCCCGAAGCCGTCGCCGGACAAGCTGGACACCGCGCACGGGTACACGCTCGGCATCCACCAGCCCGTCATCGACCGCCTGCTGACCGAGCACGCGCTCGAGCTCGGCGCCGAGCTCCGGCGCGGCCACGAGGTGACCGGGCTGAGCCAGGACGACGACGGCGTGACGGTCGAGCTGGCCGACGGCACCCGGGAACGCGCACGGTTCCTGGTCGGCTGCGACGGCGGGCGCAGCACCGTCCGCAAGCTGCTCGGCGTCGGCTTCCCGGGCGAGCCCAGCCGGATCGACACGCTGCTGGCCGAGGTGGAGGTCGGCGTCTCGCGGGAGGAGATCGACGTCGCCAACGTCGAGGTCCGCAAGACCGAGAAGCGGTTCGGCTTCATGCCGGTGGAAGGCGGCACGTACCGGGTCGGCGTCCCCGCCGGGGACGTCGCCGAGGGCCGCCGGACCCCGCCGACGCTGGCGGAGCTGAAGGAGCAGCTGCGCAAGACCGCCGGGACGGACTTCGGGGTCCACTCGCCGCGCTGGCTCTCGCGGTTCGGGGACGCGACCCGGCAGGCCGAGCGCTACCGGGTCGGCCGGGTGCTGCTCGCGGGCGACGCGGCGCACGTCCACCCGCCGGTCGGCGGGCAGGGGCTCAACCTCGGCGTCCAGGACGCGTTCAACCTGGGCTGGAAGCTGGCGGCCGAGGTGAACGGCTGGGCGCCGGACGGGCTGCTGGACAGCTACGAAGCCGAGCGGCACCCGGTCGCCGAGGAGGTGCTGAACAACACCCGCGCGCAGATGGAGCTCTTGCTGCTCGAGCCCGGCCCGCAGGCCGCCCGGCGGCTGCTGACCGAGCTGATGGACTTCGAGGAGGTCAACCGGTACCTCACCGAGAAGATCATCGCGGTGAACATCCGCTACGACTTCGGCGAAGGGCCCGCCCTGCTGGGCCGGCGGCTGCGGGACGTCGAACTCAAGCAAGGCCGGCTCTTCGGCCTGATGCACGCCGGCCGCGGGCTGCTGCTCGACCAGACCGGCCGGCTGTCGGCGGCGGGCTGGGAGGACCGCGTCGACCACGTCGTCGACGTCAGCGAGGAACTGGACGCGCCGGCGGTGCTGCTGCGGCCCGACGGTCACGTCGTCTGGACCGGCGAGGACGAGGCGGGGCTGCCCGCCGCGCTGCGGAAGTGGTTCGGCGCGCCCACCGCTTGAAAGCTGTTGCGGGACAACGAAGAGGGAATGTGACACAGGGGTACGAAGAAGAACTGCGGTCCGAACGCGACCACGTCGCGGGGCTGTACGCGCGGCTCGACGCCGAGCGCGCGCGGGTCAAGGCCGAGTACGAGGCCGCGCTGGGCGGCAACGGCGTCGGCGCCATGGAACGGGACGTCAGCGTGCGGGCGCTCGGCCGGCAGGTGAAGCGGCTGGACGTCGTCGACAACGGGCTCTGCTTCGGGCGGTTGGACGCCGTCTCGGGCGAGCGGACCTACATCGGGCGCGTCGGCCTGTTCGACGAAGAGGACGAGTACCGGCCGGTGCTGCTCGACTGGCGGGCCCCCGCGGCGCGCCCGTTCTACACGGCCACCGGCGCGAACCCGGAGGACATGCGGCGGCGGCGCCAGTTCCACACGCGCGGGCGGCGCGTCCTCGGCTTCACCGACGAGGACCTCGGCCGGCCGGACGGGGACGCGCAAGGCGACGCGGCCCTGCTCGCGGCCGTCAACGCGCCGCGCGGCGAGGGCATGCGCGACATCGTCGCGACGATCCAGGCCGAGCAGGACGAGATCATCCGCCTCGACCACCCGGGCGTGCTGGTGATCGAGGGCGGGCCGGGCACCGGGAAGACGGTCGTGGCGCTGCACCGCGTCGCGTACCTGCTGTACACGCAGCGGGAGCGGATGGAACGCCACGGCGCGCTGGTCGTCGGGCCGAACCCGGCGTTCCTGAACCACATCGGGCGCGTCCTGCCGTCGCTGGGCGAGACCGACGTCGTATTCACGACCACCGGCGACCTCGTGCCCGGCCTGCACGTCACGGCCGAGGACACCCCGGAAGCCGCGCGACTCAAGGGGTCGCTGGAGATCCTCGACGTGCTGAAGGCGGCGGTCGCCGACCGGCAGCGGCTGCCGGCGGAACCGGTGCCGATCGCGCTCAAGGACGTCACCGTGCGGATCGACGCCGAGACCGCGGAGTGGGCCCGGCAGGAGGCGCGCGACAGCGGGCTGCCGCACAACGAGGCGCGGGCGGTGTTCACCGAGATCGTCACCTACGTGCTCACCGAACGCGCGATCGGCCGGATCGGCCGCGGCTGGCTCGGCCGCGACGACAAGGACGAGTGGGAGAGCATGCGGAAGGGGCTCCTGCAGGACCTCGCCGGCGACGCGAAGTTCGCCGCGGCGATCGACGCGCTGTGGCCGATCCTGACGCCCGGGGAGCTGCTGTCCTCGTGGTACACGTCGGTCCCCGCGGACTCGCCGCTGTGCCGGCCGCGGGGCGACGCCTGGACGGTGTCGGACGTGCCGCTGCTCGACGAGCTGGTCGACCTGCTGGGCCACGACAAGACGGCGGACAAGGCGGCCGCCGCGGCGGAAGCGCGACGGCGGCAGGCCGAGGCCGAATACGCCGAGGGCGTCTTCCAGACGATGAAGCTGGACCGGGAGGAGATGGACGAGGACGTCATGCTCTCGGCCGAAAACCTGCTCTACGCCGAGGACCTGGCCGAGCGGTTCGTCGAGGCCGACACGCGCACGCTGGTCGAGCGGGCGTCGGCGGACCGGGACTGGACCTACCGGCACGTCGTCGTCGACGAGGCCCAGGAACTGTCCGAAATGGACTGGCGGGTGCTGATGCGGCGGTGCCCGGGCCGCTCGTTCACGGTGGTGGGCGACCTGGCCCAGCGCCGCGCGGCGGCCGGCGCGCGGTCGTGGGGCCCGATGCTGGCGCCGTACGTGGCCGACCGCTGGGTCTACCGCTCGCTGACGGTCAACTACCGCACGCCGGCGGAGATCATGGCGGTCGCGGCGGCGGTGCTGGCGGACTTCGCGCCCGACGTGCGGCCGCCGGAGTCGGTGCGGGCCTGCGGGGTTCCGCCGTGGTCCCGGCAGGTGACCGGGGACGAGCTGCCGGCGGCCATCGAGGAGTTCGTCCGCGAGGAAGCCGGGCGTCCCGGGACGAGCGTGGTGATCGGGCCGCCGGGGGTGCCGGGCGCGGTGCTCGCGTCGGAGACGAAGGGGCTCGAGTTCGACGCGGTCCTGGTGGTGGACCCGGCGGCGATCCTCGCCGACAGCGCGGCCGACCTGTACGTGGCGTTGACCCGCGCGACGCAGCGGCTGGGCGTGCTGCACGAAGGGGCGTTGCCGGCGGCGCTGAGCGGGCTCGCGGAGGTCGTCCGGAGCTAGCCGCGGTTCGGTGGCCGGGAGCGCGGGTACGTTGCCCGCGCCCGCGCTCCCCCACCGCGAAAGGCGTTCCGATGCAGCTCTACGCCGAACGGCCGATCCGCCGCACCGCCCAGCTCGTCAGCGACCTGCTCGCCCTGCTGCTCGTGATCTTCGCGGTCTGGCTGGCGACGTCGGTGTACGACGAGGTGATGAAGCTGCGCGCCCCCGGTGACGGGCTCGTCGACGCGGGCACCGGCCTGCGGGGGACGTTCGATTCGGCGGCGAACTCCGCGGGTGGGCTCCCGCTGGTCGGCGACGCGCTGGCGAAAGCGCTGCACGGCGGGTCGGACGCCGGTACGAAGCTGGTCAACGCTGGTCATTGGCAGATCGAGGCCGTGGAGAACCTCGCGTGGTGGATGGCGGCGATCATCATCGCGCTGCCGGTGGTGACGCTGGTGGCGACGTGGCTGCCGCTGCGCTGGCAGTTCACCCGCCGCGCGTCGGCGGCCGCGCGGCTGCGCGAGCTCGGCGACGAGGGCATGGACCTGCTGGCGCTGCGGGCGCTGACGACCCAGCCCCCGAGGCGGCTGGCGTCGGCCGGCGAGGTCGCGACGGGGTGGCGGCAGCGGGACCGGGACGTCATCGAGGAGCTGGCCGGGCGGGAGCTGGCCCGCCACGGCCTGGTGTCCTGAGCCGCCCTCAGCGTGGGCCCTGCCGGCGGCCCACCGAGCGGCCGATGAAGAACCCCAGCAGCAGCCCCACGACCAAGCCGATCGCGATGAAGAAGATCACCGTCGCCGCGGCGATCTTGCCCACTGTGCCCAGGAAGCCCCTCGCCTCGAACTCCCCGACCGTCGCCAGCGTCTGCGCGAGAACGTAGTGCGTCATGATCACAGGATGGCAGGCGGCCGGGGCGGGCGCACGATGGCGGAGGTCCCCTCACCGGGGCTCAGGACACCGGTGAGGGGACCTCCGTTCCCCGTGGGCCGCGGACGAGGGCTCAGCCCACGGAGGGGCCCATCCCGAGGGACTGCGGCGTGCTCGCGTCGGGCGAAGGCTGGTGCAGCCCTTCGTCCAGTGGCCCGAACTCCGTCATCAGCGCCGCGCTGCCGCCCCAGGGGGTCTGCTCCTCGGCGATCAGCGAGTTCGTCGTCAGCAGCAGGCCCGCCACCGACGCGCCGTTCTGCACCGCCGACCGGCACACCCGCAGCGGGTCGACCACGCCCATCGCCACCATGTCGCCGTAGCGGTCGTGCAGGGCGTCGAAGCCCTCGTCGTCGCCCAGCTCCCGGGTCCGCGCGACGATCTCGTGCGCCGGGTGGCCCGCGTTGTGCGCGATGAGGAACGCCGGTTCGGCCAGCGCCCGCCGGACGATCTCCACACCGATCGCCTGGTCGCCTTCCAGGCCCAGGCCCTCGAGGGCCTTTTCGGAGTGCAGCAGCGCCGCTCCCCCGCCCGCCACGATCCCTTCGGCCATCGCCGCCCGGGTCGCCGACAACGCGTCCTCGACCCGGTGCTGCAGCTCCTTCAGCTCGGCCGGCGTCGCCGCGCCGACCCGCACCACGGCGACCTTGCCGGTCAGCGCGCCGATCCGCTCGGTCAGGACGTCCTCGTCGACGCCGAACTGCGCGCGCTCCAGCTCCGCGCGCAGCTGGCCGACCCGGAACTCGACGGCGTCGGACGAGCCCGCGCCGCCGACGATCGTGGTGCGGTTCTCGGTGACCCGGACCTGCTTGGCCCGGCCGAGGTGCTCCAGCGTCATCGTCTCCATCGTGAACCCGGACTGCCGCGAGAGCACCGCGCCGCCGACGATGGCCGCGAGGTCCTCCAGCTTGTGCAGCCGCCGGTCGCCGAAGCCGGGCGCGCGGACCGCGACCGACTGGAACGTGCCGTTCATGTGGTTGTGCACCAGCATGGACAGCGCCGTGCCCTCGACCGTCTCGCCGATCACCACGAGCGGCCGCGGCGCGCGCATCACCTTGTCCAGCAACGGCATCAGCTGCTGCACCTTGGTGATCTTCTCCGCGCACATCAGGATGTACGGGTCGTCGAGCACCGCTTCCAGCCGGCCCGGGTCGGTGACCAGGTACGGCGAGAGGTAGCCGTTGTCGAACTCGAACCCTTCGACGAACTCGACGCTCATCCCGATCGACGGCGACTCCTCGACCGTCACCACCCCGCCGTCGCCGACGGTGTGCAGCGCCTTGGCGATGACCGCGCCGACCGTGTCGTCGTCGTTGGCCGAGATCGCCGCTACCCGCGCGTAGTCCTGTTCGGACACCACCGGGTGCGCCTGCTTCTCCAGGTGCGCCACCAGCAGCCCGACGGCGTGGTCGATACCGCGCTTGACGAGCACCGGGTTGCCGCCGCCCGCGATCGCGCGCATGCCCTCGTGCACGATGGCTTGGGCGAGCACGGTGGCCGTGGTGGTGCCGTCGCCGACGACGTCGTTCGTCTTGATCGCCGCTTCCTTGACCAGCTGCGCGCCCATGTTCTCGAACTGGTTCTTCAGGTGGATCTCGCGCGCGATGGTGACGCCGTCGTTGGTGACCACCGGCGAGCCGGTGATCTTTTCGATGATCACGTTGCGGCCCTTGGGCCCCAGCGTGGACTTGACCGCTTCGGCCAGCTTGTCGACACCCGCCAGCAGCAGGTCGCGGGCGTCCGAGCCGAACCGCAGTTCCTTCGCCATGTTCGGAGCTCCTAGGGGGTGAGGATGGCCCGACCGCGCACGCGACCGGCATCGAGGTCGGCCAGTGCGTCGAGAGCCGCGTCCAGCGGGTACTTCTTCGTGTGGAGCGTGACCTTCCCGGCCTGGGCCAGCACCATCAGCTCGGCCAGTTCGTTGTAGGTGCCCACGAGGTTGCCGATGACGTTGCGCTCGGTGGAGATGATGTCGATCGTCGGGATCTCGATGTTCGAGCCGTAGCCGATGACGAAGTGCGACCCGGCGCGGCGGGTCATCGCGAAGGCGTCCTGCTGGGCGCCCTGCTCGGCGACGAAGTCGAGCACGACCTCCGCGCCGTCGCCGCCGGTCAGGTCGAGCACGGCGTCGACCTGCTTGCCGTCGGCGAGCACGGTCTCGTCGGCGCCCAGGGTGGCCGCCAGCTCCAGGGCGTCGGCGTTGCGGTCGACCACGATCACGCGGGTCGCGGTCAGCGCCTTCAGCGACTGGATGCCGATGTGCCCGAGGCCGCCGGCGCCGTTGACGACGCAGGTGGTGCCCGGGTACAGGTGCGGGACGGCCTTGCGCACCGCGTGGTAGGCGGTGATGCCCGCGTCGGCCAGCGCGGCGACGTCTTCCGGTTGGGTCGCCGGGTCGAGCTTGATGCACGCCCGCGCCGACGTCAGCAGGTACTCGGCCATCCCGCCGTCGGAGTCGATGCCCGGGAAGCTCCCGTTGGGACAGTGCATGTCGTCGCCCGCGCGGCAGGCGTGGCACAGCCCGCACGTCGGCGTCGGGTGCAGGATGACCGTGTCGCCGACCTCGACGTTCGTCACCGCCGGGCCGACCTCGTGCACCCAGCCGGCGTTCTCGTGGCCGATCGTGTACGGCAGCGTGACGCCGGACTTCTCGGCCCACTGCTCTTCGATGATGTGCAGGTCGGTGCGGCACACGCCGGCGCCGCCGATCTTGACCACGACGTCGAAGGGCCCGGTGGCGCGCGGCTCCGGCACTTCTTCGATGACCGGTTGCTGGTGGTACTTCTGCAGCCGCACGGCCTTCATCCCGTGCCCTCCTCATCCGGTGTCAGCGCGTACCGCGCGCGCAGCATGCCGCGGCACACGCCGGAGTTGGCCTCCATGCTGGTGCGGGTCAGCCGGGCGAAGGCCAGGTGGCGCTTCGCGTCGGCCGGGGCCACCGCCTGCCCGGTGGCCGGGTCGAGCAGCAGCGGGTCGCCGTCCTCGGCGGGCAGGCCGAGTTCGCGGCGGCGGGCCCGCAGCCGGTCGAGGTCCGGGCTCGGCGGGACGTCGCCGAGCGTCAGCTCCCGCGGGTCGCGACCGTCCAGGGACCGGCAGACGCGGTCGGTGCCGGCCAGGACGGCCTTGCGGACGAAGTCGTACCGCAGCGTGTCGAGCTCGTCGGCGGCCTCGCCCTCGAACGACGCGACGAACCCCTGCCGGGCCGCCACCCCGCGGTTGATGACGTCGGAGGCGAAGTGGTCGTCGAGCCGGATGTCGAGCCCGGTCAGGCCCGGCACGCCGGCGACGGCGTCGTAGGCGTCGGCCACCATCAGGAACGCGAAGTTGGGCGCGCAGAAGTACGTCGGCAGCCGCAGCCGGACGACGGCGTGGCCGTCGTCGCCCACCTCGCAGCGGGCGACGAACCCCAGGTCGGTGAGGGGTTCGTCCAGCTCGGGATCGCGGACGGTGCCCAGCGCCGCCCACACGGCGGCGCGGGCACCGAGCACCAGGGTGGTCATGAGTTCGGCACGCCGACGGGTTCGACCGACTTCGGCTCCGCGAGCTTCAGCTCCGCCGGCACGTCGATGTCGTAGAGCCGCGCGGCGTTGAGCCCGAGGATCTTCTTCTTCTGGTCGACGGTCAGCGGCGCGAAGTCCGACAGCTCGTCGTCACCCGGCATGTTCCAGTCGACGAAGCCCTCGACCTGCCACTTGGGTTCCCAGATGGCGTAGTCCGCGCCGAAGATCAGCTTGTCCTCGCCGAGCCAGAACATCAGCTCGCCCATGACCTTCGCGAAGAACTTCGGCCGGGCGTGCATCAGCCCGCCGACCACGACGGCCAGCCCCGCGTAGACGTTCCGCTCCTGGGTGGCCATGAAGCAGAAGTCCTCGATGCGCGGCAGGCCGACGTGCTCGACGATGAAGTTGAGGCCCTGGAAGTTCGTCGCCACGTGGTCCACATCGGACACGTCGAAGGCGTCCTTGTCGAGGGGCCAGATCGTCGGTCCCTTGTGGATGTGGATGTTCTTGACGCCGAGCTCCTCGCACTTCTCCAGGTAGCGCGCGGCTTCCGGGTCCTTGAGGCTCCAGCCGCGCGAGTCCCCGCGCCACTCGGCGGTGTACAGCTTGACGCCCTTGCAGCCGTACCGCTTGACGCGCTCTTCGAAGGCCTTCATGCCCTCGTCGCCTTCACGCGGGTCGAAGGTCGTGTTGACGAGGAACTTGCCGGGGTGCTTCGCGGCGAGCGCCGCGTCGGCCTCGGTCGTGTTGAACCCGTTCTTGTACCACTGCCGCAGGTTGGTCGGCTGGAAGATGGCCGTGTCGACGTGCCCGACCTCGAACAGGTCGTGCATCATCAGTTCCTCGGAGTACTTCTGGAACCGGTCGATCGGCCAGTGCGTCTCCTTCGGGCCGAGCCCCTGGTAGGCGTGGAAGCACTCGATCCAGCCCTTGGCGTATTCCTCCTGGCCCTTCACCCAGTTGTCCGGGCTCGCGTCCCAGAAGTGGGTGTGGGCGTCCACCACGAAATACTTTTCGCCGTCTTTTTCGTACATCGGTGATCCTTCCTGAGCGGATCGAGTGCTTCCGTGCCGGAGTTACTTGAGCGGCTTGAGGTCGAAGTCGAGGTACTCGGCCGCGTCCTCGGGGTTGGCGAACATGATCGTGCGGTCGTCTTCGTGGATCATCCGCCCGTAGTGGGTGGACATGCTCTCCTCGAACTCCGCCGCGTTGAACCAGCCCTCCTCTTCGCCGGCGGCCTCGTCGACCTCGGCGTAGACGACGTCCATGCGGCCCACCGCGTCGACCCGGATCATCGACGGCAGCGGCGTGATGGTGACGTTGTCCTTGGTCCCCATGACCTCCGCGATGATCGCGCCGACCTGGTTGTTCATCAGGGTGAACCCGCACATGTTGGACGCGGTGTTGTTGACCTTGTACGGGCTTTCCGCGGTTTTGAAGACAGTCACTGGCCCAGCTCCTCGGGTGCCTTGAGGCCCAATTCGGACAGGATTCCGGCGAACCGGCTCTTCACGCGGTCGAGGCCGTCCTCGAACCGGATCGGCTTGGCGTCGGGCTGCGACCACAGCGGCTGCAGCGCCCGGGCGGCGGCGATGCTCTTCGGCACCCAGTCCTCGAGCCACTTCTGCAGCAGCGCGCGGTTGTGGTCGGCGAACTCCTTGTCGTTGATCAGCAGGTCGAACAACGGCTTGGTGTAGCGGAGGTCGCGTTCGGAGAAGTCGAACTCCTCGGCGCCGATCAGCGTCGGGGTGACGAAGTCGCCGTTCGCCGGCGCGGCCTGCTGCACCAGGTTGCTGCGGAACAGTTCGCCGACGAGGGGTTCGAAGACGATGTTGGCGGCGAAGATCGCCTCGCCCCAGTCCCAGATCCCGGTCAGCTGCTCGGCGGTCTCCCGCACGCCCTGCCAGGCCGGGTCCTCGTTCCAGGTGCTCAGGTGCGCGGTGCCGTCGAAGCCCTCGATCTCCTCGGTGAGCGTCAGGTTGTACAGCGCCAGGTCCTGGGCCGCGCGGATCCGGTGCATGCTGTTCACCGCGATCGCGTTGTTGTGCATGTTCGTCGGGGCGCGGCGGTTGGCGTTGGCGAACAGGTAGAGGCCGAGGCCGTGGTCGACGTGCATCCACGCGCCGACGTGCTTGGCGACGAAGTCCACCCAGTTCCGGTTCCACTGCTCGAACGCCTTGGCCTGGCGCGCGGCGTCGACGTTCTGGTTGAGCTGGCGCACGACGTTCGCGTTGTACCGGTAGAGGGTGAGCTCCCACTCCTCGTTGGGGTCGCGGAACTCGTGCCAGCCGTGGGCCGGCCAGTCGTAGCCCTTGCCGCCGGAGCCGGGGCTGCGTTCGGGCACCGGGCGGTCCGAGCCCCACGCCTTCAGCGCCGTCCACTCCAGCGGGTACCCGGCCTTGCCGTCGGCGAAGGCGTAGAGCCAGCCCTGGGACAGGTAGTGCCGCGGGTCGGGCTGGACCTCGACGGTGACGTCCTCGTAGTGGCTCTGCTTGCGCTTGGCCGGGGTGAAGTAGTTGTACTGGCGGGCATTGGAGTCCGGGAAGACCTTCGCGCCCGCTTCGGCGTCGGTGAACGCCGGCTTCGGCACGCTGCGTTCGGAGGTGGCTGTCATGGGTTTTTACCCTTCGCCCGTGGTGGTGAACTTGTCGTAGAAGACGCGCTTGTCGGCGACGCCGAGCGCGGGCAGCAGTTCCAGCGCGGCCTCGACCATCGGCGGCGGGCCGCAGACGTAGGCGTCGGCACCGGTCAGGTCGAGGCCGGCCCGGCGCAGGACGTCGGTGATCAGGCCGGTCTCGCCGTCCCAGGCGTCGTCGCCGGGTTCGGAAAGCGCTGGGACGTAACGGAAGTTCGGCAGCTTCTCTTCGAGCTCCCGCAGTTCGGCGTGGAAGCAGAGGTCGGCCTCGCGGCGGGCGCCGTAGTAGTAGGTCGCCTTCCGGTCGATGCCGCGCTCGGCCATGGACCGCAGCAGCGACAGGATCGGCGCCATCCCGGCCCCGCCGCCGACGAAGACCAGCTCCGCGCCCGGGTTGTCCCGGAGGGTGAACACCCCGAACGGGCCGGTCACCCGGAGTCGGTCGCCGACCGCGACTTCGGTGTCGAGGAACCGGGAGAACAGCCCGTCGGGGTAGACCTTGATGACGAACTCCAGCAGCCCGTCGCGCGCCGAGGTGTTGGCCATCGAGAACGACCGTGTCTCCTCGGTGCCCGGGATCGCGAAGTCCAGGTACTGCCCGGGGAAGAACTTCAGTTCCGCGTCGAGGCGCACCACCAGGTGCCGGAGGTCGTGCGTGACGTTCTCGTTCGAGACGACCTCGGCGGTCGCCTCCTGGATCGGCAGCCCGGACTGGATCATCTCCTCGTCGTAGTTGAGCAGCTCGATCGTGAGGTCCTCGTAGGCGTGGGCCCGGCACAGCAGCGTGAAGCCTTCCTCCTTCTCGTAGTCGGGGAGCGCGAAGGTCGAGTACCGGTCGTGTTCGACGTCGTCGCCGTCGAGGATGAACGACTTGCACGCCGCGCACTGCCCTTCCTTGCAGCCGTGCATGAGCATGACGCCCTGCTCGGCCGCGGCGCGCAGGATCGTGGTGTCCTCGGCGACGTCGATCTCGATCCCGACCGGCTCGAACCGGACGCGGTGCTTTTCCGCCATGCCGGGCCCTTCCCGTCTCGTCAGGCCTGCTGCGGCGCCGGCCGCCCGGCCGGGCCCTGGCGGTTGTAGTCGGCCACGAACGCGGCGCGCTGCTCGTCGGTCATCTGGTTCAGCAGCACGTTCGGCGACTGCACCTCGGGCATCCGGCGCAGGTGGTCGAGCGTCCACATCTTCTTCGGGTCGAGGTTCAGGTGCGGCTGCGCGACCATGGTCTTGCCGTCGTCGCGCACGAAGCCCATGTCGGAGACGACGTCGGCCCAGTTCCAGCCGTGGTAGAGCGTCTCCCACTCGCGGGCGCCGACCAGCTGGCCCATGTTCGGGGTGTTGCGGCCCTGGTAGGTGGGCCGGAACGCCTCGGCGTCGGTCCAGCGGCACGTCTCCGAGCAGTACGTGCGGTGCTGGCCGTCGACCTCGTCGACCACCATGTCCTCGCGGATGAGGCACGGGACCATGCAGGTCCAGCAGCGGTGCGGGTACACGTAGTCGACGTCTTCGGCGACGATCGGGTGGTGCCCGTTCGGCGTCGCGAGGCGGGCGTAGTTCTCCCACCACTTGCCGTACTTGTCGTACCAGCCCGGGTACTTGTACTCGAACCACTCGAAGTCTTCGTCGGTCATCGGGTCGATGCGCCAGTAGTTGGCGAGCCACCCGGTGGCGAAGAACTGCGCGACCTCGTGGACGTAGCCCTTGTTCCAGATCCGGTTCCAGGCTTCCTCGATGAGGTCGTGCGGGATGACGAGCCCGTACTTCTCCAGCGGGACGAGGTAGCTGCGGTAGTAGTCGTCGTAGATCCAGCGGCGCCACATCTCCGCGTAGCTCTCGCGGTCCTTGCGGCGGTCCTTGGTGCCGTACTCGATGAACGTGCCGATCGCGGCGTCGACGACGGCGTGGTTGTTCCACCACGCGTACCGCAGGTCGCGTTCGAGCAGCTGGTGGTTGCTCTCGTCCGACAACGCCATCAGCAGCGTCGCGTAGCCGTTGCTGATGTGGCGGGACTCGTCGGACTGCACCGAGTGGAACACCGTGGGCAGCAGGTAGTCGCCGTTCGCGGCGGCCTCGGCCGGCATGGCGACGAACAGCGTGTTCGTGAACGCCGTCTCGGCGACGATCGTGAGGTAGATGCTCGCTGCGGTGATGGCGTCCCCGGTGATGAAGCCCTCGGCGAACTGGCGGCCGATCGTGCCGCAGTAGTCGTTCTGGAAGTTGCGCAGGCTCGAGTTGAAGCCCGCCGGGTCGATGTAGTTCTGCATGTAGAGGCGCTTGAGGTTCTGCTGGATCGTCGAGTGGCGGACCTCGTCGATCATCTGGATCGCCTGGCCGTTGTGCAGCTCCGGGTTCGGGACCGTGCGGAACAGCAGCGGCATCGCCCGCGCCGCGGAGATCTCGGGCAGCGGGATGATCGACAGGAACAGCTTCTGCCACTCCAGCCAGCGTTCCTGCACCTGGCGGAACATGTTGCCGCGGATCGCGCCGTCCTCGGCGCCGTAGACCCGGTGGTCCTTCTCCTCCTGCATCGGGAAGTACGAGCGGAGGACCTGCTTCAACGGGTCCTTCTTCTTGGCCTTCTGGAACGTGTAGTCGGTCCCGTAGTGCGAAACCGGGGTGTGGTACGCCGGCTCCCACGACAGTTCCTGGATCTTCTGGTGGGCTTTCGCCACACTCTGGCGACTCATGGATCAACTCCTTATCGGTCGCTCGCCGTCGGGGCGGACGTCCTGCGTTGACCATTGAAGGGGCGCGGCCGGGTGATGCGGGTCTCAATCTGAGACAGAACCGCTGCTCAGGGCGTTTCGTCCCCGTCGAGCATCCGCGCGCGCAGCTCGGCCAGCTCGCTGTGGACGCCCGTGCGCACGCGCGCGTCCCCTTCGACCGTCGGGGTGATCCCGAGCGCGCGCAGCAGCGCCGCCGCCGGGTCACCGGGGTGGCCGTCCCCGCCGAACGTCGGGTGCAGCCCCTGTTCGGCCAGATGCGTGAAAACCAGGTTGACGATCGTCCACG
This sequence comes from Amycolatopsis sp. NPDC114478, assembly GCF_055633805.1. NCBI lineage: Bacteria > Bacillati > Actinomycetota > Actinomycetes > Pseudonocardiales > Pseudonocardiaceae > Amycolatopsis > Amycolatopsis sp. NPDC114478. The sequence goes on along the minus strand of NZ_JBVKDO010000015.1, from coordinate 140,910 downwards.
GGTTGTACGTCTCCGCGGCATCGGCGGCCATGGGCACTCCTCCTGGTCAGCAGTGGGTCGTGCCTCCATCGGACCGCCGGGGGCGCGGCCCGGGCGTCTCAATTTGAGACACCGCGCGCCGCGCGCCGGATCTAGGCTGAACGGGCGGCACAACGGGTGTGCCCGCACCCACGTGGGCCGCGGGAAGCTGGAGGTCACGTGGACGAGATGGCGCCCGGAACCCTGCTCGCCGACGACGAGCTCGCCCGCACCCGGGTGCGTTTCCTGACAGCCGAACCGGTGCCGCCGGGCACGGTCCGGCAGACGATCCTGGCCTCCTGGCGGCGTTCGCGGGAGTTCCGGGTGGAGGCCGACCGGATCGACCCGCGCTACTTCGGCGACCAGAACCTGGACATCCCGCTCATGCGCGGCGCCGAGCCCGTGCTGGACAAGCTGGGCGAGCAGTTCGACGGGCAGCCGATCAGCCTGATCCTCACCGACGCCAGTGGCGTAGTGCTCACCCAGCGCACCGGCGACGCCGACCTGAAGCGGCACCTCGAACGCGTCGAGCTGGTACCCGGGTTCAGCTACGGCGAGAAGTCCGTCGGGACCAACGGCATCGGCACCGCGCTCGAGGACGGCCGCGCGACCACCGTGTTCGGGCACGAGCACTACGCCGAGCACCTGGAGAACCTGGCCTGCGCGGGCGTGCCGATCCACCACCCGATCTCCGGCAAGAAGATCGGCGCCGTCGACCTCACCTGCTGGTACAAGGACGCCGGCGGCCTGCTGATCGCGCTGGCGCGGTCGACGGCCGAGCAGATCCGGCAGGCGCTGCTGCGCCACAGCGACCTGCGGGAGATGATCCTCTTCCAGGCCTACCTGCAGACCTGCCGCCGGTGGACGGGCATCGTGCTGGCGTTCAACGAGGACATCGTGATGATGAACGACCGGGCGCGGCAGCTGCTCGACCCGGCCGACCAGTCGGTGCTGCTGAGCCACGGCACCGCTGCGCTCACCGACGGGCGCCGGACGTCGGCGACGCTCGCGCTGTCCAGCGGCCTGCGCGTCCGCGTGTTCTGCCGCCGCGTCCCGGGGCAGCGGGAGACCGACACCGCGGGCGGCGTGCTGTCGGTGAAGCTGATCGAGGCCGAAGAGACCTTGGCGGTGCCGTCGACGCCCATGCTGCCGATGTACCTGCCGGGCGTGGTCGGATCGGCGCCGCTGTGGCTGCGCTGCGGGCACGAGCTCGACACGGGCCACCAGCGCGGCGAGTGGGTCGCGCTGGAAGGCGAGGCCGGCACCGGCAAGCTGATCCTGGCGAAGGGCCTGCACCAGCGCCACCACCCGGCGGCGCGGCTGCTGACCCTGGACGCGGCCGCGGCGACCGGCACGGACTGGGCGGCCGCCCTGCTGCACGAGCACGCCGAAGCCCCGATCCGCACCCTGGTGATCCGCCACGCCGACCGGCTGACGGCGCCGGCGGCGAACGCGCTCGCCACGGCGTTGCGGGAGCTGCGCGAGCGGCCCGACGCGCCGTGGGTGGTCCTCACGCTCGTGCCGGAGGCCGAGACGAAACCAGCGCTGGCCGAGCTGCTGAAGTCGTTCCCGCGGACCGTGCGGGTGCCGCCGCTGCGCCACCACGTCGAGGACCTGGCGGAGCTGGTCCCGCTGGTGCTGAGCAAGCTCGGCTACGGCGGGCGCCTGACGTGTTCGGCCGCGGCGCTGCACCTGCTGATGCGGGCGGAGTGGCCGGGCAACACCGGGCAGCTCTACCAGGTGCTGCGGGCGGTGGCCCAGCGCCGCCGGGCGGGCACCATCCGCCCGGGCGACCTCCCGGCGGAGTTCCACACCGTCGGGCGGCGGCCGCTGAACCGGTTCGAGTCGATCGAGCGCGACGCGATCGTGAAGTGCCTCGAAGACGCGGACGGCAACAAGGTCCGGGCGGCGAAGCTGCTGGGCATCTCCCGGGCGACGATCTACCGCAAGATCCACGAGTACGGGATCGTGCCGCCGACCCGCTAGGTTGGCCGGCGTGACCTGGCCACCCGATCCGGTTCCCACCGAGCGGCTCGTGCTGCGCGAGTCCGAAGCCCGCGACCGCGCGGCCTACGTCGAGCTGTTCGCCTCGCCCGAGGTGGGCACGTACATCGGCGGCTCCCGGCCGCGGGCGGAGGTCGAGAGCGCGGTGCCCGAGCTGCCGGGGCGGCGGTTCGGGTCGTTCGTGGTGGACCTCGACGGGGCGATGATCGGCATGGTCACCCTCGACCGGAGTGCGGACGGGGAGACCGAGATCGGCTACCTGTTCCTGCCGTCGGCGTGGGGTCAGGGGTACGCGACCGAGGCGTGCGCTGCGGCGCTGGGCTGGTTCGCTTCCGCGCGGCCCGGCGAGCCGGTGGCGCTGCGCACCCAGACCGCCAACGTCGCCTCGATGCGGCTCGCGGCGAAGCTGGGGTTCATCGAGGTGAAGCGGTACGAGGACTTCGGCGCCGAGCAGTGGCTCGGCCGGTGGTCCCCGGCGCGCTGAATCGTCACCGCGCTGCGAGTTCGGCCAGCTGGTAAGCCAGCTTCGCGCGCACCGGCGGCAACGAGAACGCCGCCTTCATGATCGTGTTGCGCAGCAGCCGCGCCGGGCGGGGGCGCAGCGTCGCCATCCGGGTCATCCGGTCGGTGAACGCCACCACCTCCGTCGCCACCGGGCGGCGGGTCTCCTCGTACGTGTCGAGCGGTGCGTCCGGCTCGCCCGCGGCCACCCGGACCAGCAGCCGGCCGAGCGCGACCGCGTCCTGGATGCCGGTGTTCATGCCCTGCCCGCCGGCCGGGCTGTGGACGTGGGCCGCGTCGCCCGCGACGAACACCCGCCCCGCGCGGTAGTGGTCCGCCACCCGGTGGTGGACGCGGAACCGGGAGCTCCACACCACTTCGGTGACCCGCGACCGCGCGCCCTCCGGGCCGCGTGCGTCCACAATGGACTGGATGTCCGCGAGCCCGGGGGGCTCAGGCGCCTCGGCGACCGTCGCGACCACCCGGTAGTGATCTTCGCCGTCGGGCAGCGGGGCCACCACCGTCACGCCCTCCGGGGACAAGTGGAGGCTGACCTCCTCGCGGTCGAGCGGCCAGCTCATCCGGACGTCGGCCAGCATGAACGACTCGGCGTACGTGGCGCCGGTGAACCCGATGCCCGCCTGCTCGCGCACGGTGCTGTGCACGCCGTCGGCGCCGACCACGTACTTCGCGCGCACGGTGCCGCCGGTCGTCGTGACCGTGACGCCCGTGTCGTCGCCGCTGAGCGACGTGACCTCGTACGGGCGGTGGACATCGCCGCCCGCCTCGCGCAGCCGCGCCAGCAGCACGGCCTCGGTCCGGTCCTGCGGCACCATCAGCGTGTACGGGTAGGCCGTCGGGAGCCCGCCGAAGGGCACCTTGGCCAGCACGGTGGCGCCGTCGCGGACGGTGAACGTCGGGACGACGACGCCCAGCTCCTCCAGCCGGCCGGTGACGCCGAGCTCGGCGAGGACCTCCAGGGTCCGGGCGTGCACCACGCAGGCCCGGGAGGTGTTCGCGCCCTCGGCCTGGCGGTCGAGCAGCAGGAAGTCGACGCCGGCGTCGGCGAGGACGATCGCGGTGGCGAGGCCGGCGGGGCCGGCGCCGGCGATCAGGACATCGGTGCGGGCGGGCAGGGTCATGACGGCTCCTCCGGGTTTGCCAACAACTGTTGGCATCGACGGTAGGCGGGCCCGCCGTGGCTTGTCAACAAGTGTTGGCCTACACTTGTTGACATGAGCGAGCCACCGCGGCGATCCGACGCCACCCGGGCGGCCATCCTCGACGCCGCGCGCCGCCGGTTCGCCGCCGACGGCTTCCGCCGCGCGACGATCCGCTCGATCGCCGCCGACGCGGACATCGACCCCTCGATGGTGATGCGCTACTACGGCAGCAAGGACGGCCTGTTCGCCGCGGCCGTGGACGTCGAGCTCGACCTGCCGGACCTGGCCGCGGCGGACCCGGGCACCGTCGGCGCCCTGCTGACGCGGCAGTTCCTCGCGCTGTGGGAGCGGCCGCCGACCGACGAGATCCTGCTGACGCTGCTGCGCACGGCGGTCGCCGACGACGCGGTGGTCGAGAAGATGCGCGAGGTGTTCGCCGGCCAGGTCACCCCCGCCGTCCTGCGGTTCGGCGAGCCGGCCGACGCCGCCCGGCGCGCCGGGCTGGTGGTGAGCCAGCTGCTCGGGCTGGCGCTGACGCGGTACGTGCTGCGCCTGCCGCCGGTGGTCGCGCTGACCCCGGCGGAGGTCGTCGAGGAGGTCGGCCCGACGATCCAGCGCTACCTCGCGGGGGTCACTTCGGCGGATTGACCGCCGCGCTCGGCCCGGCGCCCCCGTGAGTGCCATCCTGGACGGCATGCCGACCCGCTGGACGTGCCCGCGCTGCGACCGCGAGTTCGCGCGCGCCGGCCAAGGGCACACCTGCGTCCCGGGGTGCACGGTCGAGGAGACGTTCGCCGGGCGGGACCCGGAGTTCCGCGCGATCTACGACGCCGTCCTCGGCCACCTGCGGACGCTCGGCGACGTCCACGAGGACGCCGTCAAGGTCGGGGTGTTCCTCAAGCGGGACCGGAAGCTGGCCGAGCTCCGGCCCCGCTCGCGGGACGTCCTGGTCTACCTGTTCCTGCCGCGGCCCGTCGAGACGGCCCGGATCGCCCCGGCGCGGTGGGCGTCGGGGCCCCGGGTCGGACACCAGCTGAAGCTGCGCGAAGTGTCCGATGTGGACGACGAAGTCCGCGGCTGGTTCACGATGGCGTACGACTTCTCCTGACGGGAGTTCAGGCGGCCGGGCCGGTCCAGCCGTCGGGGACGTGGCCGATGCGGACGCGCTGCGGGTGGTCGCCCACCGGCACCGAGACCAGCTTCTGCCCTGTCGCGAAGTCGATCGCCGTGACCCGGTCCGCGCCGGCCTCGGAGATGACGCACGCGCTGCCGTCGCCGCTCACCGTGGCCCAGTACGGCTTCACCGCGGGCACCAGCGTGCCCTGCTCCAGGGTCGCGCGGTCGACGACCGTGGCGTAGTCGTCCATCGTCCCGGCGACGCAGAGCTTGGTGCCCGCCGGGTTCATCGACAGGCCGTGGTGGCGGGAGTCGTTGACGAACGTGGTGCGGTCGTCGCTCGTGGCCGGGTTCTTCGGCAGCTCCTTGACCCGGGTGATCTTGTCGGCCGCGACGTCGTACTCCAGGAAGCCGTTGAAGAACGACACCTGGAAGTACAGTTTGGACTCGTCGGGGGTGAACGCGACCGGCCGCACGGCGTTGGAGAGGTCGTGGCGCCCGAAGGCGTCGAGCCGCGAGCGCATGTCGATCACCTTGACCTGCTGGAAGGTCGTGGCGTCGACGATCGTGATGTGCCGGTCCCCCTTGGTGAAGTCCCAGCCCGGGTCGTCGAGGTTCGTGTCGACGTTGCCGATCGACATGTTCCACAGGTACCGGCCGCCGGCGGTGAAGACGTTCTCGTGCGGCTTGTCGCCGGTGGCGAACGAGCCGACCTGCTGCCCGGTCACGATGTCCAGCACGTGCACGGTGTTCGACGTCGAGGCCGAGACGGCGACGCGGCGGCCGTCCGGCGAGACCGCCATGTGGTCGGCGCGGAACCCGGAAACCGGGAAGCGCCAGTTGATCCGGCCGGTGCTCAGGCTGATCGAGACGACGTCGGCGAAGCTGGGCCGCGACGCCACCACCGACGTCCCGTCCGGCGTCGTGTACATGTCGTCGACGAACTGGTCGTGCCCCTCCCCCGGCCCGTTGCGGATGCCGAGGAAGAACGCCAGCTTGATCGGGTTCAGGTAGATCTCGCGGAGCCGGTCGTCCTTGTCGGGGATGATGTTGACGCGCCCGATCTTCGCGAAGGAGCCGCTCGAGGCGATGACGTCGGCCGTCCCGTCCCAGTTGTTGCCGACGAACATCACCTCCCGCAGCGCCGCGGGCGCGCCGGTCGCGGGCACCGCCGCGCCGGTCGCCAGCAGGGCGACGGCGGAGGTCAGGTACGCCAGGCGCGAGAGGTAGGACCGCCGGCGGCGGGTTCTCGGGGAAGTGCGCACGACAAGACACCTTTCGACGCTGAACAGGTGCGGCGGTGGTTTTTGCGCCGGACAGGGGTTACTGTCCGGTATTGCCACGATAACCGGGCACCGGAGCCCGTCCGGTAGGGTCGCGCGCCCAACGTCGCCGGTGCCGGGTTGTGGCGGTGCCACAACGGTTTCGGGAGGTGCCCGGTGACGCCGCTGCTCCGCCGGATCCTCGACGACCTGGCCGCGGACGAGGCCGTGCTGGACGAGCTGGTCAAGGTGGCGCGCAGCGAGTCGCCCGAGGTCGCGCGGCTGCCGGAGGCCGAGAACCGGCGCCACATCCAGGTACTGCTCTCGGCCGCGCTGCGGGCGACGGCGAGCCCGGACGGCCCCGCGCGAGAGGACTACACCACTGCCGAGGCGCTGGGCGCCGACCGCGCGGCGCAGGGTGTCCCGCTCACCGCGCTGCTGCGCGGGGTCCAGGCCGGCCGCACGCACGCGGCCCGCGTCGCCGTCGAGCGCGCCCGGGCGGCGGGCGTGCCGGACGAGCTCATCCTCGAAACGGTCCTCGACGCGGACCGCTACACCGGGGCGCTGGAGCACCACATCGTCAAGGGCTACCACGCGGCCGAGCTCCAGCTGTCCCGCACGGTGCGCGACGCGCGCACGCAGCTGCTGCGGACGTTGCTGCACTCGGGCCACCCGCCCGCGCCCGAAGAGCTCCGGCGGGCGGGGCTGCATCCCGACGTGCGGTACTTCTGCGTGGTCTCGGACGTCAGCGACCCGGCCCAGGCGCGGACGCTGGAGCAGGCACTGCTGGAGTTCGGCGGGGTGTACGGCCTGGTCGAGGGCAGGCTGACCGGCTTGGCGGCGCGGTCACCGGCCGGAGTGGCGCTCGCGGACGGTGTTCTGCTGGTGGTGTCGCCCCCGGCGGCGTTGCCGGAGCTGCGGGAGGTCCACCGGCTCTGCACGGCGGCGGCGCGCATCGCCGGCCGCGGCTACCACGACTTGACGGCGCTGGCGGGCGAAATCGCGGTGACGGCCCAGCCGTTGCTGGCGGGCCTGCTGACGACGGCGTTGCTCGGCGCGCTGGATCCGGCGAACCCGTTCCACCGCGAGCTGGCGGCGACGGCCCTCGCGTACCTGGACCACGGCCAGCGCCTGCGCCCGACGGCGGAGGCCTTGCACCTGCACCCGAACACGGTCCGGTACCGGCTGGACCGGCTGACGGAGCTGACCCCGTTGCCGCTGACGGAAAACGCGGGCGGCCGGGTGCTGGACGCGGTGCGGTCCTGGTGGGCGCTGCACCATTGGCTCACCGCGGCGGGCTGATGCCCCGCACCGCCAGCTCCAGCAACCGCTGCGCCTCGGCCGCCGGGTCGCGGTGGTGCCCGGTCGCCAGCACTATCCCCGTCACCACCGCGATCAGGTCCGCCGCCGTCACGTCCGGCCCGACCGCGCCCGCGCCGGCCGCACGGCGGACCAGCGGCTCGGCCGCCTCCGTCATCGTCGCCGAGCACGCGTGGGCCATCGACTCCTCGTCGCGGACGAGCGCCGTCGCCAGCCCCCGGGCCGACGCCGAGTAGGTCGTCAACGCGCGCAACCACTCCAGCAGTGCCTCGCGGGCGTCCGCGGCCTCCCCCAGCGACCGGGCCCGCTCGGCCAGCGCGTCCACCTGCCGCCGGAACACCGCCTCCAGCAGCGCCGGCCGGGTCGGGAAGTGCCGGCGGACCGTCGCCGAGCCGACGCCCGCCGTCCGGGCGATCTGCTCCAGCGACGCGTCGGCACCGCGCGCCGCGACCTCCTCCTCGGCGACGGCGAGGATGCGCGCGTAGTTGCGGCGGGCGTCGGACCGCGGCACGGACCACCTCCGGAACAGGAAGTGGCGGGGGCCGCCACTTAGTGGCTAGTGTAGCGACCACGAAGTGGCGGGCCCCGCCACTTATCGTCCCGAGGAGTCCCCATGTCCCCCGTCCTGGTCACCGGCGCCACCGGCAAGCAAGGCGGCGCCACCGCCCGCGCGCTCCTGAAGGCCGGCGTCCCCGTCCGCGCGCTCGTGCGGAACCCGGAGAAGGCGCGGGCCCTGCGCGCATCGGGCGCCGAAGTAGTGCAGGGCGACCTCCACGACCCCGCCTCCCTCGCCCCGGCTGTGAAGGGCGTGCGCGGGGTGTTCTCGATCCAGATGCCCGACATGACGAACCTCGACGGCGACTCCGAGTGGGTCCAAGGCCGCAACCTCGTCGACGCGGCCCGCGAAGCCGGCGTGCCGCAGTTCGTGCACACCTCCGTGTCCGGCGCCGGGCAGCACCGGTCCGTGCCCGGCTGGGCCGAGGGACGCTGGGCGTCGATGGAGCACTACCTGGAGACCAAGACGGCGATCCAGGACCACGTCCGCGACGCCGGTTTCCCGCATTGGACCTTGCTCAAGCCCGGCTTCTTCATGGAGAACTTCCTGCCGCCGTCGTTCCTGCTGCCCCACGGCCGGCTCGTCACGACCGTCAAGCCCGCGACCGAGCTGGCCCTGGTCGCGGTGGACGACATCGGCGCCGCGGCGGCCGCGGCGTTCGCGGACCCGGCGCGCTTCGACGGGGTCGAACTCGAGCTCGCGAGCGAGCGGATGACCATGACACGGGTCGCCGAGGTCCTCTCGCACGCGCTCGCAGTCGAACTGACCGCGCCGGACATGACCGCCGAGGAGGCGATCGCGGCCGGAGCGCCCGCCTACGCAGTGCGGCACGAGTGGCAGAACGAAGTCGGCCACCCCGCGCGTCCCGAATTCGCCCGCGCGCTCGGCATCCCGCTGACGACGTTCGCGGCGTGGGCGGAAACGCACCTGGCGAAGAGCTAGGCCTTGTGCAGCTTGTCCGGGTGGTGCACCGCGGTCTTCCCGGACTTCTCGCTCTTCACGAGGTACTGCGGCTCCTCCGGCGACGCCTTGACGTCCCGCTTGCCCGCGTGGGTGTCCTCGGTGATCTTCTCCTCGACCGTCCCGGCGGAGCTCTGGTTGCCCGCGTCCCAGCGGACGCGGTCGCCCTTCTTGAAGTCCTTGCTCACGAGAACCACCTCCTGAGGCGCGGATACCCGTGATCGGAGCGGGTATGCGTCCCGAATGGACGACGGCCGGCGGCCCCGCCCCCGTGCGCGAGGTCGCCGGTCACGGGAACTCCTTCAGCACCAAGGCGTTCGCCGCTTCGCGGATGGGGCGGGCCATCTGCTCCAGGACGCGGTTGCGGCCCGGGAGGTACGGCATCAGCTTGATCATCCGGGTGTTGAACCAGGCGAACGCGCGCGACTGCGGGATGATCCCGCGCAACGCCGTCTTCGCCAGGGCCTGGTTCTTCTCGATGTAGGGCCGCATCTCGCTCTCGTACCGGGCGAGCGCCACCCCGAAATCGGGGGCGGTGGCCAGCTCGCCCGCCAGGACGTACGCGCCCGCGAGCGCCAGGCTCGTTCCCTGCCCCGACGCCGGCGAGGGGCAGTACCCCGCGTCGCCGAGCAGGGTCACGCGGCCGGCCGACAGGTGGTCCATGACGATCTGGCACACCGGGTCGAAGTAGAAGTCGCCCGCTTCGCGCATCGCGTCGAGCAACGCGGCGGTTTCCCAGCCCAGGCCGGCGAACTGGTCGGCGACCAGGTCCTTCTGGCCGTCGACGTCGCGGCGGTCGTAGGTCAGCGGCGGGGCGCTGAACCAGAACGCCGCCTTCGCGTCGGCAGCGCGGGCGGTGCTGTAGACGTTCACCATCTTGCCCGCGGCCGCCGAGTGCAGCAGCTCCCAGCGGTCCAGCTCGAAGGTGTTGGGCACCGTCGAGATCGAGAGGTAGGCGTCGAACCGGCGCAGGAAGTCCTCCTCCGGGCCGAACGCCAGCGCGCGGACGCCGGAGTGCAGGCCGTCGGCACCGACGACCAGGTCGAACCGGCGCGGCGCCCCGTGGGCGAACGTCACGTGGACGCCGTCCGCGCGCTCGTCCAGGCCGGTGATCCAGTCGCCGAAGACGTACTCGGTGGTCTCGCGAGTGGCGTCGTAGAGGATCTTCGCCAGGTCACCGCGCAGGATCTCGGTGTCGTCGCCGTGGCGGAAGCCGAACGTGTCGGCGTCCAGCGTCGCGACCTCCTTGCCGCGCTTGTTCACGAACGCCGCGCCGCGCATGTCGGTGCTCGCCGCGCGCACCTCGTCCAGGAGGCCCATCCGGCGGACGACGTCGACCGCGACGCCGCGGATGTCGACCTTGTAGCCGCCGTCGCGCAGGCTCGGCGCGCGCTCGACGACGGTGGGGCGGAAGCCGTGGTGGTGCAGCCACCAGGCGAGGGCGGGGCCGGCGACACTGGCGCCGGAGATCAGGATCGTCTTCGTCATGCCCCGGACTGTGGGCGCGGCCGCTGACCGCTCACGAACCGAGCGCGAACCGCCGCTGACCGAACTCGCTCAACGCCTGCTCGGGCGGCATTTCGCGGCCGCGCTCGAAGGCCTTGCCGTACGCCTCGGCGCCGATGCGCGAGCGCACCCGGTCGGTCACGCCCGCCACGTCCGGGTCGCCGGTGACGGGCGCGCCGCGCAACCCGACCGCGACGCCGAGCAGGAACGCCGCCCGCTCGTCCTCCTCCCGCGCGGCGAGGACGCCGGCCAGGCCTTCGATCGCCTGGGCCGCGCCCGGCAGGTTCGCGTGCTCCAGGGCGGTGGCCAGCGCCTCCTGGTGCAGTTCGGTCGCCTCGTCGAGCCGGCCCTCGGCGGCGGCCGTCCAGCCGAAGCCCGTGTGAAGCCGGATCCGCGTCTCGCCGCCGGTGACCGGCCCCGCGGCGAGGCCGACGGCCGCGGTGTACCAGCGCCGCGCCTCGGCCAGGTCGCCCGCGCGCCGTGCGATCTCGCCGAGGCCGCCGCGGGCCCGCGCGAGCGTCACCGGCGTGCCGGCCGCGCGGGCCTGCTCGGCGGCGGCTTCGTAGTCGGCGCGGGCGGTTTCGGCGTCGCCGGCCCGGAGGACGCCGTCGGCGCGGCGGCAGAGCAGGTCGGCGGCGTCCTCGAACGAACCCAGCTCGCCGGCCAGCCGGACGGACTCGTCCATCAGCTCCCGGAACCGCGCATGGTCGCCGCGCCAGTCCGCGAACTCGGCGAGCTTCTCCAGCGCGCTCGCCGCACCCCAGCGGTCGCCGAGGGCGCGGAACCCGTGCAGCGCCGCGGAAAAGTGCGTCTCGGCTTCCGCGATCCGGCCGCGGTACTGGGCGCCGAGGCCGTCACCGATGCGCGTGAACGCGCGCGACCACGGGTCGTCGCCGACCAGCGCGGCCAGCCGCTCGCCGTCCTGCACCTTGGTGTGCGGGGAAAACGCCCACAGCAGGAAGAGGTACGGGTGGCGCAGCGGCCCGTCGAGCTCCCGCAGGATCGGCTCCGGCTCGACGTCGGTGCGCGACGCGTGGATCAGGCAGACCACGTACTCCTCGGCCAGCCCGGGCGGTGGCTCGGCGCCGAACGCGGCGACGACGGCGTCCGCGAACGGCGTCGCCTCGCCGCGGCGGCCGCGCAGCCACCAGTACCAGGTGAGGGCGGCGATCAGCCGGACCGCGGTCTCCGGGTCTTCGGCGGTGCTCCAGCGCAGCGCCGCGGTGAGGTCCGCGTGCTCGGCGGTCAAGGCGTCCAGGGTCTTCAGCTGCTCGGCGCCGCGCAGCTTCGGTTCCGCGGCGCGGGCCAGGTCGAGGAAGTACTTCGCGTGCTCCGCGTGCCGGTCGTCGCCGTGCTCGGCGCAGAACGCCCGGATCGTCTCCAGCATCCGGTAGCGGCCGCCGTCGAACTCGACGAAGGACTTCTCGACCAGGCCGGTGAGCACGACGTCGGCGTCGGGTTCGGCGCAGACGCGTTCGGCCGCGTCGAGCCGCGCGCCGCCGGCGAACACCGCGAACCGGCCCGCGAGCCGCCGCTCGTCCGGTTCGAGGAGGTCCCAGCTCCATTCGACGACGCCGCGCAGCGTCCGGTGCCGCGGCTCGGCGGTGCGGTCGCCGCGCGAGAGCAACCGGAAGCGGTCGCCGAGCCGGGCGGCGACGTCGGCGGCGGACAGCGACCGCAGGCGCGCGGCCGCGAGCTCGATCGCCAGCGGGAGGCCGTCGAGGGCGGCGCAGATCCGCGTCACCGCGGCCCGGTCGGGCTCCTCGCCGGACGCGACGGCCGCGGCCCGGTCGGCGAACAGCCTCGCGGCGGCCTCGGCGGGGAGGGCCCCGACGGGCACCAGCGTCTCGCCGGTCAGGCCGAGCGGTTCGCGGCTGGTGGCGAGCACGCGCAGGCCGGGGCACCCGGCGAGCAGCCGCCGAACGAGCCGCGCGGCCGCGGCGACGACGTGTTCGCAGTTGTCGAGGACGAGCAGCAGCGGCCGGTCGGCGAGGGCGGTGGCCAGGCGGTCGGCCGGGTCCTCGGCCGCGCCCAGGGCGAGCACGCCCTGTTCGCGCAGGCCCAAAGCGGTCAGCACGGCCCGGGGCACGTCGGTGGTCGTCGCCAGCTCGACGAAGCAGGCGTCGCCGGTCGCGGCTTCGATGGCGAGGCGGGTCTTGCCCGCGCCGCCGGGTCCGGTGAGCGTGACGAGCCGGGCAGCGCCGAGAGGTTTCTTCAGCTGCCCGAGTTCGGTCCGGGCGACGAACCCGGTGAGCGGCACCGGAACGCGCCGGGCCGGGACCGGGCCGGCGGCCCGCAGGACGGCGGCGTGCGCGTCCGCCAGCTCCGGCGACGGGTCGGCGCCCAGCTCGTCGGCGAGCCGCTCCCGCGTCTCGGCGAAGACGGTGAGGGCCTCGGCCGAGCGGCCGCTGCCGTGCAGGGCGCGCACGAGCTGGGCGGTGAGCCGTTCGCGCAGCGGGTGTTCCCGGGCCAGCTCCCGGAGTTCGGCGACGACCTCTTCGTGGCGGCCGAGGACCAGGTCGGCTTCGACGCGGTCCTCGGTCGCGGCCAGGCGCAGTTCGGCCAGCCGGGCCGCGCGGGGCGGGTCGGCGAGACCGTCGAGCGCCGGCCCCCGCCACAGCGCGAGCGCCTCGGAGAGCAGTTCGCGTTTCCCGGCCGGATCGGGCGTTTCCCGCGCTTGGGCGGTGAGCCGTTCGAAGCGGTGGAGGTCGACGTCCCAGGGGTCGACGGCCAGCCGGTACCCGGCCGGGCTGAACTCGACGAGCCCGTCGGGCGCACCGCCGTCCCGAAGCCGGCGCCGCAGCCGCGAGACCTGGGACTGGAGCGCTTCGGCGGCACCCTCGGGCGGGTGGTCGCCGTGCAGGCCGTCGATCAGCCGCTCGGCACTGACGACACGTCCGGCGTCGAGCGCGAGGAGCGCGAGCAACCCGCGAAGCTGCGGACCACCGAGGGTGACGACGGTCCCATCGGGACGGCGGGCTTCGACCGGCCCGAGGATCGCGAACTGCACGCGCTGATTCTGGCCCACCGCGGGGGTCCGGCGGTCAGCTTTCGGTGAACCGGGCGTTCACGGCCGCAGGCCGCGGAAGAACGCGCGGATGTCGTTCACCAGGAGTTCCGGTTCCTCCATCGCCGCGAAGTGGCCACCTTCGGCGAACTCCGACCAATGCGCGATCTTCTCGTCCGGGTCCATGATCCGGCGCACCACGGGCGAGCTGTCGAACACCGCCCAGCCGGCCGGCACGTCCGACGGTGCCAGCCAGCCGTGGCCGGAATGCGCGGCCTCGTACAGGAAGCGGGCGGCCGTCGCGCCGCTGCGCGTGAACCAGTACAGGCTCACGTTCGTCAGCAGCCGGTCGCGGTCGACGCCGGCGCCGGTCCACGCCTGGAACTTCTCCGCGATCCACGCCAGCTGCCCGACCGGGGAGTCGGTGAGCGCGGCCGCGATCGTCTCCGGCTTGTGCGACTGGAGGTCGAGGTAGCCCCGGCCGGCCCGCCACGCCGTGCGGGCGGCGTCCAATTCGGACTGTTCGGCCTCGGACAGGTTGTCCGGCAACGGAAGTTGCTCGCCGGCCAGCGCGATCGTGCCGCGGTCGCTGTTGACGTGGGTGCCGACCACGCGGTCCGGGTACAGCGCCGCGAGCCGTCCGGTGACGCCGGCGCCGATGTCGCCGCCCTGCGCGGCGAAGCGGTCGTAGCCCAGGCGCGTCATCAGCTCGGCGAACGCGTCCGTCGTCCGGGCGAGCTCCCAGCCCGGGCCGCTCAGCGGCGTCGAGAACCCGAAGCCGGGCAGCGACGGCACGACGACGTGGAACGCGTCCGCGCCCGGCTCGGTCAGCGGCCCGATGACGTCGAGGAACTCGGCGAAGGAGCTGGGATAGCCGTGGGTGAGCAGCAGCGGCAACGCGTCGGCCCGCGGCGACCGGACGTGCAGGTAGTGGATGACCTGGCCGTCGATCTCGGTCGTGAACTGCGGGAAGGCGTTGATCGCGGCCTCCTGCGCGCGCCAGTCGAAGCCGTCGCGCCAGTACTCGGCCAGTTCGCGCACGGCGTCGGTGGGGATGCCGCGCGACCAGTCCGGCTCGTCGCCGGGCACGGGGTCGGCGAACCGGGCCTCGGCGAGGCGGCGGTGCAGGTCGTCCAGGTCGGGCTGCGGGATCTCGATGCGGAAGGGGTTCGTCATGACCAGGACGCTAGGAGCCATTGCGGAAGACTTCCTTCCGCGATTCGTGCCATCCTCGAAGAATGTTGCAGACCTCCGCCCGCCTGTTGCGGCTGCTGTCGCTGCTCGAGACGCGGCGTGACTGGACCGGCGCCGACCTCGCCGAGCGGCTGGGCGTCAGCGCGCGGACCGTCCGCAGCGACATCGGGAAGCTGCGCGACCTCGGCTACCCGGTCGAAGCCGCCCCCGGCGTCCAGGGCGGCTACCGGCTCGGCGCGGGCGCGCAGCTGCCGCCGCTGCTGCTGGACGACGACGAAGCGGTGGCCGTCGCGGTCGGGCTGCGGACGGCCACCGGTGTCGCCGGGATCGCCGAGACGTCGGTGCGCGCGCTGGCGAAGCTGGAGCAGGTGCTGCCTTCGCGGCTGCGGCACCGGGTCCACGCGCTGCAGGCCGCGACGGTCGCGGTGCCGGGCGACGGGCCGGCCGTCGACGCGGACGTGCTGACGGCGATCGCGGCAGCGATCCGGGCCGGCGAGCGGCTGCGGTTCGACTACATGAGCCACACCCGCGCGGCGAGCCGCCGCGACGTCGAGCCGCACCGGCTGGTCAGCTGGGGCCGGCGCTGGTACCTCGTCGCGTGGGACACCGCGCGGGACGGCTGGCGCACGTTCCGCGTCGACCGGATGACGCCGAAGGTGCCGAACGGGCCGCGCTTCGCCCCGCGCGAGCCGCCCGAGGGCGACGTCGCGCAGTTCGTCCAGCGCAGCGTCGGCGCGGCGACCTGGCGGTTCCACGCGAAGGTCCGCCTGCACGCCGCCGAGGCGTACGTCCGGGCCCGGCTCCCGCTCGCGGTCGAGGTGACGCCCGAGGGGCCGGAGCGCTGCGTCGCGGAGGTGGGCTCCGACAACGCGCAGATGCTCGGGCTGTACCTCGGGCTCCTCGAGGTCGACTTCGAGGTGCTCGACGCGCCGGACCTGGCGGCCGAGCTGGCGAAGACGGGCGAACGGTTCCTGCGCGCGGCTAGCGCAGGGAGTCCGCCAGCTCCTGGATGATCGCCATCTGCTCCTTGACGCCGACCTCCATGCCGGACTGCAGGATCGTGTCGCGCAGTTCCTTGCTGCCGGTCACGGTCAGCAGCTCGAGCCGCGTGCGGTCCCCGTCCAGCGCCGTGAAGGTGACGGTGTTGAGCGGGCCGTCCACGGAGTCGAGGTCCACGCCGGGCATCTCGAAGACCTCGGTGTAGACGATCCGCTCGTCCGGCACGATTTCGCGGTACTCGCCGTGGAAGCCGACCTCCGCGCCGGCGTTGGACTTGATGACGTACCGCCAGCGGCCGCCGGGGCGCAGGTCCAGCTCGACTTCGGTGGTGGTGCCGCGGTGCCCGCTCCACCAGCGCCGCACCAGCTCCGGCGTGGTCCACACGCGGTAGACGAGGTGCTTGGGCGCGTCGAATTCGCGCGTGATGAGGATCTGGTCGTCGGCGGGGGTGGTGATCTCCACGTCACTGCTCCTGTTCCTTGAGTTCTTCGAGGACTTCGTCCATCAGGTCGAAGCGTCCGGCCCACGTCCGCTCGTAGCGCTTCACCCAGTCGTGGATGGGCTTGAGCGCGGGCCCGTTGAGCCGGTAGAGCCGCTGCCGGCCGTCGCCGCGCACGTCCACGGCACCCACCTCCCGCAGCACGCGCAGGTGTTTCGACACCTGCGGCTGGGCGAGGCCGAGCAGGTCGACGAGGTCGCCGACAGACCGTTCGCCGCCCATGAGGACGTCGAGGATCTGCCGCCGCCGGGGTTCGGCGACGGCGTTGAAGGTGTCGGCGGTCGTCGCTGCTCGTGCCACGCGAGCTATCATATGCCGATATGGGTATGCGTCAAGGTGCGCATCGGCCCGGCCGGTAGTCCGCAAAGGACGGATACGCGAGGAACCGGGGTCAGCGGCCGTTGCGCTCCAGGTCGCGGAAGCAGTCCCACGCCCGGCTGACCAACGCCGGGTGGGTGCGCAGGTCGATCGTCGTCCGGGCCAGGGCCGCCGCGGACGCGAGCATCGCCGACCGGCCGCGCGGGCTCGCCGCGGCCGCCGCGAACTCCGCCGTGTGGTCGGAGTACTCCTCCGCCGTGATCGCCACGAACGGGTGGATCGCCGGGACCCGCACGCTCACGTCGCCGATGTCCGACGAGCCCAGGAACACCCCCGGCTCGGGCGGGGTCGCGTGGATCCCGCACGCCGCCAGGTGCTCGGTGAACCGCTCGGACAGCACCGGGTTGTCGCGGAAGTGCGAGTAGCCGCTCCCGAGGCGTTCGACGTCGACCTTCGCGCCCGTCGCCAGGGCCGCGCCCTGCGCGCACGTCGAGACGTCCTCGGCCAGGCGGTCCAGCGCGTCGGTCGTGAGCGCGCGGAGCCCGAAGCGGCCTTCGGCGCGGTCGGGGACGATGTTCGTGGCCTCGCCGCCATGCGTGATGATGCCCTGGACGTGCGACCCCGCCGGGAGCCGCTGGCGCAGGGCCGAGACCGCGCCGAACGCCTGGATCAACGCGGCCAGGGCGTCGACGCCGGCCTCGGGGTCGCCAGTCGGGTGGGCCGCGCGGCCGTGGAAGGTCACCTTGAGCTCGACCTGCGCGGTCAGCGGGGCCCACGACCACGAGTGCACGCCGGGGTGGACCATGAGGGCCGCGTCGACGTCGTCGAAGACGCCCGCCTCGGCCAGCGCCACCTTGCCGCCGCCCCGTTCCTCGGCCGGGCAGCCGACGGCGAGCAGCGAGCCGGCGCCGTCCGCCAGCACCTCACGCGCCGCCAGCGCGGCACCGAGGCCGGCTGCGGCGATCAGGTTGTGCCCGCACGCGTGACCCAGCCCGGGCAGCGCGTCGTACTCCATCAGCAGGGCCACGCACGGCCGCCCGCTCCCCGCTCGCGCGACGAACGCCGTGGGCAGCCCGGCGACGCCGGTCTCCACGTCGAACCCGTCGGCGGCCAGCTCCGCGGTCAGCCGCTCGGCGGCCGCGTGCTCCTCATAGGACAGTTCCGGTCGTTCGTGCAGTGCGGTCGCGACCGCCCACAGCCGGTCCGCCAGCGCGCCGATCCGCTCGTCGGCGCGCTCGTGCAGCTCTTCGTGCCACTCCATGCCCACCGGAATACCCCTACCACGTACGGTCACACCAGCGGGGGTGTTTCACCCGGCCGGCTTCGGGCTACCCGCGCCGGCCGAAGCCCAGGAGCTGACGGCCGACGAGGTCGGCGCCGAGCACACGCTCTTCTCCACCTCCGGCAGTCGAGATCCCGCCACCCCACGAGTTCGAGCTGGAGACGGCGGTGCTGCCGCGCGACGCGTTCTTCGGCCGCACCGAGCGGGTGCCACTGGCCGAGGCGCCGGGCGGATCGCGGCGAAGCGGGCTGCAAGCGGGCATGGAACTACCCGACCCGGCCGGTTCCACGCCGGAGCCGGCCGGGTCGTGGCCGCGGCTAAGCCTTGGCGCTCTTGAGTTCCAGCGGGTTCTTCGGCGCATCACCGCGCGCGTCGATCATCCGCTGCCCCAGTTCCTGCAGCCGCTTGCGGCCCATCGCCGAACGGACCTCCGGGAACCACTCGTCTTCTTCCTCTTCGACGTGGTGGCGGACGTTCTCCGTCAGCACCGTCACCTTCGCGTCGAACGTCTCGTCCTTCGGGTCCATGCCGAGCAGCTCGGACAGCATCCAGACGACGACGTGGTGCTCCTCCACGCTTTCCAGGATGTGGTCCTTCGTGTCCGGCACGGCTTCGCGCGCGGCCGGGTAGAAGATCTCCTCCTCGATGTACGCGTGGACGGTCAGCTCCTCGATGATCGAGTCGGCGATCCGGCGCTTTTCGCCGTACGCCTCCTCGCCCGCCTTCTCGAACTCCTTGAACAGCTTCTCCACGGTCTTGTGGTCGTTCTTGAGCAGCACGATCGCGTCGGTCGACATCGGTGTCCTCACGGTGCGGCCAGGCCCCGCAGGGTGACCTGGGCGTTTTCCAGTTCCTTCGTCATCAGCAGGGCCACGGTGCCGGCGTGGGCCAGTGCCCGGCCGACGTCCCCCACCGAGTCCCACGTCGCCGCGACGGCGTCGTCGCCGCCGTGGCCGGCCACCCGGCCGGACAGCAGGCCCTCCTCCAGCCGGCCCTGCAGGGCGGGCAGCAGGTGGGTCAGGTCGTCCGCGAGCAGCCGCAAGGCGCCCAGCACGCGGTACAGCTCGGCGGGTGAGTCGAGCCCGCCGTCGCCGACACAGCGGGCCAGCCGGCGCACGGTGGCCCCGGCGTCGGCGGCCAGCAGCGACGGTGTGGGAGCGTCCATGAGTGCCCGGTTACCCGTTCCCCGCCGGGGAAAACGCCGTTTGCGCCGGTCGCCGCCCGGGTATTCCACCGGCTCCCCGACCCCCCAGGAGCAACCCCGGTGAACCCAGACGTGCTGACTTTCGGCATCGAAGAGGAGTTCTTCGTCGTCGACCGGCGTGGTCACCTCTCGCAGGCCGGCGACGACGTCGTCGACGCCGCGGAGGCGGCCGAGGACGTCCAAGGCGAGCTGCAACACGAGCTGAACCTGTCGCAGGCCGAAGCCGCCACCGAAGTCTGCAGCACCCACGCCGAGGCACTGCGCCAGCTGAGCGGGCTGCGCGCGGACCTGGCCAAGGCGGCCCGGGCCCGCGGCTACCGGCTGCTGCCCGCCGGCGCGCCCCCGCTGCCCGAAGCGGAGCCGCCGCGGATCACGCCGAACCCGCGCTACCAGCGGATGGCCGAGCACTTCGGCGCCACCGCGTGGACTTCGCTCACCTGCGGCTGCCACGTGCACGTCGCGATCCCCGACAAGGCGCGCGGGATCGACGTGCTCAACCGCGTCCGGCCGTGGCTGCCCGCGCTGCTGACGATCACCGCGAACTCGGCGATCGTCGACGGCTACGACACCGGGTACGCGAGCTGGCGCTACCACCAGTGGAGCCGGTGGCCCTCGGCCGGGCCGCCGCCGCGGTTCGCCTCACTCGACGAGTACGAGAGCATCGTCGACGGCTGGCTGCGCTCCGGTGCGATCCTGGACCGCGGGATGATCTACTGGGACGTCCGACTGTCGGAAAAGCAGCCGACGCTGGAGTTCCGCATCTCCGACGTCGCCGCGACGCCGTCGGAAGCGGTGCTGCTGGCCGTGCTGGCCCGCGGGCTCGTCGCGACCGCTCTGGCCGACGACGGCCCGGCGCCGGAGCTGTCGAACGAGGTGCTGCGCGGCCGGCTGTGGCGAGCGTCGAAAGAAGGGGTCACCGGCTCCTGCCCGCACCCGCGGACCGGGGAGCTGGAACCGGTGAAGGCGGTCCTCGACGACTTGATCGCGCTGACCGCCCCGGCTTTGGAGGCGGCGGGAGACCTGGACTTCGCGCGGGAGACCACGGCGCGCTTGGCGGCCGAAGGCGGCGGCGCCGACCGGCAGCGGCGTGCCTTCGCGGAGAAGAACTCGGCGGAGGCCGTGGTCGATGTGCTGACCGGAAGTGCTTAGGGCAGCAGGGGTTCGAGCTCGTCGAGCAGCTCGAGCGCGCGGACGGCGGCCCGGGAACGGCCGGGGTCGACGACGAGGTGGACACCGGCCGCTTCGGCGGACCGGTGGGCGCGCACGAGAACTTGCAGGCCCGCGGCGCCGAAGAACCGCACCTCGGCCAGGTCGACCCGCAGGACCCCGGGGCGGGCGCGGATGTGCTCGGCCAAGGTCGCTTCGAGCGCGCTCGCGGTGCAGAGGTCGACCTCGCCGCCGACCTGGACGACGATCGCGTCCGGCGACTTCCACCGGAGCTTGCTCCGGAGGTCGCCCTCGGCCGGGGCGCGGGGCGCCGGCAGCCGCTGCGTCAGCGGCGGATCGGCCGGCACCACTCGCGGGCGTTCGTAGGTTGTCATGCGTCCGAGATACCCCTCGCGCGCCGACGGCCAAACAACGGCCGGGCCCAGGCGCATTTACCCCGGCCGAACGGGTAACCACCGCCGAACGCCCGCGCGGAAGGAGCCCGCCATGGCCGACGGCCCGCCCACGATGGGCGTCGAAGAAGAGTTCTTGCTGGTCAACCCGCGCACCGGGCACGCGTCACCGGGCGCGGAGCCGGTGCTGGCGCGGTACCCCCACCACGGGCCGCTGCCGGACGGCGTCCGGGTGCACCGCGAGCTGCGGCTCACGCAGATCGAGGCCGCCAGCGGCGTCTGCACCACCGCCGGGGAACTGCGGGAGCACTTGACGGCGGCGCGGCGGGTGCTGGCGGGCGCGGCCGCGGCCGAGGACTGCGCGCTGCTGGCGACCGGGACGCCGGTCGGGCCCGGACCGGCCACGCCGCCGCCCGCGGCGACCGGCCGCTACGCCGACATCGACGCCGCCTACGGCGCGGTGGTCGCCGACTACGAGGCCTGCGGCTGCCACGTCCACGTCGGGGTCGCCGACCCCGACACCGCGGTCGCGGTCGTCAACCACCTCGGCCGGTGGCTGCCCACCCTGCTCGCCCTCTCCGCCAACGCGCCGTTCGACCACGGGCGCGACACCGGCTACCACAGCTGGCGGATGGTCCTGCAGTCCCGCTTCCCCGGTTCCGGCGTCGCGCCGCACCTGAGCGACCACGCCGAGTACCGGCGGGCGGTCGAGACGCTCGTCGACTGCGGCGCGCTCGTCGACCCGGACCAGACGTTCTGGCTCGCGCGGCCGTCCGGCCGGTTCCCGACGGTCGAGCTCCGCGTCGCCGACACCGCGCTGACCGTCGACCACGCCGTGCTGCAGGCCCTGCTCAGCCGGGCGCTGGTGCGTCGGGCGCTGGACGACCTGGCCGCCGGGCGCGAAGCCACGCCGCTGTCCCCGCAGGTGACCGCGGCGGCCGTGTGGGCCGCGGCGCGCCACGGGGTGACCGGCCTGCTCGTCGACCCGCTCGAAGAGACGCGCCGGCCGGCCTGGTCGCTGGTCGAGGCGCTGCTGGACCACGTCCGGACGGCGCTCGAAGACAGCGGGGACCTGACGGAGGTCCAGGCGCTCGTGGCGGCGCTGCGCGCCGACGGGACCGGTTCGGTGCAGCAGCGCGCGGTGGCCGGGCGCGGGACGGCGGAGGCGGTGCGGTGGCTCACCGCGCGGACCGTGCCTGCCGGGCATGGAACGCGGCTGACCGGGTAAACCCCGGCCATGACGACCTTCACCGCCGCAGCCACCCTGCCGGCGTCCCGCGGTCCGCTTTCGGAGACCGTTCTGCAGACACTGCTGCGGGAACAGCCGCGCGCGGACCTGAGTTTCGACGGCCTCGCGGACGCCGACCCGCTCGGCGACGACCTTCAGCTCGCCCTGCACCTGTGCTACGAGCTGCACTACCAGGGCCTGCCGGGCGTCTCGCCCGACTGGGAGTGGGACCCCGAGCTGCTGCGGCTGCGCGGCGCGCTCGAGGCGCGGTTCCTGGCCGCACTGCGGGAAAACGTGCCGGGCGGCGACGACGTCACCGCCGCACTCGACGCGCTGCTCGTCGAACCGCTGGACGCCGAAGGGGTGTCGCACTTCTTGCGCGACCACGGCGACTGGAACCACGTGCGCGAGTACTTCACGCACCGCTCGATCTACCACCACAAGGAAGCCGACCCGCACGCGTGGGTGATCCCGCGGCTGCGCGGCCGGGCCAAGGCGGCGGTGGTGGCGGTGGAGTTCGACGAGTTCGGCGGTGGCCGCGCGGAGCTCGCCCACGCCCGCCTCTACACGGACCTGCTGCGCGCAGCGGGCTTGCCGGACGGCTACCTCGAGCTGATCGACCAGGTGCCGGGCACGATGCTCGCGGTGGTCAACATGATGTCGATGTTCGGCCTGCACCGGTCGCTGCGGGGCGCGCTGTGCGGTCACTTCGCGGCGGCGGAGATCACGACGGCGCCGTCGGCGACGCGGCTGGACCAGGGGTTGCGGCGGCTGGGAGCACCCGAGGCGTGCCGGTTCTTCTTCACCGAGCACATCGAGGCCGACGCCGTGCACGAACAGGTGATGCGCCGCGACGTGCTCGGCGACCTGCTCGAGCAGGAGCCCGAGCTGGCCGCCGACGTCGTGCTGGGGATCCAGGCGACGGAGTTCCTGGAAGGCCGGTTCGCCGCGGGCCTGCTGGAGAGCTGGCGGGCCGGGCGGTCGTCGCTGCGTCAGCCGTCGGCGGGCTGAGCCCGGACGCGTTTGCGGTGGCTCGTGTCGCAGAAGGGGAACCGCTTGCTCCGGCGGCACGCGCACACCGCGACGACGAACCGGTCGGACGTGACGACTTCGCCCTCCGGGGTGCACAGTTCGACCGGTCCTTCGACGAGGACCGGTCCACCCGGGACGACGGTGACGCGGCGGGGACGGTCAGCGGACGGCACGCAGCACCACCAGCTCCTCCATCCGCTGCCCCGGCTCGATCAGGCCGGCGGCCTCCAGGAACTCCGTCCGTCCGGAAAGGACCGGCCCGAACGGGATGCGCGCGGTGCGGACCACGTCGGCGCGCAGTCCGCGCGCGGTCAGCACCTGCAGCGACTTGTCCACATTCGACAGTCGGGACTGGACGATCAGCATCGTGCCGCCGGGCCGCAGGAGCGTGTCCGCCCGGTCGCAGAGCGGGTCGAGGACGGCGCGGCCATCCGGGCCCGCGTCCCAGCCGCGGGTGGCGCGGACCGTCGCGGCCGGGGACGGGACGTACGGCGGGTTCGCGACGACGATGTCGAACGGCCCCTTCCCCAGCGCGGTCGCGAGGTCGCCGCGGCGAGGCCGGATCCGCAGGCCCCGGGTCAGCGCGTTGAGGCGGACCGACGCGAGGGCGCGGCGGGAAAGGTCCAGCGCCAGCACGGTTTCCGCGCCGCGGCGGGCGAGCGTGAGCGCCTGGGCGCCGGTGCCCGTGCAGAGGTCGAGGGCCCGTGCGCCGGGCGGGATCGCCAGCTCGGCGATCGCCGCGGCGAGCAGGGCGGTGTCCTCCTGGGGGCGGTAGACGCCCGAGAGCCGCAGCAGCCGCGGGGCGGGCCGGAGGACGACGGGCCGGGCGGCCAAGGGCCCCGGGCGGACGGGTTCCGCCGACGTGGTCATCTCGGTCTCCTTCACTCGCCGCGGCCCGGCGCACTCGCCGGCGGACAACCGCGTCGGCCCCGGCTACCCGGCGAAGATCGCCGCAAACGGATCGGCCGCGGAGTGGTTGACGGAGGTGCCACGGGGTAACCGCTTCCGGAAAACACTTCCGGAGGAGGATCCGAGATGACGAGTCAGGACCGCACGCAGCACCCGACGAACCCGGCCGAGGGCGAGGACCCGCACGGCGACACCCCCGAGGCCCAGCGCGAAACGTTGCGCGGCGAGCAGGGCACGTCGAGCGGCGATCAGCACGACGACAGCGACCCGCAGTCCGGCTGACGCGGGCACGGTCGCGGCCGGGGAACTCGACTCACCGGATACCCGGCGGCAAATCCGCGGAGAAGCCGGCCGGGTTCGGGCGACCACCACTCGGCCGGCCGGACCCGTATCGGGCCGGCCTCGCCCCGGCCTCAGGTCGGAGGCGAGGTTTCCTCCATCATCAGCAGCGCTCCCTGGCTCTCGCCGTTCGCGCTGCGCAGCGCGCTGCAGCGCAGGTGGACCTGCGTCGCCCGGCCGCGGCGGTTGATCGCCTCCAGCATGTCCTCCGTGTGGAAGCTCGCGTCCGCCAGGGCGTCGCGGACCGCCGGCCGCAGCTCGGCCAGCGGGAGCCCGATGTCCAGGTTGAGCAGGTGCATCCCCTCGGCTTCCTCGCGGCGCACGCCCCACAGGTCCTCGGCGCCGCGGTTCCACGCCTTGACCCGCATCTCGCGGTCCACCACCACGATGCCCGCCTGGATCGACGTCAGCACCGACTCGAGGAACTCGTCGACCTCGTCGAGGTCGAGGCTGCGCTCGCGCAGGGCGTCGTTGATCGTCTGGAGCTCGTCGTTGGTCGACTGGAGCTCCTCGTTCATCGTCTCCAGTTCTTCGTTCGTGGTCTCCAGTTCCTCCACTGTGGACTGGAGCTCCTCGTTGGTGGTCTCCAGCTCCTCGTTCGTCGACTGCAGCTCTTCGTAGGCCGACTCCAGCTGGCGGTTCGTGTGCTCCAGCTCGGTGCGCAGCTGCCGCGCCCAGCTGACGTCGTGGAGCACCACCGACACGCCGAGGAGCTTCTTGTCCTTGCCCACCAGCGGGTTGACGTGCACCTCGTACCAGACGACCTCACCGGCCCGGCGCCACTCGACGTCCTTGATCCGCAGGGACCGCCGCTCCAGCCGCGCCTGCTCGACGTACGCGCGCAGCGCCACCGGACGGTAGGAGACGTCGAGATCGCACAGCGGGCGGCCGATGTCGCGTTCGGACAGTCCGAACGCGACCTCCGCCTGCGCGTTGACGAGCGCGGTGACCTCGTCCTCGGTCACCACGATCTGGGCCACCGGGCTGGCCGAGAAGGCGTGCTCGCGCAGCTCGTCCAGCCCGGAGATGTCGCGGGTCCGCCGCTGCGGGAAGCCCGTCGAGACGAAGTGGTTGTAGCTGACCGGCGCGTTGACCGCCTTGCGGAACACGCGCCGCTTGAGGTCGAGCGGTTCGAAGATCCGGGCGTGCGAGAGCAGCATCTCGGCCTTGCCGAGGAACAGCATGCCCTTGGGCGCCAGCGCGAAGTGGAGCCGCTCGAGGATCTTCGTCTGCGTGTCGGCGTTGAAGTACATCAGCGTGTTGCGGCAGACCAGCAGGTCTATGCGCGAGATCGGCGCGTCCTGCACCAGGTCGTTGCGGCCGAAGATCACCGAGCGGCGCAGGTCCTTGCGGAAGCAGTAGCGGCTGCCCTGCAGCTCGAAGTACTGCTCCAGCTGGCTCTCGGTCAGGCCCTCGACCTCGGCGGGGGTGTAGGCGGCGTGCCGCGCCTGCGCCAGCGCCTCGTCGTCGACGTCGGTGGCGTAGATCTTGACCCGTTGGCGGAACGCGTCGACGCCGATGGCGTCGGCGAAGAGCATCGCGAGGCTGTAGGCCTCCTGGCCGCCCGCGCAGCCGGCGCTCCACACCCGGATCGGCTCCTCCGGGCTGCGCTCGGCCAGCAGGCCGGGCAGCACGTGCTCACGCAGGTAGTCCCACGCGTCGGGGTCGCGGAAGAACCCCGTGACGTTGATGAGGATCGTGTTGAACAACAACACGAACTCCTCGGAGTTCACCTGGAGCTGGTCGATGTAGTCGGTGTAGCTCTCGATGCCGATCTGGTTCATCCGCCGCCGGACCCGCCGCATCAGGCTGCTCCGCTTGTACCCGGTGAAGTCGAAGCCCCGCGACACCTTCAGGTAGGCGAGCACCGACTCGAATTCGCCGTTCGGTTCCTTGGGCTCGGTCACGGTCCGACACGCTACGCGCCGCCGCGGCCACTGCCGGGAGCGGCACGCCTGGTGAGCACCGCCCAGACGACCTTGCCACCCGACCACGACCGGTTGCAGCCCCAGACCTTCGCCACCTGGGCCACCATGCGCAGGCCGAGACCCGGTTCGAGGACGCCGAGCCGCTCGAGCAGGACCGCCTGCTTCAGCTCGTCGTCGCTCACCGCGACGCTCAGCAGGCCGCGCCGCAGCTCCAGCCGCACCCGTGGGGCCGACCCGGTGTGCCGGATGACGTTCTCGACGAACTCCGTCACCACCAGCAGGGCGTCATCGGCCAGGTAGGGCACGGTCCACTCCGCGCAGACGCGGCGGACGAAGTCGCGGGCGAGCGCCGACGAGTTCGCCGACCGGGCCAGCAGCTGCGCCGCCCGGCGGCGCGGCGGCACCAGGAGCCGGTCCTCGGCGGTTTCGCGGTCATCGTGCACCGGCACGAACCGGTCGACGGTCCGGTCGCTGAACATCGTCCGGTGCTCGGCACGGCCGGTGACGACGCTGAAGGGGATGCCCGGCCAGTCCCCGATCCGCATGGCGACCAGGGAGAACACCGTCACCAGCGCCGGGTCGTGGATGATCAGTCCGTCGACGTCCGCGATCAGGCCGTCGGGAGCTTCGGCGGCGATCTTGAGCAGCCCGTCGCGCAGCTGGGGGTAGGACTCGATGTCGAGGACCCCGGTGACGACGGCGGTCGTCGCGGCCGTCCGGTACTCGGGCTCCAGGCGGACCCGGTCCGCGGCGATCACGGTCCGGCCTCCTCCTGCGACTCGGCCGACAGCGACAGCAGGAGCTTCCGGAGGGTTTCCGCGGCCGCGGTGCACTCGTCGGCCGTGACGGCGTACCGATCCGCGAGCAGGCCGTGGTTGCGGTGCTTCGCATGCTTGCGCAGACGCTCGGCCAGCCCGGCCTTCTCGTCGAGCGAACGCAACGCCGTCCACAGCGCCCGCTGGAACTCGGTGTCGCGCGCGCCCAGCAGCGCTTCGGCCGACCACGCGTGCCCGATCCGGCAGCGGTACTGCCCGGGCTGGCCGACTTCGAGCAGGGTGCCCTGGCAGTCCGGGCAGGTGTAGCCGGACGGCGGCAGCTCGGCACCGGGCAGCACGGCGCCGAGCCGCACGCCGTCGCGGGCGATCCGGTCTTCCAGCAGCAGGGAGGCGGACGGCCGCGGCACCTCGGCCGGCTCCAGCGGGGCCCTGGCCAGCTTGTCGAGCGCCGCGCCGAGCTCGCTCGCCGGCAGGACGCACTCGGCGTCCACCGCGGCCAGCGCGCTCTCCGGCATGCCCGGGTAGATCGCGTCCGCCGGGTCCTGCACTACGGCGAGGCCCCCGCGGTCGACGATCGCGCGCAGCCCGGCGGCACCGTCGTCGAGGGAACCCGAGAGGATGACGCCGATCGCGCGCGGACCGGCCGTCACGGCCGCCGAGCGGAAGGTGGCGTTGATCGCCGGGCGGTGCCCGCTCTCCGTAGGGCCCTGGGTCAGGATGAGCGAATCGTCATCGGTCAGCGGGTGCCGGTCCGGCGGCGCGACGTAGATGACCCCCGGCCGCAGCGGCGCACCGTGGGTGGCCGGCAGCGCCGGGAGCGGGCCAGCCCGGTCGAGGATCATCGGCAGCGCGCTGCGGGCACCGGGCGGCAGGTGCATGGTCACCAGCAGCGTCGCGGGGAAGTCGACGGGCAGCGAGCGAGCCAGCGCGCGCCGCGCTTCGACCCGGCCGGCCGACGCCCCGGCGACCACGACGTCCCGCCGGGCTGCGGGCACGGCGACCACCTCCTCCCACCACACGCTAGACCTCGTGTCGTTCGGCGGGTAGCCCACCCGTGGCCGGTCGAAACCCGATCGTCACCCTTCGTCGAACTCGAACCGCAGGGCGTCCACGCACGCCTGGTACTTCTGCGTCATCTCGTGCTCGGTGTGCGCCGCCACGAACAGCTGGGCCAGTTCGAAGCTGTAGCTGTCCTGCTCCGGCAGATCCGAAAGCCGCTGCCCGGCCGCCGGCACGATCCTGATCCGCGTGCCATCGACCCGGTCCTCGATCGCCGCGACCTCTTCCCGGGTCGGCACGCGCGTGACGACGGCGTCTTCGAAGCGGCGCAGGTACCACTTCCCGGCGATCTGGTACTTCCCCTTGCTGGGCCGGCGGCCGGGGTCCTGGCCGAGGCCGAGGCGCACCATGATCTCGTGGTTGGCGACGCCGTCGACGAACTCGAACAGCTCGGCGTGCGACTGCGAGTGCCGCGGGTTGATCTCCAGCAGGGCGACCTGGCCCGATTCGGGGTCGCAGAAGAACTCGATGCTGAAGGTGCCGTTGTCGTAGCCGATCTGCCGCATCACCCGCTCGGCCACCTCGCGCATCCGCCGCACGGGCTCCTCCCCCAGCTGCGACGGGTACTGGTGGCGCAGGAACGACGAGCTGTCGGGGTAGTCGATCGAGTCGAGGGCGCCGTAGACGACGACTTCGCCGTGGTACACGTAGCCCTCCACGGCCGCCTGGACGCCGTGCAGCGCTTCTTCGGCCAGGCAAGCGGATCCGCCGACCCGGGCGATCTCCGGCGGCAGCCGCACCTGGTCGAGCACGTACCCGAACGGCTCGCCCACGCGCCCGACCCCGGCCCGGATTTCGGCGACCGCGTCGGCGAATTCGGCTTCGTTCCCGGCCTTGAACGCGAGCTCCGAGGAGAACGACTTGACCGGCTTGAGCCACATCGGGAAGCTCACGCCGCGAGGCGGGGCGGGGTGCTCGTCGTCGAGGTCGACGACACCGAAGTTCGGCAGCTCGTCGATCACCTCGCGCTGCTCCAGCCGGCTCCAGTACTTGTGCTCGCACTTGAGGACCGCTTCCAGCGACAGGCTGGGCAGGCCGTGGCGGGCGCACAGGATCGGGACGAGCGTCGCCGCCGGGAAGTCCCAGTAGGTGACGATCGCGGCGATGTCGCCGTCGAAGGCGTCCAGCTGGTGCTGCGCCGTCTTCAGCAGCGCCTCGAAGTCGATCTCGCCGTGCTGCAGTTCTTCCGGCGTAAGCAGACCGTGGAACTCGTACGTCCCGGCCCACGGCAGTCTCTGGAGGACGCGCTGGTTCTCCTCGTCCAGCCCGACCACGAAGATGTTGTTGCTCATGACCGTGGCCTACCCGGGGCCCCGAGGCCGAAACGGTCCGGACGGCCGAGTTTCGGCGCACCGGAAGCGGGCACCCCGCGCGCATGACCGCACTGCCCGAACCGCTTTCCCTCTGGGTCGAGACCGCGCCCGCGCCGGACCGGACGGGCGTGCCGGTCCCGGAGTCGGCCGACGTCGCGGTGCTGGGCGCGGGCATCGCCGGCCTCACCACGGCCCTGCTGCTCGCCCGCGGCGGCCGCTCGGTCGTCGTGCTGGAAGCGGACCGGGTCGCGGCCGGGGTGTCCGGCCACACCACCGCGAAGGTCAGCGCCCAGCACGGGGCCAAGTACGCGGAGCTGACGTCCCGGCACGGCGAAGAAGCGGCGCGGACCTACGCGCAGACGCAGAGCGCCGCCCTGGAGTGGATCGCCGCCACCGCGGCCGACCTGGGGATCGACTGCGGCTTCACCCGCGCGGACAGCTACGTGTACACGACGCAGGAGAAGACCGTCGACTCGCTGAAGCGGGAGGCGGACGCCGCCGCCGCGGCGGGCCTGCCCGCGTCGTTCACCACGGACGTCACCCTCGACGTGCCGGCGCTCGGCGCCGTCCGGACCACCGGGCAGGCGCACTTCCACCCGCGCCGGTGGCTGCTCGGGCTGGCCGCGGAAGTCGAGCGGGCCGGCGGCACCGTCGTCGAGAACGCCCGCGCGACCGCGCTGAACGGGCAGACGGTCCGGACATCGCGCGGCGACGTCGTGGCCGGCGAGGTCGTCGTCGCGACCCACTACCCCGTCCTCGACCGCGGCTTGTACTTCGCCCGGCTGGAACCGGTCCGCGACCTGGTCGTCGCCGGTCCGGCGGCCGGGAACGCACCGCCGTCGGGGATGTTCCTCGACGCCGACACGCACCACTCCGTGCGCGGGTACACCGAGCGGGGCACGCCGATGGTGATCGCCGGCGGCGAGCACTACCGCGTCGGGGCGCACGTCCACGTCGAGCGCCGGTACCGGCGGCTCGCGGACTGGGCGGACGCGCACGCGGGCCTGCACCGGGTGACCCACCGCTGGTCCGCGCACGACATGTCCACTGTGGACCTGCTGCCGTACGTCGGGCGGTACCTGCCGGGGACGAAGAACCTGTGGGTGGCCACCGGGTTCGGCCAGTGGGGCATGACCGGCGGCACCGCGGCGGGGCACGTGCTCGCCGCGCGGATCCTCGGCGAGCCGCACCCGGCCGCGGACCTGTTCGACCCCAACCGCTTCGACGCCCGCTCGGTGCTCGGGGTGGCCGAGGACAACCTGACCGTCGCGAAGTACCTGATCGGCGACCACGTGGCGGCGCTCTGGCGATCGGAGAAGCTCGACGACCTCGCGCCCGGCGACGCCGAGGTCGTCCGCGTCGGCGGCGAGCTCGTCGCCGCGCACCGCGACGAAGCCGGTCAGCTGCACACCGTCGGCGCGCACTGCACGCACCTGGGTTGCCTGGTGTCGTTCAACGACGCCGAGAAGACGTGGGACTGCCCCTGCCACGGCTCGCGTTTCGGTGTGGACGGCGAAGTCGTCCAGGGCCCGGCGGTGCGCCCGCTGCGCCGCGGGCCCGCTTGACCTTCCCGTGAGAGTGCCGGCCAGCCGGAGGCGACCTTATTGCCGGCGTCGTAGAGCAGGTGCAGGGCGTCGGCGATACCGACCGCGGTCAGGACCGTGGCCGCCGGCCGAGTCGGGCGGGGCGCGATGACCAAGCCCGCCGCGAGCCCAGTGCCGACCCACACGTTCAGGCAGAACGGGCACCTCAGCAGCTTGCCCACCGCGTGCCCGAAATAGCCGTTCGCCGGGACGGACTCGTTCAGTTCGTCGGCGCTTTGTCCTTCGCGGCGCCGGGCACGATCTTGTCCTTCGAAGAACTCGGTGCCGACCGGGCCGGGCAGCATGACCGTCAAGGTGACGCCCTTGTCCTTCACTTCGACGCGCAGGCCTTCGGAGAAGGACGTCAGGAACGCCTTTCGACGAGGTCGACAGCACCCGCCCGCGGTCGTGCCCGACCATGCCGGGCACGACCTGCTTGGTGAGGTGCACGGCCGAGCGCACGTTGAGGTCGACGACGGTCAGCTGGTCCTCGAGGAGGGTGTCGCCGGCGAACTCGCCGTTGATGCCGACACGTCGGCGTTGTCGGCCGGCGCCTCCACCGGTCGGCCGTCGAGGTGCCGGACGAGCTCCTCGACCCGGGCCCCGCAGGCGCGGACCTGGTCGGCTGCCGCGACCGGCTCGGCGTCCTCGGCCGCGGGCACGACGTCGAAGTCGTGCCGGGCCAACTGCTTCGCCAGTTCGAGCCCGATCCCGCTGGACGCGCCGGTGACTGCGGCCAGTGGCTCGGTGGCAGTGCTCGTGCGACCGCTCCCTTCCGGTTGACTACCTGCGGTCGGGCAATCGTGGTTTCCCGGTACGCGGGGCGGGTATTTCGCGGCGATGGGACGCACCCGACTCCGCCGCAGTGACCTGAGCGGCCCCGGCATCCGGCGGATCCGCCGCGGCCGGGGCTTCTCCTACGCCACGCCCGATGGCTCGCCGGTCACCGACCCGGAGCTGCTCGACCGGATCAAGGGCCTGGTCATCCCGCCCGCCTGGCGGAACGTGTGGATCTGCCCGTACCCGAACGGGCACGTCCAGGCCGTCGGCACGGACGACGCCGGGCGGCGCCAATACCTCTACCACGAGCAGTGGCGGCGGGACCGCGACGAGGAGAAGCACGACCGCGTGCTGGCGATGGCGCGCCGGCTGCCGTCGTGGCGCGCGTCGGTCGAGGAGGACCTGACCGGGTCCGGCCTCACCCGGAAGAGGGTGCTCGCGGCGGCGCTGCGGATGCTCGACCGGGGGATCTTCCGGACCGGCGGCGAGGAGTACGCGGAGGAGAACGGCACCCACGGCGTCGCGACGCTGCTGCGTTCGCACGCCTCGGTCCGCGGGGACGAGTGCCGGTTCTGCTACGTCGCGAAGGGCGGTATCGACCGCGAAGTGGCGATCCGGGACGCCGCGCTGGCGTCGGTGGTGAAGTCGCTGCTGCGCAGCAAGTCCGGCAGCGACCGGCTGCTCGTCTACCGCGAGGGCCGCACCTGGCACGAGGTGCACGCGGCCGACGTCAACGAGCGGTTCAAGGAGCTGGCCGGCGACGACTGCACGGCCAAGGACCTGCGGACGTGGAACGCGACGGTGCTCGCGGCGGCCGCGTTCGCGACGGCGGAGGCGCCGGCGTCGAAGGCCGCCGCCAAGCGCGCGGAGTCCGGGGTGATGAAGGAGGTCTCGAAGGCGCTCGGCAACACCCCGGCGGTGTGCCGGTCGTCCTATGTGGACCCCCGGCTGGTCGAGGCGTACCGCGACGAGCGCACGATCTCGGCGGCCCTGAAGCGGGCCGCCCGGCTCGAGGGCGACGACGCGCGGGGGGTGCTGGAGAAGGCGTGCGCCCGGCTGCTCAGCCAGGCGTGATTGAAGATCACCCGGGCGGGGAACCCCGCCGATGGCGTCCCCCCGGCGAGTGACAGGAGACACGGTGAGTGAGCGTCGATCCACCCGTCCGTGTACTGGCCCGCGGACCCGGTCGTCCGGGAACCTGGGACCGGTGAACCCCGACGCTTCCCCCGTGCGCTGGCGCGCGTCGATCGGCCTGACGGTCGGCGGCGACGGCCCGGTGTCGAGCATCGTCGAGTCCGAGCACGGCAGTGAGGGATCGGCCCGGGAGTGGGTCGAGCGGAAGCTGCCGCGGACGAGGTTCCCGGCGTGGATCCCGGCGGCGCGGCGGGCCGATGGGGTCGAGTTGTTCGGGCAGGTGGCTCGGGGCCGGGTGGTCACCGGGCGGCTGGTGCCCACCTGGGAGTCCGAGGGGACCGCCGTGTGGCACGCTGATCCGGCCGGGGACCGGGTCCGGTGGCGTCGCTGTGCCGTGGAGACCGCCGAAAGCTGAGGCTAGCGGGCCTCCCCCACGTCCTTGCGCAGCAAGCAGAACTCGTTGCCCTCCGGGTCCTGCAGCACCTCCCAGGACTCGCTCCCGTCCTGCCCGACGTCCGCCCGGCGGGCGCCCAATGCGAGCAACCTCGCCAGCTCCGTCTCGTGGTCCGTCCCCGCCGGGCTCACGTCCAGGTGCAACGGCAGCTTGCCCCGCTTCGGGTTCTCCGTCCGCGCCAGGATCAGCGTCGGCGGGCCCGCCCCGAACCGGCCGCCCGGCGGGCCCAGTTCCAAGCCGTCCGGCTCGTGGCCGATCACCTCGTAACCGAGCACCGCGCACCAGAACTCGGCCAGCCGGTCCGGGTCGTGGCAGTCCAGCACCAGTTCCGTGATCCGGCAGGCCATCCGCTCAGCTCCGTTCGGTTTCCTTCGCCACGATCGCGGCTTCGTCCTCGTCCATCGCCTTCGTGTCGCGCGGCGGCAGGAACGGCTCCGCCTGGTCGTCCTCGCGGCCCGACTCGATCGCGCGCCCGCGAGCCAGCTCGGCGTCCAGTTCCGCCCCCAGCAACACCGCGATGTTCGAGATCCACAACCATACAAGGAACACGATCACCCCGGCCAGCGAACCGTAGGTCTTGTTGTACGACCCGAAGTTCGCCACGTACAACGCGAACCCCGCCGACGCCGCCACCCACAGCACGACGGCCAGCAGCCCACCCGGCGTCAGCCACTTGAACCCCGGCAGCCGCACGTTCGGCCCCACCCAGTACAGCAGCGCGAACGCCAGGCTGACGAGCAGCGCGATCACCGGCCACTTCGCGATCTCCCACACCAGCACGCCCGTCGAGCCGAGCCCGATCAGGTCGCCGATCCGGCGGGCCACCGAACCCGTCGCCACGACGTCCAGCGCGCACGCCGCCAGCAGCACCACGATCCCGACCGTCAGCGCGATCCGCAGCGGGATCGTCTTCCAGACCGGCCGGCCCTCGGGCATGCCGTAGATCGCGTTCGACGCGCGCATGAACGCCCCGACGTAACCGGACGCCGACCACAGCGCGCCCAGCAGGCCGATGATCGCCACCGGCCCGGCCAGGCTGCGCGAGCCCGCCAGCTCCTTGATCGCGCCGACGAGGATGTCCTTGCCCTGCCCCGGAACCACCTGGTTGACGGTGTCGATCACGGTCTGGATCGCGTTCGGGCCGAGCAGGCCGAGGATCGCCGTGAGCACGATGATGCCCGGGAACAGCGACAGCACGCCGTAGTAGGTGAGCGCCGCGGCCCAGTCGGTCAGGTTGTCGCGGTTGAACTGCTTGAAGGTGCGCTTGAGCACCCCGCCCCACGTCCGCTTGTCCAGCTCGCCCGGGCCTTCGGGCGTTTTCCCTCGATCGGCTGCCATCGCCACCTCCTGCTCAGGCGCTGGGCATACCCCGTCCGGGACGGGGTACTCCTCGTTCGTCCCGACCAGCAGGAGGAAGCCGTGACCGAGGTCAGCCGCGTGATCGACGTACCGCCCGACGCCGTGTTCGACGTCCTCGCCGACGGCTGGCTCTACGCCGGCTGGGTGGTCGGGAGCTCGCACATCCGCGACGTCGACGAAGACTGGCCCGCCGTGGGTTCGCGGATCCACCACAGCGTCGGCCCGTGGCCGGTGCACATCCAGGACGAGACCGTCGTGACCGCGGTCGAGCCGGGCGTTTCGCTGTCTCTGGAGGCCCGCGGCTGGCCGTTGGGCGCGGCGGCCGTCGGGCTGACGCTGGTCCCGCACGGCGAGGGCAAGACGCTGGTGCGGATGACCGAGCACGTCGTCCGCGGCCCGGGGAAGGTGCTGCCGGCAGCCGTGCAGGCGCTGCTGGTGAAGCCGCGGAACACGGAGTCCCTGGCGCGGCTGGCGGATCTCGCGACCGGCAAGTACGCCCGCGCGAAGAGCGGCCACCCGCGCCCGTGATCAGCCGGCGGGCTCGCCGAACCAGCGGGCCAGGTGGCCGTCCAGCTCCTGCTGGTGCTCGCCGATCCAGGCGACGTACCCGTCGGGGCGGAGCAGGAGCGCGGGGACGTCCACGGCCGCCGTGGGATCCGCGATGACGTCGACCCGGTCCGACCAGCCCCCGGCGGTCAGCCGCTCGGTGCGGTCGAGCACCAGGCCGCGGCCCCGGCGCAACCGGTCGTAGAGGCGGCCCTGCTTCAGCTCGACGTCCCGCAGGCCACGGCCGACCAGGTCCGGCTCCGCGCCGAAGTCGTAGCGGAGGCCGGTCGCGGTGATCTTCTCGATCAGGTACCGGTTCACCTCGGGGAAGTCCATCAGCTCGGTGAGCAGCGCGCGCACGGCCCGCGGTCCCGGCCCGGCCGCCTGCAGTTCGACCTGGGCGCGAGTGTTGGCCAGCACGTCTTCGGCGACCGGGTGGCGTTCGGCGTGGTAGGTGTCGAGCAGGGTTTCCGGCGCCCAGCCGCGGATCCGGCCGGCCAGTTTCCAGCCCAGGTTGACCGCGTCCTGGACGCCGAGGTTCAGGCCCTGCCCGCCGGCCGGTGGGTGGATGTGCGCCGCGTCCCGGGCCAGCAGCACCCGGCCGACTCGGTACTGCTCGACCAGCCGGGTGGCGTCGCCGAAGCGGGACATCCAGCGTGGGGAATGGACGCCGAAGTCGGTCCCGGCGATGGCGTTCAGCGCCTGCCGGAAGTCCTCGATGACAGGCGTCTCCGCACCGGCTTCCGGCTCGGGCACCACAACGCGGTAGATACCTTCCCCGAAGGGGCGGAAGTCGAACGACTTGGTCGTCTCGCGGACTTCGGCGACCTTGGCCGAGATCTCCTCCGGCGGCGCGCCCACTTCCATTTCGCCCATCAGCGTGAAGGTTCGCGCGGGCTCGCCGGGGAAACCGACGCCGAGCAGTTTGCGAACGGTGCTGCGCGCGCCGTCGCAGCCGACGAGGTACTGCGACCGCAGCCGCTCGCCGTCGGCCAGTTCGACGGTCACGCCGTCGTCGTCCTGCTCCAGACCGGCCACCGCAGTGCCTCGCCGGATCTCCGCGCCCGATTCGGCCGCGTGGTCGCCGAGCAGCCGATCGACGACCGGTTGCGGGATGCCCAGCAGGTAGGCGGAGTCGAGCGCGTCGGGCGCGGGCTTGGGGATGGCGGCGAAGACCCCTCCGACCGGGCGCCGGCGGCCGTGCTCGAGGAGGCGGTCGAGGAGCCCGCGCATCGCCATGAGTTCGAGGCTGCGGACGTGCAGGCTCACGACGCGGACGAACGACGACGCGGGTTCGGGTTCCTTTTCGAGCACGAGGACCCGCACATCGTGCAGCCGCAGTTCGGCGGCCAGCATCGCGCCGGTGGGCCCGCACCCGGCGATGATCACATCGAACACGAACCACCCGTTTCCGCAGGTCCCAGCATCGGCGGCCGAGTATGCGATAGCCCGGGTGCGGCCGCAAGCGAAATAGGGCGCGGGGGCGGCCGCGCTCAGGGGGTGAACCTCGTGGGTGGCTCCGCGCAACCATTGACCGCGCGGCAGCCCGCCCGGATCATCGCCGGCACCCGGTCAGCCGTAGATCGCGCGGTGGGCCGCCCGGATCACCGCCGCGTACCCGCCGCCCAGAACGCCCGCCCGGGCCAGTGCCGCCTTGGCCGCGTTCGCGCCCGGGCCTCCGTGTACCGCGCCGCCCGGGTGGGCCGATGCCCCCGCCAGGTACAACCGGTCCACCGGGGTGTCCGCGCGGCCCGTGCCCGGGACCGGGCGGAAGAACAGCTGCTGGTGGATCGCCGTCGTCCCCGCGTTGATCGCGCCGCCGACCAGGCCCGGGTTGTGGTCCGCCAGCTCGGCCGGTCCCTGCAGGTAGCGGGCCTTGATCAGGCCGGTGAAGCCCGGCGCGTTCGCCTCGACCGTCTCCTCGATGCGCTTGGCCCGCCGCTCCAGCGCCGCGCGGTTCTCCATCGTGCCGCGCGGCACGTGCGTGTACGCCCACGCCGCCTCCGTGCCCGCGGGTGAGCGCGTCGGGTCGGTCGTGGTCATCTGGCCCAGCAGCAGGAACGGGCGGCGCGGCGTCCGGCCGCGGGCGAGCTCGCCGCCGAACGCCGACAGCCCGTCCAGGTCCGTGCCGAGGTGGACCGTGCCGGCGCCGCGCGCGGCCTCGGCCGTCCACGGGATCGGGCCGGACAACGCCCAATCCACTTTCACGGTCGCGCTGTCCCACTCGAACTTGCCGAGGTCTTCGAGCAGCCGCGACGGCAGCCATTCCTCCCCCACGAGCTTGCGGTACAGCACCGGGGCGGGCACGTCGGCGAGGACGGCCTTGTTCGCCCGCACCGCGACACCGGAACCATCCCGGACGCCGAGCGCCCGGCCGTCGCCGACGAGCACCTCGCGCACCGGGCGTCCACAGTGGACCTTCCCGCCGCGGGACTCCAGCCGGCGCACCAAGGCCGCGATCAGCTCCCCCGCCCCGCCTTCGGGCACCGGGAACCCCGCGTCCTGGCCGATCATCGCCAGCAGCCAGCCGAACACCGCGCTGCCGGCGTTGTCCACGGACAGGTCGCTGTGCGCGGAGTTCCCCGCCACGAGCAGCTTCGCGCCCTCGCCGGTGAACAGTTCGTCGCCGAACCGGCGGGCCGGCAGCGTCAGCATCCGCGCCAGGCGCAGCGCGTCCCCGGTTCCGGTGCGCCGCAGCAGCTTCAGCGCCGGGCGGACCGGCGGGAACGGCGTGAACAACGCGTTCAGCAGCGGCTCGCGGATCTCCCGCCACTGCTCGAACAGCCGGCGCCACGCGTCGCCGTCGCCCGGGGCGAACTCGTCGGCCGACGCCGCCGTGTGGTCGATGTCCCGCGACAGCACCGCACAGCGATCGTCCGGCAGCACGTGCGCGAGGACGTCGGGGGCGTGCCGCCAGCGCAGGCCGTGCTCCTCCAGCTTCAGGCCACGGATCACCGGCGACACCGCCGAGAGCGGGTAGAACGCGCTGAACAGGTCGTTGCGGAAGCCCGGCTCGGTGACCTCGGCGGTGCGGACCGCGCCGCCCACGTGCTCGGTCGCCTCCAGCACGAGCACCGACCACCCCGCGTCGGCCAGCAGGTTCGCCGCCACCAGTCCGTTGTGGCCGGCGCCGATGACCACGGCGTCGGCGGCTTCGGTGCTCACTGGCGGCCTCCCGTTCAGGCTTGCGACTGGTGGCTCGGCCCCACCCGCGTGAGCGAGCGCAGCCTCGACACGACCCCGCCGCGGCGCGGCGGGGCCAGGGGCGGGCTCGCCGCCCCCTCGCCCGACCGGAGCCCGGCGACCAGCTCGGCGACCGCGGACGCGGCGTCGTACCGAGGTTGCCAGCCCAGCGCGGTCTCCGCCAGGGTCGTGTCCACGAGCGCCGCGCGGTCGGCGAGCTCCAGCCAGCCCGGGTGCACCGGCAGCACGCCGCCCGCCCAGGCCGCCAAGACCGCCACCTGCGCCAGCGGCTTCGGGACCGGGAGCCGCCGGCCGCCGAGGATCCCGGCCAGCGCGTCGGAGTCGAGCACCTCGGGCGCGGCGAGGTTGACCGCGCCGGCGAAGCGGCGGTCGAGGATCAGCCCGATCGCGTCGGCGACGTCGGCGGTGTGCACCGCCTGGGCGCGCAGCCCGGTCCACAGCGGAACCGGCAGCCCCCGGCCGCCGACGATCCGGGCGGGCACCACCGGGTCGAGCAGCCAGCGCGCGAACTCCCCGGCCGCGCGCCGGTGGACGATCGCGCACGGCCGGATCCGCGCCACCGACACCTCGGGGTGCCGCTCCCCGAACCGGTCGAGCAGGGTTTCCAGCGCGGCCTTGCCCCGGCTGTAGGCGCTGTGCGCGATCCCGGTGCGGGCGTGGGTTTCGGGCACCTTCTCCCAGCGGGGAGCCGGGCCGTAGGCGGCGACCGAAGACGCGACGACCAGGTGCGGCACCCCGGCCGCCGCGGCCGCAGCGAGGACGTTCCGGGTGCCGTGGTCGTTCGTGCGCCACATCGGCGGGTCGCCGCGCACCGGGGAGATGGCCCACGCGAGGTGGACGACGGCGTCGGCGCCGTCGAAGAGCCGGGTCAGCTCCGGTTCGGCGCCCGGGGCGCCGATGTCGGTGGCGCGCCAGCCCGCCCGGCGGTAGGGCAGGGCTGTCGTGTCGGGCAGCCGGCGCGCCAGGCCGACGACGTCGTGGGCAGGGTCGAGGGCGGCCAGCAGCGCCGTTCCGACGTTGCCGGTGGCCCCGGTGATCACGATCCGCACCCGCAGTGCGTACCCCGTCACGCGCCGGTGAAACTAGACCAGGTCGCGCGGGATCCGCCGGTGCCAGTTCCGGGAGACGATCCGGCGGGCACCTTCGTAGCCGTCGAGCCTCGCGTCGATCACGAACTCGGTGTCCGTGCAGGACACCCGGGTGCGCGTCTCGCTGCGCGCGAGCCACTCGCCGCGGGAGAAGGTCACGGTCCACGCGGTTTCGGCGACCGGCGAGCAGAAGTCGTCGGCCTCCCAGCTGTAGCGCTCGCGGACGTCGCGGGCGACCTCGAGGTCGAGGTCGTCGAAGCGCACGGTGCCCGCGTTCTTCACGATGTCGAGCGCGCTGTGGTAGTCGACGAGGTCCCGCGAGACGGTCCAGCGCTGCTCCCCCGGCGTCAGCGCGGTGACGGACATCGGTGGCGCGCCTTCGGGTTCGCCGAACGGCCGGGCGGGCAGCTCGTCCGGTTCGGCAACCGGCCGCACCGGCAGCTCCAGCGCGCTGTGTCCGGTGTGGACACTCAACAGCACCGGCTTCGGCGGCGGCCACGCGAGCGGCCAGTACGAAGTGGACAGTGACAGCCGGATCCGGTGCCCGGCCGGGAAAGCCTGCGCGACGGCGTTCAGCTCGATCTCGACGGCGCACCGCTCCCCCGGCTCCATCGGCGCCGGCTCGTCGTGGCCGTCCCGGTGGGTCAGGTTGAGCAGGCCGTAGGTGACGCGGGTGGCGCGGCCGTCCGGGGCGACGTCGGACAGCCGGGCCGCGACCATCGCCACCGGCCGGTCGGCCGAGACCTCCAGCCGCACCACCGGGGAGCCGAGGACCTCGCAGCGCTCGGTGAGCACGTCGGTGTCGAAGACCAGCGAGCCGCCGTCCTCCTCACGCTGGTCGTAGGGCAGGTCCGGCGGGGCGCTGTAGGACGCCCACTTGCCGGAGAACTGCCCGACCGACAGCGGCGAAGACACCGTCAAGGCCTCGTCTTCGACGGTCTCCTCGGGCCGGGCCAGCCGGTGCCGCGCCAGCGGCAGCTGCTGCGGCTTGACGTGCGGCGACGGCCAGGTCGCCTCCCCGACCCACCGGCCAGGCCGGTCTTCGTAGGACGTCGAGGGCGGCACGCTCTCCTGCATCCACGTCCGCAGCATCGGCCCGTCCATCGCCTCGTTCTCGGCACCGCGCAGCCAGTGGTCCCACCACGTCACGACTTCCTGGAGGTAGCCGATCGCCGGGCCCGGCTCGCCGAGGTGCGGGTACTTGTGCGACCACGGCCCGATCAGCCCGCGCCGCGGGACGTCGAGGTGGGCGAGCAGCCGGATGACGGCGTTGGAGTAACCGTCGGCCCAGCCGCTGGAGGCCAGCACCGGGACCTGGACGTCGCTGTAGTTCTCCGACACCGAGGCGTGCCGCCAGTAGTCGTCACGCCGCTGGTGGCCGAGCCAGTTCTCGATCCACAGGCTGCAGTTCTCCAGCCGCTCCAGCCACATCTCGCGCCACCGGTCGCCGACGACCGCCGGGTCCGGCGGCAGCGTCGCGTAGGCGAACATCGTGCCGGACTCGGCGACGTTGTCCGACAGAAGGCAGCCGCCCATGTAGTGCATGTCGTCGGCGAAGCGGTCGTCGGTGAACGAGGAGATGACGATCGCGCGCAGGCTCGGCGGTTTCCGCGCCGCGACCTGCAGGGCCGCGAAGGCGCCCCAGGAGATCCCCATCATCCCGGTGTCGCCGGTGCACCACGGCTGCGCGGCGATCCACTCGAGGACGTCCTCGGCGTCGAGCTGCTCGCGTTCGAGGTACTCGTCGGCCAGGACGCCCTCGGACTCGCCGGTGCCGCGGATGTCCACGCGCACGCACGCGTAGCCGTGGCCGGCGAGGTAGGGGTGGTGGATCGAGTCACGCGGGGCGGTCAGGTCGCGCTTGCGGTACGGGATGTACTCGAGGATCGCCGGGACCGGCTCGGCGTCCGAGGAGACCGGCCGCCAGATGCGGGCGGACAGCGCGGTCCCGTCGGACGCCGGGATCCGGACGTGGTCCTCGACGGTGATTTCGTGCGGCAGCGAGGTGACGGCTCGCAAGAGTCGGTTCCCTCCCGGGGTCTAGGGCTGGAGCAGGATCTTCTGGGCTCCGTCCAGCTTCTTCTGGAAGATCTCGTACGCGCGCGGCGCTTCGGCCAGGGGCAGCTTGTGGGTGGCGAAGCCCTCGACGCCGAGCGGGTCGCCGTCGGCGGTGAGCACCGGCATGATGTCGTCGAGCCAGTGGCGGACGTTGGCCTGGCCCATCCGCAGCTGCACCTGCTTGTCGAACAGCTCCATCATCGGCATCGGGTCGACCATGCCGCCGTAGACGCCGGACAGCGAGATCGTCCCGCCGCGGCGGACGGCGTCGATGGCCGCGTACAGCACGCTCAGGCGGTCGATGCCGGCCTTCTCGGTGACCTTGGCCCCGATGGCCTGCGGGAGGAGGTTGACCAGGTTGTGCGCGAGCTTGCCGACCGGGGCGCCGTGCGCCTCCATGCCGACGGCGTCGATGACGGAGTCGGCACCCCGGCCGTTCGTGAGCTGCCGGATGGCGTCGGCGATGTTCTTGTGGTCGCGGGTGTCGAGGGCGGTGGCGCCGTGCTCGCGGGCCCGGGCGAGCCGCTCGGGCACGAGGTCGACGCCGA
Organism: Amycolatopsis sp. NPDC114478; assembly: GCF_055633805.1. NCBI lineage: Bacteria > Bacillati > Actinomycetota > Actinomycetes > Pseudonocardiales > Pseudonocardiaceae > Amycolatopsis > Amycolatopsis sp. NPDC114478. The sequence continues at coordinate 99,104 of NZ_JBVKDO010000015.1, read as the reverse complement.
TCACCTGACCGGCCCCGCGGTGCCGCGCGATCCGGCAGCTCATCTGCCCGATCGGCCCGAGCCCGAAGACGACGACCGTGCCGTCCTCCGGGACGTTCGCGTACTCGACGGCCTGCCACGCGGTCGGGACGACGTCGGAGAGGTAGACGAACCGCTCGTCCGGCGGGCCGTCCGGCACCTTGATCGGGCCGTACTGCGCCTGCGGGACGCGCAGGTACTCGGCCTGGCCGCCGGGGACCTGGCCGTAGAGCTTGGTGTAGCCGAACAGCGACGCGCCCTTGCCCTGCTCCTTGACCTGGGTGGTCTCGCACTGCGACTGCAGGCCGCGTTCGCACATCCAGCAGTGGCCGCAGGAGATGTTGAAGGGGATGACGACGCGGTCGCCGGGCTTGATGCCGGTGACGGCGTCCCCCACCTCTTCGACGATCCCCATCGGCTCGTGGCCGAGGATGTCGCCTTCGGTCATGAACGCGCCGAGCACTTCGTAGAGGTGCAGGTCGGAGCCGCAGATCCCGGTCGAGGTGACGCGGATGACGGCGTCGGTGGACTCCTCGATCTTGGGGTCCGGTACGTCCTCGACGCGGACGTCGCGCTTGCCGTGCCAGGTCACTGCCTTCATGGCTCTCCCTTTTCGCGGACGGGTCTCGTGGCCCGGTTTCCCGCACGCGGAAAAGGCAAACGCCGCTCAGGTCAGCGCGCCCGCCACCAGGTACACCGCCGCGGCCACGGCGGCCGCCGCCGGGAACGTCAGCACCCAGCCCAGGACGATGTCCCGCGCGATCCCCCAGCGCACCGCCGACAGCCGGCGCGCGTCGCGCCCACGCCCATGATCGCCGCCGTGATCACGTGCGTCGTCGAGATCGGGGCCTTCACCGCGAACGCCGTCACGTACAGCACCGACGACGCCACCGACTCCGCCACGAACCCGTGCGGCGGGTCCAGCGGGAACACCCGGCGGCCCAGCGTGCGCATGATGCGAAGACCACCCGACCAGGTGCCCAGCGACAAGGCCGCGGCACACAGCAAGGTCACCCACAACGGCACCGAAAACGTCGTCTGCTCCCCCGCCGCCACCAGCGCCCGCACGATCACGCCCATGCCCTTCTGGGCGTCCTGCAACCCGTGGCCGAGCGCGAGCGCCGACGCCGAGAGGATCTGGAACCGGCGGAACACCCGGCCGCTGCGGTGCGGGTTGGCGCGGCGCAGCAGCCACATTGCAGCCACCATCGCGACGTAGCCCAGCCCGAGCCCGAGCAGCGGGGACGCCACCATCGGGATCAGCACCTTTTCGCCGATCCCCGCCCAGTGGACCGTGCTCGCGGCCGCCAGCGCCGCGCCCACCATCCGCCGATCAGCGAGTGCGAGGACGACGACGGCAGCCCGAAGTACCAGGTCACGAGGTTCCAGGTGATCGCGCCGGCGAGCGCGGCGAACACCACCGTGAGCGCGTCCGGGCCGGCCGGGACGTCGATGATGCCCTTCGCCACCGTCGCGGCGATGCCCGTCGACAGCAGCGCGCCCGCCAGGTTCATCACCGCCGCCAGCAGCAGCGCCGCGCGCAGGGTCAGCGCGCGCGTCGACACCGCGCTCGCGATGGCGTTCGCGGCGTCGTGGAACCCGTTGGTGTAGTCGAAGAAGAGCGTCAGGACGATCACGACGACCAGGGCGGCCGTACCCGTCACTCACGACTCCTTGACGGCGATGGTCTGCACCACGTCGGCGACGTGCTCGAAGGCGTCGGCGGCCAGCTCGAACTGCTCGACGACCTCCTTGGTCTTCAGCACTTCGAGGGCGTCCCCGCCGGGTTCGAACAGGTGGGCCAGCACGCGCCGGTAGACGCGGTCGGCCTCGTTCTCCAGCTCGTTGATCTCGATCCAGTACGGCTCGAGCTCGCCGACCTTCGCGAGCCCCGGCATCGAGTTCGCGGTCAGCTCGGCGCAGCGGGACAGCACCCGGACCAGCACGTCGGTGCCCGGCGGGAACGCCTCGATGCGGTAGAGCACGGCCAGGTCCGCCGCGGTGTCCATGAAGTCGAGGACGTCGTCGATCTTCCCGGCCAGCGCCTGGATGTCCTCGCGGTCGAACGGCGTCACGAACGAGCTGTTCAGCTCCACCATGATCGTGTGCATCAGCTCGTCGCCGCGGTGTTCGACCTCGTGCAGGCGCTTCGCGAAGGGTTCCCGATCTCCCGGCTCGGCGGCGACGAGGTCGCGCAGCACCGCGCTCGCGGTCACCAGGTTTCCCGCCGCGTCGGTGAGCAGGTCGAAGAACCGGGTTCCCCGTGGGGTGAACCGCATGGATGACCGTCCCTTCGTCGACGCAAGCGATGCGCGCCGGGTACCCCCTCCGAAGGCACGTTTAACAGGCGTTCTCCGGGAAACCAAGGGGCCATGACCGAACCCGGATCCCGGCGCCTGCGAGTACTGCTCTGGCACGTGCACGGCTCGTGGACCGACGCTTTCGTCCGCGGCCGCCACCAGTACCTGCTGCCGGCGTCCGCCGAGGGCGCGCCGTGGGGGCTCGGGAAGGCGGGCCGCGACTGGCCGTCCGCGACCGAGGTGCCGCTCGACCGCCTGGCCGAGGCCGAGCCGGACGTCGTGGTCGTGCAGCGCCCGGAGGAGCTGGACCTCGTGGCGCGGTTGGACGTGCCGGCCGTCTACGTGGAACACAACGCGCCCCGGCCGTACGCCGCTTCGAGCGAGCACCCCCTGGCCGGGCGGTCCGACATCACCGTCGCGCACGTGACCCACTTCAACGAGGCGATGTGGGACTGCGGCCGCGCGCCCACGACCGTCGTCCCGCACGGCATCCCCGACCCCGGCGCGCGCTACACCGGTGAGCTCGCCGCCGGCGTGTCGATGATCAACGAGCCGGTGCGCCGCCGCCGCGTCACCGGCGCCGACCTCCTCGAAACGCTCGCCGAGGCCGCCCCCGTGGATCTCTTCGGCATCGGGACCGAAGAGGTCGGCGGCCGGGGCGACGTCCCCGCGCCCACGCTGCACGACGAGATCGCCCGCCGCCGCGTCTACCTGCACACCGCCCGCTGGACGTCGCTGGGACTGTCCCTTCTGGAGGCGATGCACCTGGCGATGCCGGTCGTCGTCTTCGCCGCCACCGAGGCGATCGAGGCCGTGCCGCCCGACGCGGGCGTGCTTTCCACCGACGTGTCGGTACTGGCCAAAGGCTTCCGCGAGCTCGTGCACGAACCCGACTTCGCCGCGCTCGCCGGCAAGAACGCCCGCGAACACGCCCTGAAAAAACACGGGCTGGACGCCTTCCTCGCCACTTGGGACCACCTCCTCGCCGAGACGGCCCGCTGAACCCCGAAGGGAACGCCACACCGATGAAGATCGCGATGGTGTCCGAACACGCCAACCCCCTGGCCGCGCTGGGCGAAGCCGACGCCGGTGGACAGAACGTGCACGTCGCCGAGCTGTCGGCGGCCCTCACGCGCGCCGGCCACGACGTCACCGTCTACACGCGCCGGGAGAGCCTCGACCAGCCGCTCGAAGTCCGCGCGCCGCCGGGCTACGGCGTCGTGCACGTGCCCGCCGGGCCGCCCCGGAAGGAGCCGAAGGACCGCCTCCTGCCGTACATGGGCGAGTTCGGGAGCTTCCTGCGCGACCGGTGGGCCACCGACCGGCCGGACGTGGCACACGCGCACTTCTGGATGTCCGGTCTCGCGACCGTCCTCGCGGCGAGCGCGACCGGGACGCCCGTCGCGCAGACCTTCCACGCCCTCGGCGTCGTCAAGAAGCGGTACCAAGGGGACAAGGACACCAGCCCGGCCGACCGGATCCGGCTCGAGCGGATCATCGGCCGGCAGGCCGGGCGCGTCATCGCCACCTGCTCGGACGAAGTGTTCGAGCTGTCGCGCCTCGGGGTGCCGCGGTCGCGGATCTCGATCGTGCCCTGCGGCGTCGACCTCGGCCGGTTCTCCCCCGACGGGCCCACCGCCCGCCGCCGGGAACGCCACCGCCTGGTGGCCGTCGGCCGGCTGGTGCCGCGCAAGGGGTTCGACATCGCGATCACCGCGCTCGCCCAGCTGCCGGACACCGAACTGGTGATCGCGGGCGGCCCCGAGCGCGGGCGGCTGTCGCAGGACCCGGAGGCGGCGCGGCTGCGGGAGCTGGCCGACCGGCTCGGCGTCGGCGACCGCGTCCGGTGGCCCGGCCAGGTGTCCCGGGAGGACATGCCGGCCCTGCTGCGCTCGGCCGACGCCGTCGTGTGCACGCCGTGGTACGAGCCGTTCGGGATCGTGCCCCTGGAGGCGATGGCCTGCGGCGTCCCGGTGGTCGCGGCCGCGGTGGGCGGCCTGACCGACACCGTCGTCGACGGCGTGACCGGGCTGCTGGTCCGGCCGCACCAGCCGAAGGAGCTCGTGTCCCGGGTCCGCCGCCTGCTGGACGACCCGGCGTTGTGCCACGCGTACGGCACCGCGGGCCACGACCGTGCCGTGGCCCGCTATTCGTGGGACCGCGTCGCGGCCGACACGCTGCGGGCTTACCACAAGCTGGTCCCGGAAACCGCGGTCACCGCCGAAGCCCGCTGAGCTGGTCGTATGTGGTGATTCGGGTCAGCCGGGTCACATATCGTGGACGCCCTGAGCGACCACGATCAGTGCGCTCGTGGCCAGTGCAGTCCGACGAATAAGGTAATGAGTGCTGCTCCGTGGAGCGTGAAGTCCTTACCTTTCAGTACCGCGACGACGGCCAGCGTCACGGTGGCGAGTCCGGTCGCGCTGGTGACTGCCGTGGCGACGCGTGAGTTGACCGAGTCGCGACGGTCATATTCGCTCTTCAGCTCGTTCCCTATGAACGTCGCGTAGGGTCCTGAGCCGGCTCCATGCCCGGCGGGGTCGACGGTGTGGCTTGAGTCGGCGTCTCGTCGTTCTGCTGCGGCTCGGTCACGAACTCCTCCATTTTCGCCCGGATATAGTGGAGTCGCGACTTCTGCTCGTTCCCTAACGGGGACCTTCGGCGCTGCGGCCGGTCCCTCCAAGACCAGGGACGTACAGAACGGGGCTCTATCCAGTGGAGGAGCCCAGCCAACGTGAATAGCCACTCACAACGCCGTCAGCCCACGTAGCGGCGGGCCTTCGAGTTCCGCTGGGGTTCTTCCAGCAGGCACAGGCCGTGTTCGACGTGCGGCGGGACCACCTTGCGGTCCGCGAGGACCCGGGGCAGGCCGCGCAGCACGTCGAAAAGGGCGGCCGCCGTCGCCCGGTCGCGTGGGGCCGTGCGCAGCACCTCGCGGCCGCGGCGGAAGACCGCCGGCCAGGGGCGGCGCAGCAGGAGCGTCCACAGGGTGTTGCGGATGCCGAGGCGGCGGCGGTGGCGCGGGTCGCGCAGCTTCGACGGCGCGTGGTGGATCACGACGTCCTCGGCCCAGCACATCCACCAGCCGCGCGCGGCGAGGTCCAGCGCGAACAGCTCCTCCTCGCCGCCCAGCCACATCCGCGTCGAGAACCCGCCGACTTCGCGGAACGCGCTCACGCGGACCGCGGTCAGCCCGGCCATGATGCCCAGCAACGCCGGTCCCGGCAGCCACGACGGCCCCGGTACCGGGGATTCACGCAGCTCCGGCGTGATCGGGTCCTCGGCCAAGCCCGGCTCGACCAGGCAGCGGCCGGTCACCGAGGCGAGGCCAGGGTACGCGTCAAGCAGGTCCGCCGCCCGGGTCAGCGCGCCCGGCTGCCAGGTCGTGTCGTCGTCGCAGAACGCGACATACGGCGTCGTGACCTCCTCGACGGCGACGTTGCGCGCCACCGCGCCGAGGTTGTCCGGCAACGGGAACAGCCGGACACCGGGGAACTCGCGGGCGACCATGGCGGCCGTCCCGTCGGCGGACCCGTTGTCCGCGACGAAGACCGGCGGCTCGTCCGGCAAGGACGTCATGTGCGCCAAGGTCTCCCGCAGCTGCTCACGGCGGTTGCAGGTGATGATCACGACCGAGATGCGCGCCATTCGGCGGTCCTTTCCAGAGTCCGGGCCTGGTGTTCGACGTGCGCGGGCAGCACGCGGCGGGAGCCGAGGGCCCGGGGCAGCCGGGCCACCGCGCCGAGCACGGCGCTCGGCGCGGCGACGAGTGTCCGGGCCACTTCCCGGCGGCAGACGCGCGGCGGGCGGCGCAGCACGGCGATGAGCAGCCGGTTGCGCAGTTCGGCCCGGCGGCGCCAGGACGACGGCGGCCGCGACCGCGACGGGTGGTGGTGGGCGCGCAGGTGCCCGACGTAGCAGACGTCCCAGCCGCGCGCGGCCAAGTCGTAGGCGAGCAGCTGCTCCTCCGCGCCGAAGTGCAGGAGCGGGCTGAAGCCGCCGATCTGCAGGTACGCCGTCCGGCGGACGATCGCGGAGCAGGCGAGGAACCCGAGCACCAGCGGCCCGGGCGCGCCGTCGGGGCGGCCGAGCGGGCTGCGCTCCATCTCGGGCGTCACGGGGTCGTCCCGGCATTCCGGGCCGACGAGGGTGCGGGCGGCGAGGAGGCCGGTCCGCGGGTGCTCGTCGAAGATCCGTTCGGCTTCGGGCAGCGCGCCGGGCGCCCACCACGAGTCGTCGTCGCTGAAGGCGACGTACGGCGTATCGGCGACGAGCACCCCGAGCGTGCGGGCGGCGGCACCGAGGTTGTGCGGCAGCCGGATCAGCCGGACGCCCGGGAAGCGCGCGGCGACGTCGGCGGTACCGTCCTCGGAAGCGTTGTCCAGCACCACGACCGGCGGTCGCGGGTCCAAAGAGGACAAGTGCGCGAGGGTGCGCAGGAGTTCGGCGGCACGGTTGCGCGTGGCGATGACGACGGTCGTGCGCGCGCTCACCGCGAACCCGCCAGTTCGTCCAGGAACCCGCCCAGGGACGGCACCGGCGGCGGCGTGACCACTGTGGACAGACACCACTTCAAGCGGGCGTCCAGCGAAGCGGTGTCCCCGGCGTCGTCGGCGGCGATCACCGGCCAGCCGAGTGCCTTCGCCTGCGCTGTCACCTTTCCCCCGCCGGCAACCGGATCGACGGCGACCACCGGCACTCCCGCCTTCAACCCGAGTACCAGCCCGTGCAGCCGCGTGGTGACCACGACGTCCATTGTGGACAGCAACGAGACGAACTGGTCCGGCGTCGCGCACCGCTGCCAGTCCTCGTGCGCCAGCCGCGTATCGAGGGGAACCCGCGCGCAGTCCAATCCCGCGACCCACGCGGTCAGCGCGTCGTGGACTTCGTCGTGCCGGCCCGCGCCGCCGTACTCGGGCTGGTGCGGTGCGAGGACCACGCCCAGCACCGGCGTCTTCGAGACCGGCGCGGTCAGGGAGAGGTCCGGGGTGACGCCGTCGTCGCGCGGGAAGATCCGGTGGAACCCCGTCGCCGCCGGGTCTTCCGGGTCGGGGACGGAGACGCCGAGCGCGATCCGGCGGCAGGACGCGTACCGGTCGTGCAGCGAACGCACCTGCGGCCCGTGCACCGGGCCGCAGGCGAACACCACGTGCGTGTAGTCCTCAGGCGGTGCGTCGGGCAGGTGCCGGGTGCCGGGGCGGAAGCCGGGGCTCCACACGACGTCGTGGTCGATCCCCGCTTCCGTGAGCGCGGTCCCCACCGCGCGCAAGCTGAGGACGTCCCCTGCGGTCGCTTCGCCGTGCAGGAAACTGGCCCATCCGGTGAGCAGAACTCGCATGCGTGCCGGGTACCCGGGTGCCGCGGTCTAAACGGGTTTGCCGCCGGAGCCGCCGGGTAGCCGGATCGGCATGACGAATCCGGGAGTGACCAGGCGGTTCGAACGTGCGGTGGTGACCGGGGGTGCCGGTTTCGTCGGCGCGCACCTGTGCGAGCTGCTGCTCGGAGACGACATCGAAGTGATCGCCGTGGACAACCTCGCGACGTCCTCGGCGGACACCCTCGACGTGCTGCGCCGCCACGACCGGTTCCGGTTCGTGCGCCACGACGTCACGCGGCCGATCCCGCTGGACTGCCGGGCGGACGTCGTCTTTCACCTGGCTTCGGCGGCGTCGCCCCGCGACTACCTCGCCCTGCCGCTGGAGACGCTGCGCGCCGGCTCGTACGGCACCGAGCACGCGCTCGACCTCGCCCGCCGCGAGGGCGCCCGGTTCGTCCTCGCCTCCACCAGCGAGGTCTACGGCGATCCGTTGGAGCACCCGCAGCGCGAAGAGTATTGGGGCAACGTCAACCCGATCGGCCCTCGCAGCGTGTACGACGAGGCCAAGCGCTTCGCCGAAGCCCTCACCTCCGCCTACCGCCGCGAACACGGCGTCGACACCGGGATCGCGCGGATCTTCAACACCTACGGCCCGGGCATGCGCGCCCACGACGGCCGCATGATCCCCGCGTTCCTCGACCAGGCCCTCAAGGGCGAACCGATCACGGTCACCGGAACCGGCGAGCAGACGCGGTCCATCTGCTACGTCGAGGACACCGTCCGCGGCCTCCTCGCCCTCGCGCGGTCGGACCACCCTGGCCCGGTCAACATCGGCAACCCGCACGAGCTGACCGTCCGCCGGGTCGCCGAGCGGATCAAGGAGATCACCGGCTCGGACTCCCGCATCGAGGAGATCGACGCCGTCGTCGACGACCCGAAGCGCCGGTGCCCCGACATCTCCCTCGCGCGGGACGTCCTGGGGTGGGAACCGAAGATCGACGCCGACGACGGCCTCCGGCGCACCGCGGCGTGGTTCCGCCGGGCGCCGCTGCGCTGAGTAGCGACGCCCAGGGCTTTCGGGCCCGATCGTTTATGGGTGACTTCGCCGGGTAGCGCTATACGCGAGAGCGGACCGGCCAAGAAGTCCGCACCGGAATGCCAGAGGCAGGTCGATGCGCATCCTCGGGATCAACGCCGTCTTCCACGACCCGGCCGCCGCGCTGGTGGTGGACGGCGAGATCGTCGCCGCGGCCGAAGAAGAACGCTTCAGCCGCCGCAAGCACGGCAAGCAGGCCGTCCCGTTCTCCACGTGGGAACAGCCCGCGCAGGCCGCGGCCTGGTGCCTGGAGCGGGCCGGACTGTCCGCGAAGGACCTCGACGCCGTCGGATATTCCTACGATCCCGCATTGGTCGAGCCCGGCCTGGCCGGCCACGACCCGAGCGGCGAGGAGCTGCGGACCGAGTTCGCGAAGCGCGCGCCCCGGTTCCTGAAGTCCGCGTTGCCCGGTCTCGACCCGGGCATCGTCAAGTTCGTCCGTCACCACGTCGCGCACGCCGCGTCGGCCGCGCTGGCCGCGCCGTTCGGCGACTGCGCCGTGCTGGTGGCCGACGGCCGCGGCGAGAGCACGTCCTACCTGGCCGGTGAGTACCGCGACGGCCGGTTCAAGGAACTGGCCGCGCAAAAGCTCCCGCACTCGCTCGGCCTGCTCTACGAAGACCTCACCGAGCACCTCGGCTTCGCCCGCTCCAGCGACGAGTACAAGGTCATGGCGCTGGCCTCCTACGGCAAACCCGAGTACGTAGACGAACTCTGCGAGCACGTCCACGTCACCGGCGACGGCGGCTTCCACGCCGCCGGCGTCGACCTGGCCGCGCTCGCCCCGCGCCGGGCCCCGGGCGAGGAGCTCACCCGGCGGCACGCCGACCTGGCCTCGAGCGTCCAAAAGGTCCTCGAAGACATCCTGCTGGAGCTGACGGACTGGCTGCACGAGCGCACCGGCCACCGCGATCTCGCCTTGGCGGGCGGGATCGCGCTGAACTGCGTCGCCAACAGCCGGCTGCACGCCGAGGGCCCGTTCGACCGGGTCTGGGTGCAGCCCGCGGCGGGTGACGCGGGCACGGCGCTGGGCGCGGCCCTGCAGCTGGCCGCCGACGCCGGGGAACGCGGCGCGCCGATGGGCGACGCGGGCCTGGGTCGCGAATGGACCGACGAGCAGCTGGAAGCCATCCTGATCAAGGCGAAGCTGCCCTACGAGCGGCCCGACGATGTCGCCGAGACCGTCGCCGAAGCGCTCGCGGACGACGCCGTCGTGGCCTGGTTCCAGGGCCGCGCCGAGTTCGGGCCGCGGGCGCTGGGCCACCGCTCGCTGCTGGCCCACCCGGGCCGCAAGGCGAACCTCGAACGCCTCAACGACGTCAAGGGCCGCGAGCAGTTCCGCCCGGTGGCGCCGATGGTGCGGGCCGAGCGGGCGGCCGGGATCTTCACCCGCGGCCCGCTGCCGAGCCCGTACATGCTGTTCGTGCACGACGTCGCCGAACACTGGCGGGAGAAGATCCCCGCCGTCACGCACGTCGACGGCACCGCGCGCGTCCAGACCGTCGAAGACCGCGAAAACCCCGTGCTGGCGCGGATGCTCGCCGGGTTCGAGCGGCGCACCGGCCTGCCGGTCGTGATCAACACCAGCCTCAACACGGCGGGCCGGCCGATGGTCGACTCGCCCCGCGACGCGCTCGAGTGCTTCGGCTCGGCGCCCATCGACCTGCTGGCGCTGGGGCCGTTCGTGCTCCGGCGTCCCCGTCCGACACGAGCCGGCGCGGCGTCGCCGGAGGAAAAGGAGGTGCCGTGATGGAAGACCATCTCGCCGCTCTGGCCGAGGCCGCCCGGCGGGCCCGCGAATCCGCGCCGAAGATCACCGGCTGGGGCCGGCACCTGGCCGGGGTCTTCGAGGCCGGCGGGCGGCTGCTCGCCTGCGGCAACGGCGGCAGCGCCGCCGAGGCCCAGCACCTGACCGGCGAGCTCGTCGGGCGGTTCCGCCACGAACGGCGGCCGTTGTCGGCGATCGCGCTGCACGCGGACACCTCGGCGACCACGGCCATCGTCAACGACTACGGCGACCACGAGGTCTTCGCCCGCCAGGTCCGCGCGCACGGGCGGCCGGGTGACGTGCTGGTCTGCCTGTCCACCAGCGGCACCAGCCAGAACGTCGTCGCCGCGGCGAAGGCCGCGCACGAACTGGGCGTCACGACGTGGGCGCTGACCGGGCCCGCGCCGAACCCGCTGGCCGCGTTGTGCGACGACGCCGTGACGGTCGAGGCCCCGACCGTCGCGACCGTCCAGGAGATGCACCTGGTCCTGGTGCACGGCTTGTGCGCGGCGCTCGACGACGCGCTCGGGGTGACCGCGTGAAGCCGCTGGTCGTCCTCGGCGACACGCTGCTCGATGTCGACGCCGAAGGCACCGCCGAGCGGCTGTGCCCGGAGGCACCGGTGCCCGTGGTCGACCTGACCGCGCGGCGCCGCCGCCCGGGTGGCGCCGGGCTCGCGGCCTTGCTGGCCGCGAGGTCCGCGGCCGAAGTCGTGCTGGTCACGCCGCTGGGCGACGACGAAGGCGGGCACGCGCTCACCGGCCTGCTCGAACCCGACGTCACCGTGCTGCCGCTGCCGCTGCGCGGCACGACGGTGTGCAAGACCCGCGTCCGCGCGGGCGGGCAGTCGTTGCTGCGCCTGGATTCCGGCGACGGCACGGCCACCGCCGGCCCGCTGCCCGCCGCGGTGCGCGAGGCCCTCGAAGACGCCGGCGCGATCCTCGTCGCCGACTACGGACGCGGCCTGACGCGCAACCCGCACGTCCGGCGGCTCCTGCGGGACCGGGCCGAGCGGATCCCGGTGGTCTGGGACCCGCACCCGCGCGGCGCCCAGCCGGTGCCCGGGATCGCCCTGGTGACGCCGAACCTCGCCGAGGCCCGCGCGGTGCTCGCCGGGCACGAGGAGCCGGCCGAACTGGCCAAGCTGCTGCGCGGGCACTGGCACGCCGGCGCGGTCGCGGTGACCGTCGGCTCGCGCGGCGCCGTGCTGTCCGACGGTCTCGGCGAAACGGCCGTGCCGGTCCCCGCCCCGGCGCGGGCGCCGGGACACGCCGCGCCCGACACGTGCGGTGCGGGCGACCGGTTCGCCGCGGCCGCCACCACGGCCCTGCTCGCCGGGGCCGACGCGGGGGAAGCCGTCGCGACCGCGGTCGAGGCGGCTGCAAGGTTCGTCGCCGACGGCGGGGCCACGGCGCTGTCCACGAACGACGGCCCGGTGCCGGACCCGCAGCCGGCCACCGACGCCTTCGGCCTCGCCGAGCGCGTCCGGGACCGCGGGGGGCGCCTCATCGCCACCGGCGGCTGCTTCGACCTGCTGCACCCCGGGCACGTGAGCCTGCTGCGCCAGGCCCGTGCCCTCGGCGACGCGCTCGTCGTCTGCCTCAACTCCGACGCGTCGGTGCGGGCCCGCAAGGGACCCGGCCGCCCGCTCGTGCGCGACCGCGACCGGGCGCGGCTGCTGACGGCATTGTCCTTTGTGGACGCCGTGGTCGTGTTCGACGAAGACTCCCCCGCCGCCGTGCTGGACCGGCTGCGCCCGCACGTGTGGGTCAAGGGCGGCGACTACGCGGCCGCCGACCTGCCCGAACGCGCGGTCGTCGAGCGCCACGGCGGCGAGGTCGTGCTCGTCCCGACCGTGCCCGGCTATTCGACGTCGCGGCTGGTCGCCGCGGCGGCCAGTGCCTGACTCCCCCCCTCTCCGAAGGAGTGCGATGCGACCCCTCGGCAACGTCCTGATCACCGGTGGCGCTTCCGGCCTCGGCGCCGCCACCGTCGACGCCGTCCGCAAGGCGGGCGGCACCCCGTACGTCCTCGACCGCGTCCGCCCCGACGACCCGGCCGAATACGTCGAAGCCGACCTGACCGACACCGCCGCGACCGAGGCCGCGGTGCGCGAGCTCGCCGACCGCGCGGGTGGCCTGGACGGCGTGTTCACCGCCGCCGGCACCGACGCCTGCGGCCCGCTCGGCGGAGTGTCCACAGAGGACTGGGAGCGGGTGGTGAAGGTGAACCTGCTCGGCACCGCCGCCGTCGTCCGCGCCGCGCTCCCCTACCTCGAACGCTCGCACGGCACCGTCGTCACCGTGGCGTCCACGTTGGGCATCAAAGCCGTCAGTGACGCAACCGCTTACTGCGCCTCGAAGTTCGGCGTCGTCGGCTTCACCCGCGCGCTGGCCGCGGAGCTGGCCGGGCGCGTCGGCGTCACGCTGCTGATCCCCGGCGGGATGTGGACGCACTTCTTCGACGGCCGCACCGACCAGTACAAGCCGCCGCCGGACGCGAAGCTCAACCAGCCCGAGAACGTGGCGAACACGGTCGTCTTCGCGCTGCAGCAGCCGCCCGGCTCCGAGGTCCGCGAACTCGTCGTGTGCGCTTCGGAGGAGGGATCGTGGCCGTGAGCTCCGCGGTCCTCGCGCTGCGGGCGCTCGGGCTCGGCGACCTGCTGACCGGCGTCCCCGCGCTGCGGGCCCTGCGGGCCGCGTACCCGGACGACCGCTTGGTGCTGGCCGCCCCGGCGGGTCTGCGCGACCTCGTCGAGCTGATCGACGCGGTCGACGAGCTGCTGCCGACGGCCGGACTGGGCGACCTTGCCTGGCCCGGGCCGCCGCCGAAGCTGGCCGTCAACCTGCACGGCAGCGGTCCGGAGAGCCTCCACGACCTGCTGGCCACCGACCCCGCCGAGCTGCTGACCCACCACCACCCGGACTTCCCCGACGTGCCCGGTCTCGAGTGGCGCGCCGACGTCCACGAAGTCGACCGCTGGTGCCGGCTCGTCGAGTACGCCCACCTGGAAGCGGACCGCGCGGCGCTGCGGCTGCCGGTGCCGCCGGGCCCGAGCCCCGCGCCGGACGCCGTCGTGGTGCACCCGGGCGCGGCCTTCCCCGCGCGCCGCTGGCCGCCGGAACGGTTCGCCGGCGTGGTGCGGGCGCTCGCCGCGGCCGGGCACCGCGTGGTCCTCACCGGCAGCGCGGCCGAACGCGAACTGGCGTCGTCGATCGCCGACCGCGCCGGGCTCGGCGAAGACGCCGTGCTCGCCGGGCGGACGGACCTGGCGGAACTGGCCGCACTCGTGGCCGGGGCCGCGCTGGTCGTCTGCGGCGACACGGGTGTCGGGCACCTCGCGACCGCGTTCGGCACGCCTTCGGTGCTGCTGTTCGGCCCGACCCCGCCGCGGCTGTGGGGACCGCCGCCGTCGGCGCGGCAGCACGTCGTGCTCTGGGCGGGCAACGTCGGGGACCCGCACGGCGAAGAACCCGACGGCGGGCTGCTCCTCCTCGGCGAGGAACGCGTGCTGGCCGCGACCCGCTCGGCGCTGGAAGCGCGGGTGGCGCATGGCTGAGCACATCGGGATCGTCGGCGCGGGCTATGTCGGCCTGACCAGTGCCGCCTGCTTCGCGCGGCTCGGGCACCGGGTGACCTGCGTGGACGCCGACCAGTCCAAAGTGGACGCCTTGCGCCGGGGCGAGGTGGCCATCGCCGAGCCCGGCCTGCCCGAGCTGGTCGCCCAGGGCCTCGGAGACGGGACGCTCACCTTCACCGGCGCCCAAGCCGAGCTGTCCGGCGCCGGCCTCGTCCTCCTGTGCCTGCCGACCCCGCCCGCCGAGGACGGCCGGCCCGACCTCGGTGTGCTCGAACACGTCCTGCCGCAGCTCGGGCGCCTGCTGCGAGCCGGCTGCGTGGTGGTCACGAAGTCGACTGTCCCGGTCGGCACCGCGGCCCGGCTGCCCGGGCTGCTGGGCCGGGACGACCTGCCGGTCGTGGCCAACCCGGAGTTCCTGCGCGAAGGGCACGCGGTCGAGGACTTCCTGCACCCGGACCGGGTCGTGGTCGGAACCGACCCGCCGGGCTCGGCGGCGGCTTCGCGCGTGGCCCGGCTGTACGAGCCGACCGGTGCCCCGGTCGTCGCCACCGACTCGGCCAGCGCCGAACTCGCGAAGTACGCGAGCAACGCGTTCCTCGCGGTGAAGCTGTCGTACGTGAACGTCCTCGCCGAGCTGTGCGAGCGGTTCGGCGCCGACGTCCGCGAGGTCGCCCGCACCATGGGCCTGGACGCGCGGATCGGCCCGGAGTTCCTCGCCCCCGGGCCCGGCTGGGGCGGCTCGTGCCTGCCGAAGGACACCTCGGCGCTGCTGCACGCGGCCGAGTCCGCCGGCGTCGAATTCGGCATCCTGCGCGACGCGGTCCGCGTCAACGCCCGGCAGCGCGCGCGGGTCGTGCGGTCCGTGCGCCAAGCCGTCACCGGCTCGCCGGCGGGCTCCCTCGCCGGCGCGAGGATCGGCCTCCTGGGCTTGGCGTTCAAGGCCGGCACCGGCGACCTGCGCGACTCCCCCGCCCTGGGGGTGGCGGCCGACCTCGCCCGCGCCGGTGCGGAGCTGGCCGCCCACGACCCGGCCGTGAGCGCCGTGCCCGGCCTGGACGCCGTCCAGGTCGTCGACGACCCGTACCTGGTGGCCAAGGACGCCGCCGCGCTGGTCGTGCTCACCGAATGGCCGGAGTTCCGGGACCTCGACTGGGCCCGGCTCGCCGCGTCGGCCGCGCAGGCGATCGTCGTCGACACCCGCAACCTGCTCGATCCCGACGCTCTTCCGGGCTTCACCCACGTCGGCGTCGGCACCCCCTCCAGGAGGCAGTCATGACCCTGCGCGCCCTCGCGCTGACCTGCACGCTCAAGCCGTCGCCGGCGAAGTCGAGCAGCGACCTCATCGCGCGCCAGCTGCTCGACCTCTTCGCCGAGCGGGGTGTCACCGGCGAGGTGGTCCGCGTGGTCGACCACGACGTCCGCCCCGGTGTCGAGGCCGACATGGGCGCCGGCGACGAGTGGCCGGAGATCCGGCGCAGGATCGCGGCCGCGGACATCCTGCTGATCGCCACCCCGACGTGGGTGGGGCACATGTCGAGCGTCGCCCAGCGGGTCCTCGAACGGCTGGACGCGGAACTGTCCGAAACGGACGACGAGGGCCGGCCGGCGATGTTCGGCAAGGTCGCGGTGGCCGCCGTCGTGGGCAACGAGGACGGCGCGCACAAGATCATCGCGGACCTGTTCCAGGCGCTGAACGACGCCGGCTTCACGGTCCCCGCCCAGGGTGCGACGTACTGGAACGGCGAGGCCATGCAGGGCGGCGACTACCAGGACCTCGACGAGACGCCGAAGGCCGTGGCCTCGACGAACGCGACGCTGGTCCGCAACGCCGTCCACTTGGCGACCGTGCTCGGCGCGCAGCCGTACCCGGCGTCGTGACTACTCCTTTCGAGTGAGGCGCTTGCTCCGGACGAGTGAGGCGCACGCCACGGGGTAGCCGGGCAAGACCTTCGAACCCGTCAGGGGGCCCCACCGATGCCGAACCGAGTCATGATCAGCCGCGACAGCAAGCCGATCCCCTGCGAGGAGTGCGGCCTGCCGACGCTGCACGTCGCCCGGCTGGTCGCGGGCGACGGATCGCTGCTGGGCCAGACGATGGTCTGCACGGCCTGCCGCCGCCACCGCGCGGAAGCCGAGGCGCTCGCGATCCCGTGACCGCGGGCCGGCTCAGCGGTTCTCCAGCTGCTCCACGAGCAAGCGCGCGGGAAGGATCATCGTGCCCAGGCCCAGCCGGGCCGGGACGCCGTCCTCCTCCGCCGTCACCAAGCGCTCCTCCAGCTTCTCCAGCAGCGCGCGGCACTCCTCCAGGTCGACCGGCTGCCCGGCCACGGCCACGGCCTGCACCGCACCCGCCAGCAGGTGCATCAG
Source organism: Amycolatopsis sp. NPDC114478 (assembly GCF_055633805.1). NCBI lineage: Bacteria > Bacillati > Actinomycetota > Actinomycetes > Pseudonocardiales > Pseudonocardiaceae > Amycolatopsis > Amycolatopsis sp. NPDC114478. The sequence goes on along the minus strand of NZ_JBVKDO010000015.1, from coordinate 82,658 downwards.
GTCGGCGAGGGAATCCCGCGCGTCCGGCCAGGGGTACTCGAACGGGTGACGGCCCGCCCCGCTCGCCGTCGTGCGCACCGCGGCGACCAGCTGGGACACCGCGGGCCAGAGGGAGATGAGTGTCCGCAGGGGACGCTCGTGGTGCGTGCCCGAATTGGGCCGGCCCCGGCGCAGGTTGAGCTTCCGCCCCTCCTGCGTCAGGCCGACCGCCTCCTCCGCGGCCAGCACCTGGCTCCGCGCGTCGCGGGAGCGCGACAGCAGGTCGTCGAGCTCGCCCGGCTCGTCGTGGCGCACGACGTCGGACAGCGACTCCAGCAGACCGGCCAGCGCCGTCGCGAGCCGGTCGGCCGCCGTGGCCAGGCGTTCGCCGTACAGCGGCGGGAAGATCAGCGTGTTGACCGCGACGCCGATGGCCGCGCCGAGCGCCGTCTCCAGGAGGCGGTCGCCGAGCAGCGAAAGGTCGCGGGCCGTGCCGTAGGAGACCAGCAGCATGCCGGTGACGCCGACCCAGACGCCGGCGTCGCCGAAGCGCCGCCAGCTGCCCGCGAGCAGGCCGACGAAGACGACGACCGCCAACGCCACCGCCTGCCAGGGGATCAGCTGACCGGCCACGGCCGCGAGCAGCACGCCGCTGGCCACCGAGCCGACCTGCTGCAGCCACCCGCGCAGGGACCGATACACGGTCGCCTCGACCAGGAAGATGGCCGCGTACGGCGCGAGGAACGGCTGCGGCAGCTTCAGCACGAGCGTCGCCAGCAGCCACGCCGCGGTCGCGGCCAGCGTCGCTTTGGCCGTCTGGACGAGGATCCGGCGTTCGCGCCCGGGCACCCGCAGCGCGCGGGCGAACCAGCCCCACGGCGTCCGGTCGTGCCTGTCGGCGTCCGTGCCGAACGCGGCGGCGAGGCCCCGCCGGACCTCGTCCCCCGCCTTCAGCCGGACCGGGCGGCGGTCTCGGTCGTTCCGGTCGGTCATCCGGGCGGCGCCACGTGCACGAGCTTCGTCTGGGTGAGCTCGTCGAGCAGCTCCGGCCCGTAGCCGTACCCGTTGCCGCTGCGGCCGCGGGGATGGGCCGCGCCGCCGGGCGCGCCGCCGAAGACGTTGTTGACCTTCACCGTCCCGGCCGGCAGCTCCCGCCACGCGCGCTGGGCGTTCGCCATCGACGCCGTGAGCACGGTCGCCGCGAGCCCGTAGTCACCTGTCGCCGCCTGAGCGAGCCCCTCGTCGAAGCTCGGCACGACCTGGACCGGGGCCACCGGGCCGAACGTCTCCTCGGTCATCACCCGCAGGTCCGCGGCGCACCCGGTGAGCACGGTCGCCGGGTAGTGCGCGCCGGGCCCGTCCGGCAACGCTCCCCCGGTCAGCACCCGGGCGCCGCGCTCGACCGCGTCCGCGACGTGCGAGTGCACGTGGTCGCGGTGGCGCCGGTCGACCAGCGGCGCGAGGGTCCGCGCTTCGGCCTCTTTCACCAGCGCGGCGAGGAAAGCGTCGGCGACGGCTTCGTGGACGTAGATCCGTTCGACGGCGACGCAGATCTGGCCGGAGTTGGCGAACGCGCCCAGCGCCGCCTGGCCCGCCGCCCACGCCGGGTCGACGTCCGCGTCGACGACGAGGGGGTCGTTGCCGCCGTTCTCGAGCAGCGTCTTCGCGCCGGTCGCGGCCGCGCTCGCGGCGATCGACCGCCCGGTCGCCGTGCTGCCGACGTGGGCGACGACGTCGACGTCGGCGCGCATCGCCAGGACCGCCCCCACCCCGCCGTCGCCCTGCACGGTCTGCACCACGCCGCCGGGGAACACCCCGGCCAGGATCTGCCCGAGCAGCTGCCCGGTGTGCGGCGCGCGCTCGCTCGGCTTGTGCACCACGGTGTTCCCGGTGACCAGGGCCGCGCCGAGCAGGCCGCAGGCGACCGCGACCGGGTCGTTCCACGGCGTCAGCGCGACGACCACTCCCCGCGGCTCCGGCACCATCAGGTCGGTCGCGCCCGGGTCGCCGAGCAGGCTGCGCCCGCGGTGGACCGGGCCGAGCTCCGCGTACTGGTCCAGCGTGCCGGCGCCGGCGAGCACGCCTTCGCGGGCTTCGTCGCGCGGCCGGCCCGTTTCTGCCTCGTTCGCGGCGGCCAGTTCGTCCGCTTGGGCCCGCAGCCGTTCGGCCGCGGTGCGCAGCAGCGCGCCGCGTTCGGCGGCCGGCGTCCGCGCCCACGCGGTCCGCGTCTCGTTCGCCAGCGCCAAGGCGGCGTCGATCTCGTCTTCGCCCACGGTCGGCACGCTGCCCACCACGCTGCCGTCGGCCGGGTTCCGGATTTCGAGTGTCCCCGCGATCATCCGCACCTCCTTCTCGTCCCGGCCCGGTTACCCGCGCGCCCGCGATCGACACGCCGTTTGACCGGGCACCACGCGGGTAGCCCGGTCCGGTGACTGCTTCGCTCGACTACACCGTGGTGATCCCCACGACGGGCCGGGAGACGCTTCGGCCACTGCTGGACACCCTGCTCGGCGGCGAAGGCCCGCGACCGGCGGAGATCCTCGTCGTCGACGACCGCCCGGGTGGGTCCGAACTGGACGTCCCGGGCGGCGTGCGCGTCCTGCGTTCGGGCGGGCGCGGCCCGGCCGCCGCGCGGAACCTCGGCTGGCGCACGGCGAAGAGCGAGTGGATCGCCTTCGTCGACGACGACGTCGTGCTCGCGCCCGACTGGCCCCGGCAGCTGGCCGAAGACCTGCTGTGGCTGCCGCCGGAAGTCGCCGCGTCGCAGGGACGGATCACCGTCCCGCTGCCCGCGGACCGCCGTCCGACTGATGACGAGCGCAGCACGGCGGGCCTCGAGACCGCCCGGTGGATCACCGCCGACATGGCCTACCGGCGCGCCGCGCTCGTCGAGGTGGGCGGGTTCGACGAGCGGTTCCCGCGCGCGTTCCGCGAAGACTCCGACCTCGCGCTGCGCGTCGCCGACGCCGGGCACCGGATCGACCAGGGCGAGCGGCTCACGACGCACCCGGCCCGCCGCGCCGGGTTCTTCTACAGCCTGAAAGCCCAGCGCGGCAACGCGGACAACGCGTTGATGCGAGCCAAGCACGGCGTCCTCTGGCGCCAGCGCACCGGCGCGGGCCAGGGCCGGCTCGGGCTGCACGCACTGTCCACAGTGGCCGGTCTCGCCGCGCTGGCGCTGCCGGTGCTGCGGCAGCGCGGAAAGGCTGTTCTAGCCGCCGGGATCTGGGCTGGGCTGACGGCGGAGTTCGCTGCCCGCCGGATCCTGCCCGGCCCCCGGACGCCGGGCGAGGTGGCCCGGATGGCCGTCACGAGCGCGCTCATCCCGCCGGCCGCGTGCTACCACCGCGTCCGCGGGGAGATCGCGGCGCGGCGCCCGAGGCCGCCGGTCGCGGTGCTGTTCGACCGGGACGACACGCTGATCGTCGACGTCCCGTACCTCAACGACCCGGCCGGGGTCCGCCCGGTGCCGGGCGCCGCCGACCTGGTGCGCGGACTGCGTGACCGCGGCATCCCGGTCGGGATCGTGAGCAACCAGTCGGGAGTCGCGAAAGGACTGATCGCGCCGGACCAGCTCGCCGCCGTCAACGCCCGCGTGGACGAGCTGCTGGGCCCGTTCGGCACGTGGCAGGTCTGCGTCCACGACGACGGCGACGGCTGCGACTGCCGCAAACCGCGGCCGGGCATGGTCTTGCGCGCGGCGGACGAGCTGGGCGTCGACCCCGCGTCCTGCGTGGTCATCGGCGACACCGGCGCCGACGTCGACGCGGCACTGGCCGCCGGGGCGCGCGCGGTGCTCGTGCCGACGGCCCGCACGCTCGAACCCGAGATCGCCCGCGCGCGCCGGCACGCGGCCGTCGCGCGGGACCTGTCCGAAGCGCTGCGCGTCGCCGGGGTCGCCGGATGAGCCGGGTGCTCGTCGCCCGCCAGGACAACCTCGGGGACGTCCTGCTCGCCGGGCCGTGCCTCCGCGCGGTCGCGGCGCAAGCGGCGCACGTGACGCTGCTGACCGGGCCGCACGGGCGCGCCGCGGGTGAGCTGCTGCCGGGCGTCGACGAGGTGCTCACGTGGACGGCACCGTGGATCGACCCCGCGCCGCCGCCGGTCACCGCGGAGGACACCGGCGAGTTCGTCGCGCTGATCCGGGCGAAGGCGTTCGACCGGGCGCTGATCCTGACGTCGTTCCACCAGTCGCCGCTGCCCTTGGCGCTGCTGCTGCGGCAGGCCGGCGTCCCGTGGATCGGCGCGATCTCCGAGGACTACCCGGGCAGCCTGCTCGACCTCCGTCACCGCGTCGACGGCGACCCGCCGGAGCCGGTCCGGATGCTGTCGCTGGCCGAGGCGGCCGGGTACGCGCTGCCGCCGGACGACCACGGCGCCCTGGCCCTGCGGCGCCCGCTGCCGCCCATCACCCGCCTGACCGGCGGCGGCCCGTACGTCGTGGTGCACCCGGCCGCGTCCGTGCCGGCTCGACAGCCTTCGGCGGCCTGGAGCCACCGGGTGGTGCGTGCGCTGGCCGCGGAGGGGCACCGGGTGCTGGTGACGGGCGCCCCGGGCGAGGCGCACCTGACGGCGGGCGTGGCGGGGACAGCGGCGGTCAACCTCGGCGGCCGGACATCGCTGGCCGAGCTGGCGGCGGTGCTGTCGGGGGCGCAGGTGGTGGTGGCCCCCAACACCGGCCCGGCCCACCTCGCCGCGGCGGCGGGAACGCCGGTGGTGTCGCTGTTCGCCCCAGTGGTCCCGGCGGCGCGGTGGGCGCCGTACGGCGTTCCGGTGGTGCTGCTGGGAGACCAGGGCGCTGCTTGCCGGGACAGCCGGGCCCGCGTGTGCCCCGTGCCGGGCCACCCGTGCTTGGAGCATATCGACCCGGCGGAGGTCTGCCGAGCGGTGGCAGAGCTGGGCGCGGTAACCCCACCCCGGGCGGCGATCAGTTCGCTGTTGTAGACGTACTTTTCGCGTTCGGCTGTGACGGCCCGGGCGAGCGGCATCCCGCCCGGGCCGCGCCCGGTCAGCCGCCGAGTTCCTTGCTCGGATTCGGCTTGCTCAAGGGAGTCTCCTTCAGCTCGGGGAACGGCGCGGTTACCCGGCCGAAGCCAGGACACACACTCGATTCGGCGCCGGCTGTTCCTGGTTTAGTCCGGGAAGGACGTGGTAGCCGACCGGGAACGAAAGGACCGCCCCATGTCCCTCCCGGCGCCACTGCCGTCCGACGCCGCCTCGCCGCGGCGCGCCGTCGTCACCGGCGCGGATTCCGGCATCGGCCGCGCCATCGCGGTCGCTCTCGCCGGTGGGGGCTTGGACGTGGGCATCACCTACCACTCCGATGCCCAAGGCGCCGAGGAAACCGCCGCCGAGGTTCGCTCGCACGGCGCGACCGCGCACGTCCGGCAGCTCGATCTCACCCGCCTGCCCGAAGCCGCCGACGTCGTCGATGCGTTCGCCGCCGACCTCGGCGGCATCGACGTTCTGGTCAACTGCTCCGGTACCGGCAGCAGCCAGCGGGTGCTCGACCTCAGCTACGAGAAGTGGCGCGAAGTCCTCGACGTCGACCTCGACGGGGTCTTCCTCCTGTCCCAGCGCGCCGCACGGCACATGATCGATGCCGGCCGCGGGGGCCGGATCATCACCATCACCAGCGTGCACGAGCACGTCCCGCGCGTCGGCGCCGCGCCCTACTGCGCCGCCAAAGCCGGGGCGGGGGCGCTGACGCAGGTGCTCGCCCTGGAGCTGGCCGAGCACGCCATCACCGTGAACTCCGTGGCGCCGGGCGAAATCTCGACGCCGATGACCGGGCAGGCCGACGCGGACCCGGGCGAGCAGCGGCGGCCCGGCATCCCGCTCGGACGCACCGGTCACGCCGCCGAGGTGGCCGCCGCCGTCGCGTTCCTCGCGACGCCCTCGGCCGGCTACATCACCGGCACGTCGCTGGTCGTCGACGGCGGCCTGCTCCTGATGGGTGCCCAGCACGGCACCGCCCACGACGGGAACGACTGGCGTTCCCCTTGAGACCAGGGGCCCGCGCCGCGGCTGCAGGGACCGGCGCGGGTCCCGGCCGTGGGCCGGGCGGCGGACCATCGGGCCGCCGTCCGGCCCCTTCCACCCGCCGGTTTCCCGTCCGGTTCGCCGGGTATCCGGCCGTCAGGGAAAAGGAGGCTTTCCATGACGTCCGCCGAGACCCGCGCCCGGACCGGCGCGACGTGGCTCCGCCCGGTCGTCGCCGTCCTCGGGCTGCTCTACCTCGCGCTGGGGATCGCGGGGTGGCTGACGCCGGAGACGGCGACGGTCGGCCACGTGACCACCGGCCGGGTGGTGGGGCTGTTCAGCGCGAGCGTGCTCCTGAACCTCGTCCACACCGCGGTCGGGGTGCTCGGGCTGCTCGCCGCGACGCGAAAAGCGGGGGCGGTCATCTACTGCTGGGTGCTGTTCGCCGGTTTCGCCGGCATGACCGCGTACGGCGTACTCGCCACCGCGTTCAGCACCCCGGAGGACCCGATCAACGTCAACTGGGCCGACAACGTGCTGCACGGGCTCACCGCGATCGCCGGGCTGGTCCTCGGGATCGCCGGGGCCCGCGCGGTTTCGGCGCGTCAGCGGCCGGTGGCCGCGTGAAGGAGGATGTCGTGCACCAGGTGACCACAGGTGACTCGGCGGCGGTGGACGAGCCCGCCGTCGTCGTGCACTACCGGCTGCACGCCGACTTCTGCGTCCGGTTCCCCCGCCTGCGCCGCGCGCTGGGCGCTTACAGCGGGCTGGAGCTGGACGCCGACGGCCTGCGCGTGCGGTTCGGGCCGTGGCTCGTGACGACCCCGCTGGGCAACGTCGCCGGCGCCGAGGTCAGCGGGCCGTTCAGCCCGGTGCGCGCGCTGGGTGTCCGGCTGTCGCTCGCCGACCGAGGCCTGACGTTCGGCACGACCACCGAAGGCGGTGTGTGCCTGCGTTTCCGGGAGCCGGTCCGCGGCATCGACCCGTGGGGCCTGATCCGCCACCCCGGGCTGACGGTGACAGTCTGCGAACCGGACTTGGTCGCCGAGGCGATCAACCGGGTGGTGGCCCAGGCATGACGAAGATCCTGGCCGTGGCGGTCGACTGCCGCCGGCCCGATCTGCTGGCAGAGTTCTGGAAAGCGGCGCTGGGGCACGGGAAATCCCGGACCTGGACCGACTCCCACGGACTGACCTACCGGCAGCTCGACTTCGACGACGGGCCCGCGTTGCTGTTCCAGCCGGTGCCCGAAGGGAAGTCGGTGAAGAACCGGCTGCACCTCGACCTGGCGCCGGCGGAAGGCGATCAACGCGCCGAGGTCGAGCGGCTGGTGATGCTGGGCGCGAAGGTCCTCGACGACCCGCCCGACGACCCGTGGATCGTGCTCGCGGACCCCGAGGGCAACGAGTTCTGCGTCCTGCCGGCGCGCTGATTCAGGCTTGGCCCTCGGGCAGGCAGACGTTTTCGTCACTCGCGTAGGAGGCGAGGCGTTCGTCGAAGCCGTCCGGGGCCCCGGGTCTCCGGAAGTCCGGGGGTTCCGGCTGGCCCGGGTAGTCGTCGCCGTAGAGGCCGGCCACGAACGCGACCACCGCTTCCGGTGCCGGCAGCACATCCACGCCGAGGTACGCCAGCACGACCACGTCCTCGCCGGTGGCCGACTCGACGGCGGCCGCCCAGCCGTCCCGCTCGTCCCACAGCAGCGCCGTCTCGTGGTCCGGGAACCGCGCGAGCCGCCGCTCGAGCGCCAGGTACGCCGTCGCGGGGGCATCCACTTCGCAGAACCAAGCGGGCGCGTCCAGCTCGGCCGCCACGGCCAGCAGGTACTGCCTCAGCCCGCGCGCCGCCGCGCCGAGCCCGTCCCGTTCGATCATCCGCGCCTGCCCATCCGTCGGTGCCCCCGCCCGGTGGTACCCCGCCGCCGATCCGGTCAACCAGGCCGTTCCCCCAGGTGGAGCAGCACATCGAGAACGTCTTCGTCACTCGTCTGGTGGAAATCCGCGTACCACTGACCCACGGCGCGAAAGTCCGGCGGTTCGGTCACGCAGACGACGTCGTCGGCTTCGCGCAGCAACCCCGCCGCCGCGCCCGGGGCGCCGACCGGTGCCGCGAACACAACCGTCCGCGGGTTCCTCGCGCGCACGTCACGCAGGGCCGCCGTCGCGGTGACGCCAGTGGCGAGCCCGTCGTCGACGAGGATGACGTCGCGGTCGTCGAGCGCGGCCGGCGGACGGCCGTGCCGGTAGCGCTCGAGCCGGCGGCGTGCCTCCGCGCGTTCCCGGTGCTCCGCCCGCGCCATGCGGGCCGCGGTGAGCTTCAACCGGCGCAGGGAGGCTTCGTCGTAGATCGCCGGGCCCTCTGGGGTGACCGCGCCGACGCCGAATTCGGGCCGCCCGGGCGCGCCGATCTTGCGTGCCACCGCGACGTCCAGTTCGGCGCCCAGCCGGCGCGCGACGATCGCGGCCACCGGCACACCGCCACGGGCGAGGCCGAGCACGAGCGGCGACACCCAGCGCCGGCGCAGCAGTTCGCCGGCGAGCCGCCGCCCGCCGTCGGCGCGGTCGGCGAAGACGAGCCGTCCGTCATCCACCACGCGGGTAAGTCTGCGCCGGGACGAACGGCGGGTCCTCCTCCGGCTCCCAGTGGTGCAACGGGGTGATCGCGGTGGTCTCGTCGCAGTGGACGAACGCGTCGTAGCGGGCGGCCGGGACGTAGCCGCCACCGCGGTGCACGATGCCGATCGCGCGGTGCTCGCGTGGTTCGTGCGCCCAGGCGTCGTCGTCACCGAAAACGAAGAAGCTGTCCTCGTCGGGGACCGCGTCGTGCAGCACGCCCTCCCAGGTGTGCGGGTGCGCCGGCTCGACCGTCATCCGGCGCACCGACCCGCCCCAGTGGCCGGCGGCGATCACCGAGCCGTGGTGGGTACCGAACCCGACCGTGACGACGCCGTCGGCGGCGTGCCGTTCCCGCGCAAGCCCGCCGAGGGTGCCGCCGACCTGCGTGTTGTGCGCCCACACCACGGCCTTCGACCGCGGGCCGTACGCCCGCAGCAGCCGGTCGAGGGTGTCGCTCAGATGGGTGGCGCGGGCGTTGCGGGCCCGCGCTCCGCCGTGGAGGAGCTCCCGGTAGTAGCCCTCGGCGCCCGGCACCCCGGGGCGGGCCGACGTCAGCCGGCGAACGACCTCCTCGCGGCGGTTCTCTGGCACCAGCCCGGCGGAGCCGCGGGGATCGTCACCGTCGGGCTCGAAGCAGCGGAACGCGCGGATCGTCGCATCGAGCCGGTCGGGCTCGTGCTGGCGGACGAAATCGAGGACGCCGCGCAGGAAGTCCCCCAGGCTGTGGACGTCGAGACCGTGGAAGCCGCACGGGACGCCGTCGCCGGTGGCGTTGAACGCGCGCTGCCAGCGAGCGAACTCGGCGACCTCTTCGTTGGCCCACCGCCAGGTCGGCCAGTGGCGGAAGCCCCACAGCGCCTGACCGGGGTCGTTCGGCGCGCCGGGCGCCCCGGCGACGCAGCAGTGCACCCGGTGGCACTCGGCCCAGTCGCCGTCGACGGCGACGAACGAGAAGTCCCGTTCGGCCAGCAGCCGTTTCGTCAGCTCGGCGCGCCACCGGTGGAACTCGGCGGTGCCGTGGGTCGCTTCGCCGAGCAGCACGATTCGGGCGCGCGCGAGGCGCCGGACCAGCGGGTCGAGGTCCTGCGGGCTCCGCAGGGGCGTCGCCGCTTCGCGGATCGCCTTCACGTCGGTGAGCAGGGTTCCTGACATGCTTGGACGTTCCCGTTCCGGCGGGCCCTGAAACCCTCAGGGCCGCCAGCCGTCCTGCCAGTCCGGGTGGGCCTCGTACACCGAGGCGATCAGCTTCACGGACGCGTCGTCGTGGACGTCCCGGATCTCGCGGCGCAGGAACTCGGCCTTCTCGGCGAACGGCACCGGGTGCCGGTCCTCCATAGCTTCGACCGGCCCGCCGGCGAGGATGAGCCCGTCGCCGTCGTCGGCGTACATGATCCGCAGCCTGCCCCGCCGCTCGGCCTCGTCGAGCAGCGGCAGTTCGCCCTCGCGGACGCGCTCTTCGTCCTCCGCGAGCCGGGCGAGCACGAACTCGTCCAGCTTCGCGGCCGGGGTGTCGTCGAGGTTCGTCATGGCCGGGGGTTACCGCGGGAATTCCTGTCCGAAACCTGTCCCGGTAAGGACTGGACCAATATTATTAGCTCCCGAGAATGGAGTCATCGCCCTTCAGCGCGGAAGGTGACAGATGAGCCTCCTGATCCCCCTGCTGACCGTGGTCCTCGCGGCTACCCCCACCCCGGCCCCTGCGCCCGCCGCCGCGCCGCTCGCGGCGATCTGCGACAAGTACTGCGACGCCCGGGATCCCGCCCTCTCCCCCGGCGACCGCGAGGGCGCTTCGGCGACCATCAGCGGCCGCCGGCTCTCCCTGCACCTCGACGACGGCGACGACATGGGCTGGGCGGCGATCACCGGCGGTGCGGCCGGCGACCACGTCTGGCTGGACCGCTCGTTCGACGCCGGGCGCACGTGGGCGTCGGGCAGCAAGCTGGGCGACACGGCGACGCCGTCGGGCGGCACCGGCTGGCGGACGCTGATGTACAACGTCGACGACTGGAACACCAACGGCGTCGGCCTGCTGCGGGCGTGCGGGCAGCCCGCCGGTTCGGGCTCGATCGCCTGCACCGGCTGGGCGCGCACGACGTGGAACGCGTGGGACCACCGCACTGCGGCCGCGACGGCGCTGATGGAGCGCTACAACCTCGGCACCGGCCTGTTCGACACCACCGGCTGGTGGAACTCGGCGAACGCGCTGACCGCGATCATCGACAACGTCCGGATCAGCGGCATGAGCAGCTACCGGTACGCCGTCGACACGACGTACACGAAGAACCTCGCGGCCCAGGGCGGCCAGTTCCGCAACGACTACCTCGACGACACGGGCTGGTGGGGCCTGGCGTGGGTGGACGCGTACGACCTGACGGGCGACAGCAAGTACCTGAACACGGCCCGCGCGGACGCGGACCACATGTACGCGTACTGGGACGGCGTCTGCGGCGGCGGGGTCTGGTGGAGCACGAGCCGCACGTACAAGAACGCCATCCCGAACTCGCTGTACATCCAGCTGAACGCGGCGCTGCACAACCGCATCCCGGGTGACACGGCCTACCTGGCGCGGGCCCGGGCGGGCTGGACCTGGTTCGCCGGCAGCGGGATGATCAACGGCTCGAACCTGGTCAACGACGGGCTCACGACGTCGTGCGCGAACAACGGACAGGCCGTGTGGTCGTACAACCAGGGCGTCCCGCTGGCGGCGCTGACCGAACTGTCCCGCGCGACGGGCGACGCGAGCTTGCTGACGAAGGCGCGGACGATGGCGAACGCGTCGACGACGAACGGGTCGCTGAACCCGGGCGGCATCCTGCGCGACCCGGGCGAGAGCGCGGGTGGCGGCGGCGCGGACGGGCCGACGTTCAAGGGCGTGTACGCGCGGGACCTGGCGGTGCTGAACGCGGCGTTGTCGGACCACCCGTACACGGGGTACTTGCAGCGCCAGGCGAACTCGGCGTACGCCAACGACCGCAACAGTGCCGAGGCGTACGGGCTGCTGTGGGCGGGACCGTTCGACCAGGCCGACGCGGCCCGGCAGCAGAGCGCGCTGGACTTGATGAACGCGGCCCCCTGACTCGAGCCGGTCGTGCGGGGGAAACGGGGGCGGCACCCGGTTTCCCCCTCACGACCACGGGTCAGAGCGACTTCTCCAGGCGGCCCGCCAGCAGCTTGATGAACCGCGACGGGTCGGCCAGCTCGCCGCCCTCGGCCAGCAGCGCCATGCCGTAGAGCAGCTCGGCCGTCTCGGCCAGGCCCTCGTCCTCCGGTCGCGCCGCGTGGGCCTCCCGCAACCCCGTCACCAGCCCGTGCTCCGGGTTCAGCTCCAGGATCCGCTTGATCGGCGGCAGTTCCTGCCCCATCGCGCGGTACATCTTCTCGAGCGTCGGGCTCAGGTCGTGGGTGTCCCCGACGATGCACGCCGGCGACGTCGTCAGCCGCGACGACAGCCGGACCTCCTTGACGTCCTCGCCCAGCGCCGTGCCCATCCACGTCAGCAGGCCTTCGAAGTCCTTCTTCTGCTGCTCACGCGCGACTTCGGTGGCCTTCTTGTCCTCGTCGGACTCCAGGTCGACCTGGCCCTTGGCGATCGACTGGAACTGCTTGCCGTCGAAGCCCGGAACCGCGTCGACCCACATCTCGTCGATCGGGTCGGTCAGGACCAGCACCTCGTAGCCCTTGGCCCGGAACGCCTCCATGTGCGGCGAGTTCTCGATCGCGGAACGCGACTCGCCGGTCATGAAGTAGATGTGCTCCTGGCCCTCCTTCATCCGCGAGACGTAGTCGCGCAGCGAAGTCGGCTTCTCCGCGTCGTGCGTCGAAGCGAACGACGAGATCTCGAGGATGGCTTCGCGGTTCTCGAAGTCGTCGAGCAGGCCTTCCTTGACCGCCCGGCCGAACTCGCGCCAGAACGTCGCGTACTTCTCGGCGTCGGCGGTCATCATCGTCTTGACCGTCGAGAGGACCTTCTTCACCAGGCGACGGCGGATCAGCTGGATCTGCCGGTCCTGCTGCAGGATCTCCCGCGACACGTTGAGCGAGAGGTCCTGCGCGTCGACGACGCCCTTGACGAACCGCAGGTACTCCGGCACCAGCGACTCGCAGTCGTCCATGATGAAAACGCGCTTCACGTACAGCTGCACGCCGCGCTTGCGCTCGCGCAGGAACAGGTCCATCGGCGCGTGCGAGGGCAGGAACAGCAGCGCCTGGTACTCGAACGTCCCCTCGGCCTGCAGCCGGATCGTTTCCAGGGGGTCCTGCCAGTCGTGGCTGACGTGCTTGTAGAACTCGTGGTACTCGTCTTCGGTGACCTCGCTCGACGAGCGCGCCCAGAGCGCCTTCATCGAGTTGACGGTCTCGAGCTCCGCGTCGTCGCCGTCGCCCTTCATCCGGATGGGCCAGGTGATGAAGTCGGAGTACTTCTTCACGATCTCCCGGATCTTCGCCGGGGACGTGTAGTCGTAGAGGTGGTCCTCGGCGTCCTCGGGCTTGAGGTGCAGGGTCACCGCGGTGCCCTGCGGCGCGTCCTCGACCGGCTCGATCGTGTACGTGCCTTCGCCGGTCGACTCCCAGCGGACGCCCTCGCCGGTGCCGGCTTTGCGCGTCACGAGCGTGACCTTGTCCGCGACCATGAAGCTGGCGTAGAACCCGACGCCGAACTGGCCGATGAGGTCCTGCGACGCCGCGGCGTCCTTGGCCTCCTTCAGCTTGGTCAGGAAGTCGGCGGTGCCGGACTTGGCGATCGTGCCGATGAGGGCGACCACCTCGTCGCGCGTCATGCCGATGCCGTTGTCACGCACCGTCAGCGTCCGCTCGGCCGGGTCCGCCTCGAGCGTGATGTGCAGGTCGGAGGTGTCCGCGCCGAGGTCCTTGTCGCGGTACGACTCCAGCCGCAGCTTGTCGAGCGCATCGGAGGCGTTGGACACGAGCTCACGCAGGAAGGTGTCCTTGTTCGAGTAGATCGAATGGATCATCAACTGCAGCAGCTGACGCGCTTCCGACTGGAACTCCAGCGTCTCGATCGGGGTGGTCACTTCCGGTCCTTTCCGGGTGCATCGGCCGTTGGTTGGGTCGATCCTACCGACGGGGTCCGACAGTTCCGACCGCGCACTTTATGAACGCAATGCAGACGGGCCCGGACCCGGGGGTGATGCTGGCCACGCCCCGCTGCCGATCAAGGAGGATCGAGTGCCCGGACGCCTTCCCCGGTGGGCCGCCGCGTTCGCCGCGACCGCCGCCCTGACCACCGCGTTCGCCGCTCCCGCCGCCGCGGCGGGCGTCGCCGACCACCCGGTCCGCACCACCGGCTGCGGGCGCGCGGCCCCGGTCCCGGCCGGGGTGACGACCACGGCGCACGTCGTCTCGGGCGGCCTCGACCGCGAGTACACGGTCCACCTGCCGGCGCACTACAACCCGCGCCGCGCGTACCCGCTGGTGCTGTCGTTCCACGGGCACAAGCGCACGTCGCAGTACCAGGAGGAGCTGTCGGGCTTCTCGGCGCTCGACGCGATCTCGGTGTACCCGCAGGGCCTGGCCGGCACCGACGGCGAGACGGCCTGGACCGGTGCGCCCTACTCGGCGGCCGCGGACGACGTCCTCTTCACCAGCGACCTGCTGGACTCGCTGCAGCGCACGCTGTGCGTCGACAACGCCCGGATCTTCGCGGCCGGGAAGTCCAACGGCGGCGGGTTCGTCGGCGTGCTGGCGTGCCGGCTGGCCGGCCGGATCGCGGCGTTCGCCCCGGTGTCGGGCGCGTTCTACCCGCAGGGCGGCGCGTGCGACCCGAGCCGCCGGGTGCCGGTCCTCGACTTCCACGGCACGGCCGACACGACAATCCCGTACACCGGCAACCCGGCCAAGGGCCTGCCGGCGATCCCGGACTGGCTGGCGGCGTGGTCCACAAGGGACGGTTGCTTCGCCGGGCCGGTGTCGTGGTCGCCGGTCGGCGGCGTGGTCGTGCAGAAGTGGCTGGGCTGCGCGCTCGAGCACTACCGCGTCGAAGGTGCGGGGCACGTGTGGCCGAGCACGAAGCCGAACAACGACTCGGCGACGCCGACGGTCATCGACGCCACCCCGGTCATCTGGCGGTTCTTCCGCGCGCATCCGCTGCGCTGAAACACGATTGACGCAGCTCTTTCCCCTCGGCGACGATTTCCGCCGAGAGAAAGAGGTGCGTTGTGAAGGTACTCGTCTTGAACGCCGGTTACGAGCCGCTGCAAACGGTTTCGGTGCCGCACGCCATCCGGATGCTGGTGCGGCACGTCGCCGAGATCCACGAGGCCGAAGACGGTCTCGCGTACGGGCTGTTCCCGCGGCCGAAGATCGTGCGGTTGCTGCGGTACGTCGTGATGAAGTGGCGATATACGCAGCCGCCCCGCTGGTCCCGCCGCGGGGTGCTGACGCGTGACGGCCACCGTTGCGCGTACTGCGGCGGCCGCGCGACGACGATCGACCACGTGACACCGCTGAGCCGCGGCGGCGCGCGGACGTCGTGGCTGAACACGGTGGCGGCGTGCGGCGGGACGTCCCGCAGCTGCAACGCGCGCAAGGCGGACAAGCTGCCGGCCGAGGCGGGCATGAAGCTGCGGTTCACCCCGTACGTCCCGACGTGGGACCAGCTGCACGCGCTGAGCGCCTGACGGCGCGGCCTGCCTCCGGGCGGGCCGCGCCCGTCGGCGGGCTCGGGCGGCTGGGGCCGGCCGCCACGACCCGAACCGCGGCGCGGCCTTCCGGTGCTCGGCGTGCGAGCCGCCCGCCGGTGGCAGGTGGGCGGAACTCCGGGCCGCACGCGTCGGCGGGTCCCGGGGGCGGCAGGCTCGGATGGACGACAGAGCCCGAGCCGCGCCCGTCGGCGGTCCGGCGCGCGGCGCCGGGTCCGTCGGCCGGGCCGAGGACGCGAACCGCACCACAGCAGGGCAAGCCCACCTCCCCGCGCCCGCCCCGTCGGCTCAGTGCGCCTGACCGCGTGAGCCGGAGTGCGCCCGTCGGCGGGGCTGCTGGCCGGTCGTTAAGCTCGAACCGATCGTCCCCCGCATCCGTGTGTTCCGGGGAAGGCCGGGAGGTCGTCGTGACCGACGAAGGACAGCTGATCGCCGGGCGGTACCGCCTTGCCGAGCGGGTCGGCCAAGGCGCGATGGGTGTCGTCTGGCGGGCGCGCGACGAGCGGCTCGACCGCGTCGTCGCCGTCAAGCAGCTGGGCTACGAGCCCGCCATCGGGCAGGCCGCCGGAGAGCAGGCCGCCCAGCGCGCCCTGCGCGAGGCTCGGCTGACCGCACGCCTGCGGCACCCGCACGCCGTCACCGTGCACGACGTCGTCGAGGACGGCGGCGAGCCGTACCTCGTCATGGAGTACCTGCCCTCGCGCAGCCTCGCCGCCGTCCTGCTCGACCGCGAACGCCTGCCCGCCGACGAGGTCGCGCGCATCGGCGTGCAGGTCTCCTCCGCGCTGGCCGCCGCGCACGCCGAAGGCATCGTGCACCGGGACGTCACGCCCGCCAACGTCCTGCTCGCCGACGGCGGCGTCGCCAAGATCGCCGACTTCGGCATCTCCCGCGCCACCGGCGAGGGCACCGTGACCGGCGGCGGCTTCATCGCCGGCACCCCCGCCTACCTGTCCCCCGAAGTCGCCGGCGGCGGCGAAGCCGGCTTCCCGGCCGACGTCTTCTCCCTCGGCGCGACGCTCTACCGCGCCCTCGAAGGCCAGCCACCGTTCGGCAACGACGACAACCCGATCGTCCTTCTATTGCGGGTCGCCCGCGAAGAACCGATTCCGCCGCAGCACGGCAGCCCGCTCGCCGAGGTCCTCGGCCGGCTCCTGCAGCGCGACCCCGCGCAGCGCCCGTCGATGGCCGAGGTCCAGGAGCTGTTCGAGGCCGTCACCGACGGCCGTCCGCTGCCGCCGCCGCGCCCGCGGCCCCGCACCGAAACCCGGCTGCTGCGCGTCCGCCGCCCCCGCCGCCGGGTCGTGCTGGCGAGCGCCGGCGGAGCCGTCCTGCTCGCCCTCGGCGTGGTGATCGGGACCGCGCTCGTCCCCGACGCGACGCCGATCGCCGCCCCGGCGACCTCCGCGACGAACCCACCGCCGGCGACCACCAGCAGCAGCCCTCCGCCGGACCTGGGCTGCGCCGCCAACTACCAGGTGACGAACTCGTGGCCGGGCGGCTACCAGGTCGAGGTGACGGTCCGCAACGACCGCACCGACGACCTCTCCGGCTGGCGCGTCCGCTGGTCCCTGCCGGGCGGCCACCGCATCACCAATTTGTGGAACGGGAACTTCACGGTCGAGGGCTCCACGGTCACGGTAGACAACGCGGCCTGGAACGCGAAGCTCGACGCGGGCGGCGCGACGACGTTCGGCTTCATCGCCGTCACCGGCGACGGCGACACGAAGAGCCGCCCGGAACTGACCTGCCGGACCGTCTAGGACCGGCAGAGCAGCGCGTCCGGCGTCCGGCTCGAACCGATGCGGCCGGTGTAAGCGACGCCGGCGACGTACTCCCCCGGCGCGCACTGGCCCTTGTAGTTCCCGGTCGCGAAGTCGCCGCCGGGGTCGCCGGACGGCCGGTTGTCGCCGCGGTCGAACCACACCGTGCGGCCGGTCCGGCCCAGCGGCGTCGCGGACCGGCCGCACAACACGGCCGAGAACGCCGCGCCCTGGACGCTGTACCCGACGACCGCGTGGTCGGGCGGGCACTGCGCCTTGGTGTAGCCGGACGCCCAGTCGGTGTCGACGTAGGTCTCGTCCTGGACGGTCACGTACCCGCTCGGGGCGGCGAGCGTCCCGGTGCACAGGCCGCGGTTGCCGGTGTGGGCCAGGCCGGCGAGCCGCTGGCCGTCGGGGCAGACGCCCTTGCGGGCGCCGGAGTTCCAGTCCGGGAGCGCGCGGACCTGGCGCGACTCCTGGAAGTCGGCGTAGTCGAGGTTCAGCATCGACCAGTGCTCCGCCTCCGGGATCGGCCCGGTCCGGGACGGCGCGGAGATCAGCCGCTGCCACGCGGGACCGCGCCAGTCCGTGCCGTCGAGGACGTCGACGCGCCGGCCCGCGGAGTCGTATTCGAGCAGCGCCCAGCCGTCGCCGGAGCCGTTGGTCTGGAAGCCCACCGCGGGCCAGTAGGCGAAGTCCGTGTCCGTCTCGGCGAGGTAGTTCACGAAGTTTTCGAAGAACGCGCGCGACGCCGGGTCGGTCGTGTTGCGGCCTTCGCCGAACTCGCTGATCCACAGCGGCGCGGTGTAGTGCTTGCCGGTGTCGGCCGAGACGAAGAACGCCTGCCGGTACAGGGTGTCCCGCAGTTCCTGGGGCGAGAGGTCGCGGTAGCGCGGGTCGTGCGTCTCGCCGACGCCGGTCGCGCCGGAGTGGTTGGGACCGGTGTAGCCGTAGAAGTGCGCCGAATAGACGAGCTTGCCGGAGTCCACGAGCGTGTGCGACAGCGTCCGGGCGGGTTCCAGCGTGGGCCGGCCGTGCGGGAAGCCGTCGATCGGCAGCCCGGTCCAGTTGATGCCTTCGACGAAGATGAGCAGGTCGCGGTTCGCCTCGGTGAGGATGCGGTCGGCGACCTGCTGGCTCGCGCGCTGCCAGTCGGTGCCGTTGCCCCAGCCCCAGTTCGGGTCGTCGAGGGTGTTGCGGCGGACCTCGTTGTACAGGTCGGCGCCGACGACGCGCTTGTTCGTGGCGTAGCGGCGCGCCATGAACAGCCAGTCGTCCTGCCACTGCTGCTCGGTCTGCGCGGTGTTCCAGCGTTCGTTGCCGTCGAGCCCGCAGCACCAGCGCGAGGTCGTGGTGTGGTTGTTGAGGATGACGGCGAACCCGCGCGCGGTCAGCCGGTCGACGACGCGGTCGTAGACCTGCAGCGGGGTCAGGCCGTGCAGATCTGGGTTGGCGGGCAGGTCCGGGACCGGCCGGGTGTCGTGGAGCATCGCGTTGGAGAACTGCAGCCGCACGCTGTTGAGGCCCAGCTGCGCGAGCCCGTCGATGACGGTGTCGATCGACGCGCGGTCCAGCCCGAGCGGCGTCTGGTAGGCGATCTCGCCGGCGTGGTGGTTCGCCGGGTCGTTGACATCGCCGGAGCCGGTCCAGGTGCCGCTCGCGCCGTGCCAGTTGGCGGCCTTCAGCTTGAACCGGTCGCCGTGGGCGTCGACGATGTACCGGCCGCGGGTGCTGAGCGGCCCGGTCCAGGACGGCGGATCCGCCGCGGCGACGGGGACCGCCAGGCCGGCGGTGACGAGCAGGACGGTGAGCAGCGCACCCATGATCCTCACGCGAGGAGTCAACCAACTCGCGAGCCGCCTGATAAGGGCCAGAAGGAGGTCGTGAGTGGCAATCCGGTAAGAACCCGGATCACCCCTCACGACCGGCTAGCCGTGGATGCGGTCGAACGGCAGCCGCAGCACCTGCCCGGCGGTCACCGGCGCGTTCCGCAGCCGGATCGCGTCGAGTTCCGACGGCGTCAAGGCCCGGCGGTAGAAGCGGACCTCGTC
Organism: Amycolatopsis sp. NPDC114478; assembly: GCF_055633805.1. Taxonomy (NCBI): domain Bacteria; kingdom Bacillati; phylum Actinomycetota; class Actinomycetes; order Pseudonocardiales; family Pseudonocardiaceae; genus Amycolatopsis; species Amycolatopsis sp. NPDC114478. Next base: position 63,612 of record NZ_JBVKDO010000015.1, on the reverse strand, counting down.
GAAGCTGCCGTTCCAGCGGAACTGGCTGTCCAGCCGCTGCCCCAGCTGCAGCTGGAACGACACCGTCTGGCTCACCGACCCGGCGGCCGCCGGCCCAGACGCGACCTGGACCCCGTCGACCCACAGCAGGAGCCGACCGCCGGTCCGCTCCAGCGCCACGTGGTGCCACGCCTGGTCGTCGTACGCCTGCGCCGACGTGATCGACGCGCTCCCCGCCGCCGTGGTCATCATCGCGATCAGCCGGTGGTTGGCCGGCTCGCCGCGCAGCCACTGCTGGGGCGCCGTCGTGCCCATCCCGCCGAGCCAGAACAGCACCTGGTTGCCCTTCGTGGCGCCGTAGCGGAACCAGCCGGTCCACGTGAGGTCGCCGTCGCCCGGGGGCTGGGCCGGGTCGTACGGCACGCGGACGTAGTCGTCGACGCCGTCCAGCGTCACCGCGCCGCCGAACCGCCCGGGCGTCACCGGGGCTCCGCCGAGCACCCGCGCATCGGCGTGGCCGGAAACGTCCGGTGTGGACGGTCCCGCGGAGTTCCGCCAGCCCAGATAGGATTCGTCGAAGCGCGCGAAGCGGATCTCGTCCCGAGCGTCGACCGCGCCACCTTCGTACATCAGCCCGATCTCCGAGCCGCCGATCCGAACCAGATCGGAGTACCCCGACCAGTCGGTGGTGATCCGCGTGCCCTGCTCGGCGTTCTCCCACGTGCGGCCGCCGCCGTAGGACGAGCGGATCATCATCCAGCGGCGCCGGTCGGTGTCCGACGGCGAGGAGAACAGCAGGCGGTTGCCGACGCGCAGCACCGACCCCTGCACCATCGGTGTCACCAGGTCGGGGACGGTGGTGAAGGACCTGGTGAACGTCTCGCCGCCGTCGCGGCTGAGGGCGTAGTCGCGATTGCCGATGTCGGTGCCGCCCTGCTCGCGGCCGCCGGCGTAGATCGAGCCGTCGGCCAGCTCGGCCACGGTGACTTCGGACGGTTTCTGCGGGTACGTCCCGCCGACCGGGTGCGGGTAGCTGTTCACCGCGCCGACGTGCCAGCTGCGCCCGCCGTCGTCGCTGTAGACGAGCCCAGCGTGGTTCTCGATCGAATGCGTCCCGTCGCTGGTCTCCGCGTTGACGCCGAACACGAGCCGGCCCGCGTGGCGACCGCGCGTCAGCTGGATGCCGTGCACCGGGCCGGACGCGTACCACGAGTCCCAGTTCGGCAGTTTCGCCTGCGCGCTGATGTCGACGGGCGCCGACCAGGTCAGGCCGTCGTCGTCGCTGTACTGGGAATGCGGCGTGCGCGGGCACGGGACGTCGCACCCCTTGTCGTCGGTACGCCCCTTGTTGTACGTCGTGATCAGCACGATCCGGCCGGTGCGGCTGTCCACCACGGGCACCGGGTTGCCGTGCGTGTCCCCACCACCGCGGTTGACGACCTGCAGCGGCGACCACGTCTTCCCGCCGTCGGTGGAGCGCTTGAGCACGAGGTCGATGTCGCCGGTGTCGCCGCAGTTGTCGATGCGGCCTTCGGCGAACGCCAGGAGCGTGCCGTGGGTGGACTCGACGACCGCCGGGATCCGGAAGCAGCTGTACCCGGGATCCTGCGCGGCTTTGAACAGGACCTGCTGGTCGAACTGCGGCGCGGCCTGCGCCGGGCTCACCGCGAGCAGCGAGCCGGCCAGGGCCACCAAAGCGGCCCATCTCCCCAGTGTTCTCATACTCATCCCTTCAGGACGGCGACACCTCGCGGGGCGAGCCGGACCTCGCGCACCGGCCGTGACGGGTCGGTCAGCAGGTCCGGCGCGGCGTGCGGCAGGTCGACGGTGACCGGCTCGGTGCCGTGGTTGAGCAGGATCAGGTAAGCGCTTTCCCCGCCGTGCCGGACGACGGCCTGGACACCCGGCGGCGCGGCCAGCACCGGCGTCACCCCGGCTTCGGCCGTGATGCGGTCGAACAGCGGCGCCAGGTCGGGCCGGGTGCCGAGGTACCAGGCAACGCCGTCCCCGAACGCGTGCCGCGTGATCGCCGGACGCCCGGCCAGCTCCCCGGAGGCGAACGACGCGACGACTTCGGCGCCTTCGGGTTCGATCCACTCGGCCCAGATCGACCCGGAACCCGTTGTGCCGTCTGCGAAATCGAGGTCGACCGGCCCGGCCAGGGGCCAGAACTCGTCGACCCGCAGGCCGAGGATGTCCCGCAGTGGCGCGGGATGGCCGCCGAGGTAGGCGCGGTCGCAGCCGTCGACGATCCCGGAGAAGTACGACACCACGAGGTGCCCGCCACCCGCGACGTACGCACGCAGGTTGTCGGCGGCCGACTGCTCCAGCAGGTACAGGTTCGGGACGACGACCAGCCGGTACGACGTGAGATCCCGCGAAGGGTGGACGACGTCGCACGTGACGTTGGCGTCGAACAAAGGCGCGTAGTGCGCGAGGTGCGTTTCGAGGTACCAGCTGAGCCGGGTGCGAGTCGAGTTCGAGACCCCACCAGCTCGGCCAGTCGTGCAGCAGGGCGACGTCGGCGCGCACGCGCGTCCCGGCCAGCTCCGGCACCCGGGCCAGCTCCTGCCCCAGAGCGGCGGCCTCGCGGAACGTCCGGGTGTCGCGGCCGCCGTGCGGGACCATCGCCGAGTGGAACTTCTCGGCGCCGCCGCCGGTCTGGCGCCACTGGAAGAACAGGACGGCGTCGGCGCCCTGCGCGATGGCCTGCCAGCTGCCGAGCCGCATCGCCCCGGGTGGCTTGGGACTGTTGCGCGGCCGCCAGTTCACCGCGCTCGGCGCCTGTTCGAGCAACATCCACGGTTGGTCCTTTGTGGACCGCACGAGGTCGTAGGCGAACGCGGCTTCGACATGGGCGCGCGGGTCGGCGGGGTCGGGTAGGAGTCGAGGCTGACGACGTCCTCGTGCGGTGTCCACGTGTGCCAGTCGAGGGCTTTCTGGACCAGGCCGACGAAGTTGGTCGTGATCGGGACGTCCGGCGTGACGCGGCGCAGCACCCGCTGTTCGGTCAGGAAGCAGCCGAGCGCGGCGTCGGAGGAGAACCGGTGGAAGTCCAGCTGCTGCGCGGGGTTCGGGAACGTCGGGGCGACGCGGGGTGGCAGGATCTCGGCCCAGTCGTCGTAGCGCTGGGCCCAGAAGGTGGTCGTCCACGCGGCGTTGAGCGCCTCGATCGTGCCGTACCGCTGCTCCAGCCAGACGCGGAAGTCCGACGCGGACTCGTCGCAGTAGCAGGCCCGGACGTGGCAGCCGAACTCGTTGCCGACGTGCCACATCGCCAGCGCGGGATGCCCCGGGTGCGAGCCGGACGCCGTCGGCGCGCACCGGCAGGACCTCGGGGTGCGCGTGGGTCAGCCACGGCGGCGGGGACGCGGTCATCGTCGCCAGGCAGACGCCGATGCCCGCGCCGGCGAGGCCGTCCATGACCTCGTCGAACCAGCCGAAGTCCCACTCCCCCGGCCGCGGTTCGACGCCGGCCCACGAGTAGATCCCCGCGGTCACCATCGTGACGCCCGCTTCGGCCATCAGCTTCAGGTCGTCCCGGCGCACCTCGTCCGGCCAGTGCTCGGGGTTGTAGTCGGCGCCGTAGCGGAGCATCAGAGCAGACCCGCTTCGGCGAGCTTCTCCTTGATCCGCAACAGTTCCTCGTCGTCGAGCGGGAGCTGCGGCGGGGCCATGACAGCGTTGTCGATGAACCCGCGCATCTTCATCGCGGCCTTGAAGGCGCCGAGGCCGGCCGAGCCGCGGCCCATCCGGCTCGGCGGCGCCACCGACGTGATCGAGAACAGCTTCATCAGGCGTTCCTGCTCGCGGCGGGCGGCGGCGAGGTTGCCGGACTTGAAGTGGTCGTGGATGAGCACGTACCCGACGGGGTCGACGTTGCCGAGGCCCGGGACCGCGCCGTCGGCACCCATCGCCAGGGCCGCGTCCACGACGAGCTCGGAGCCGGTGAACACCGCGAACGAGTCGAGGCCGCGGTCGCGCTTGCCGAGCAGCACGGCGCGGAACGACGCCTCGTCGCCGCTGGAGTCCTTGAGCCCGGCGAGGACGCCGTCGGCGGCCAGGTCGAGGACCATTCCGCCGTCGAGCTTCGTGTGCACCGCGACCGGGATGTCGTAGGCGACGATCGGCAGCGCCGTCCGTTCGCGCAGCAGCCGGAAGTGCCGGTCGACCTCGGCGACGTGCGTGCGCGTGTAGTACGGCGCGGTGACCACGACGGCGTCGGCCCCGGCGGCTTCCGCGACCTTGATGTGCTCGGCGACCCGCAACGTCGTCATGTCGATACAGCCGACGAGCACCGGGACGCGGCCGGCGACCTGCTCGACCGTCGTTTCGACGACGACGCGGCGCTGGGCGTCGGGCAGGAAGGCCACCTCGCTGGAGGAGCCGAGGACGAAGACGCCGTGCACACCGGCGTCGAGCTGGAACTCGACGTGGCGCCGCAGCGAGGCGGTGTCCACGCCGAAGTCGTCGGTCAACGGCGTGCACAGCGGCGGGACGATTCCGGCGAACTTCGGCATCAGGCGCTCACTCCGGTGGGGATCTCGGGATGGATGCAGCGGTACGTGTGGCCGCCCGCGGCCGCGGCGAGCGGCGGCAGCTCGGCCGCGCACTCGCCGGTGGCCTTGGGGCAGCGGGTGCGGAACGGGCAGCCGCTCGGCGGGTTCGTCGCCGACGGCACCGGGCCGGTCAGCACGATCGGCTCGACCGGGTGGAGCAGGCTGGGCGTCGCGGAGAACAACGCCCGCGTGTAGGGGTGACGGGCCTGCGCCCCCACCGGCGCTTCCTCGACGATCCGGCCCAGGTACATCGTGACGATCCGGTCGCTCATCTTCGACACCGTCTGGATGTCGTGGGAGACGAAGACCATCGCCAGTTCCAGCTGTTCGCGCAGGTCGAGCAGCAGGTTGAGGATCTGGGCGCGGACCGAGACGTCGAGGGCGGACGTCGGCTCATCGGCAACGAGCAGCGCGGGCCGCAGGGCCAGGGCCCGGGCGATGGCGACGCGCTGGCGCTGGCCGCCCGACAGCTGGCCCGGCACGGCGTCGGCGACGCTCGCCGGCAGCCCGACCAGCGACATCAGCTCCCGGACGCGATCGTCGCGCTCGGCCGGCGTCCCGACGCGGTGCACGTCGAGGGGGTCGCGGATGATCTTGGCGACGGCGAGCCGGCGGTTCAGCGCGGTCGACGGGTCCTGGAAGACCATGCCGACCTCGCGCCCGGAGACGAGCGGCTCCCCGCGGAAACGCACGGTTCCCGCGGTCGGCCGCTGCAGCCCGACGATCACCTTGGCCAGCGTCGACTTGCCGCAGCCGGACTCGCCGACGACGCCGATCGTCTCGCCCGGGTTCACCACGAGGTGGGCGTCGGTCAGGGCGTACACGTGCTGGTGGCCGAACAGGCCGCGGCCGCGGATCTTGTGGACGACGTGGACGCCGTCGACCTCCAGGAGGTTCACGCCGTCGCCTCCTTCTCGCGCGCGATGTCGACCGCCGGGAAGTGGCAGGCGACGAGGTGGTCGACCGGCTCCCCGAACCGGACCGGGGTTTCGTCGTGGCATTTGGCGCGCGCGGCCGGGCAGCGGTCGGCGAACCGGCAGCCGGCCGGGAACTCGGCCGGGGCCGGGACGACGCCCTTGATCTGCGTCAGCCGGGCCTCGTTCTCCTCCAGCGACAGCACCGCGCTGAGCAGGCCGCGCGTGTAGTGGTGCCGCGGCGAGCCGACGACCTCGGCGGTGGCGCCCAGCTCGGCCACCTGGCCGCCGTACATGACGACGACCCGGTCGGCGATCTCGGAAACCAGCGCCAGGTCGTGCGAGACGAGGATGAGCGCGAACCCGAGCTCCTCCTGCAGCCGCAGCAGCAGCGCCATGATCTGCGCCTGCACGGTGACGTCCAGGGCGGTGGTCGGCTCGTCGGCGACGATCAGCTTGGGGTCCCGCGAGAGCGCCATCGCGATCAGCACCCGCTGGCGCTGCCCGCCGGACAGCTCGTGCGGGTACGCCCGCAGGGTGCGTTCCGGGTCGAGGTTGACCAGCTCCAGGAGTTCGACCGGAGTCCGCGTGCCGCCGCGGCGGGTGAACTGCTTGAGCTGGGCGCGGATGGTCATCGCCGGGTTGAGCGAGCTCAACGCGTCCTGGTAGATCATCGCGATGTCGTGGCCGAGGTGGCGACGGCGTTCGCCCGGGCGCAGGGCGAGCAGGTCGCGCTGGGCGAACCGGATCTGGCCGGACACCCTGGCCGCCGGCGGCTGCAGGCCGAGGATCGACAGCGCGGTGAGCGTCTTGCCACAGCCGGACTCGCCGATCAGGCCGAGGACCTCCCCGGCGCGGACACTGAACGACACCCCGTCCACGACGTCGACGCCTTCGTGGCGGCCCGGGAAGGAGATCGCCAGCCGGTCGACTTCCAGGACCGTGTCCCGGTGGTCGAGTGACCGGGCCGTGCGGGCCAGCCGCTCCCCTGCTTCGCGCAGCCCGGCGATCGGCAGCACGGGCGCGGTGTCGGCGTCGTCGCGAGCCTCGACGGCCTTCGCCACTTCGGCCGCCTTGACCGCACGGGCCGACGGCGCCGCCCAGGCGTCGGAGATCCGCTCGGACAGGATGTTCAGCGCCAGCACCGTGACCAGGATCAGCAGGCCGGGGAACAACGTCGCCCACCAGCCGCCGGTCAGGACCAGGTCCTTGCCGTCGGCGAGCACCGAGCCCCACGACGGGTCCGGCGGCTGGATGCCGGCGCCGATGAACGACAGCGACGCCTCGAACACGATCGCGTCGGCCACCGTGACCGTGCAGTAGACGAGCACCGGCGCGGCGCAGTTGATCGCGACGTGCCGGGTCAGCACGAAGAACCGGCGCGCGCCGATGACGCGTTCGGCGGCGACGTAGTCCTCGCCGTACTGGGCCAGGACGTTCGCCCGGATCACCCGGGCCACCGGGGGCATGTTGAGGAAGCCGATGGCCAGGATCAGCACCAGGATGCCGTGGCCGAACACCGCGACCAGCACGGCGGCCAGCGCGATGCCCGGGAACGCCATGACGACGTCGAGCACGCGCATGATCACCGCGTCCACCCGGCGGTGCGAGGTCGCCGCGAACGCCCCGATCACCGCCCCCGACACGAGCGCGAGCGCCACCGCCCCCAGGCCGATGGCGAGCGACCAGCGCGTGCCGGCGACGAGCCGGGAGAAGATGTCCCGGCCCGAGGTGTCCGTGCCGAACCAGTGCGACCCGCTGGGCCCGCCAGCGTCGGTGCTCAGCGCGTCCGGGTTGTGCGTCGCGACGAGCGTGCCGAGCACCGCGACCAGGAGCAGCACGCCGAGGATCGCGAGCGCGGGCCAAGCCGCGCGCAGCCGCTTCACGCGTGGCTCCGCAGGCGCGGATTGGCGATCAGGTACAGCACGTCGACGATCAGGTTGACCAGCACGAACCCGATCGCGATCGTGATCACGAAGCCCTGCACCTTGGCCGTGTCGCCGTCGGTGACGGCCTGGATCATGTTCTGCCCCATCCCCGGCAGCGCGAACATCGTCTCGATGACGACCGCGCCGCCCAGCAGGTAGCCGACCCGCAGGCCGAGCACGGTCAGCGGCGTGACCAGCGCGTTGCGCAGCACGTTGCGCCCGACCACGACCACCGGCGGCAGGCCGCCGCCGCGCGCGGTGCGGACGTAGTCCTTGTCCAGCTCTTCGACCATCGACGTCCGGATCACCCGGGTCAGCTGGGCGGCAACCGGCAGCGCGAGGGACACCGCCGGCAGCGTCAGCGAGTTCAGCCAGCCGCCGAAGGAGTCGGCCGGGCTGACGTACCCGCTGGTCGGGAACAGGCCCTGGCCGACCGCGAGCCACTGGACCAGCAGCAGCGCCACCCAGAACGCCGGCGCGGCGACCCCGGCCAGGGTGACCACGCGGATCAGCTTGTCCGGCCAGCGGTCGCGGAACAGCGCCGACGTCACGCCGAGCACCAGCGCCGTCACCAGGGCGATGACCAGGCCGAGCAGGGTCAGCTGGACGGTCAGCGGCAGCGCGGTGGCGATCGTGTCGCCGACCGGCTGCTTGGTGATCACGCTGGTGCCGAAGTCACCCTGGACCAGGTGCCAGACGAAGTGGACGTACTGCAGCGGCAGCGGGTCCAGCAGCCCGTTCTCGAGCCGGAACCGCTGGAGCTGCTCGGCGGTGGCGTTCGCGCCGTCGAACGCGGCGAGCGCCGGGTCGGTCGGCGCGAACCGCATCACGATGAACACGAACAGGATCACGCCGAGCAGCAGCGGGATCAGGGCGAGGATGCGGCTGAGCAGCATCCGCACGACGACGGCCACGGGTGTTCTCCTCCTAGACCGGCTTGGCCTGGTTCAGGTAGATGCCCGGGTAGCCCTGGGCGTGCACGCCGGTGATCGCCTTCGGGTCCCAGGCCGTGCCGAGCTGGGTGAACACGACCGGGTAGATCACGGCCTGCTCGGAGATCCGGTCCAGCAGCTGCTTGTTGAGCCTCGTCCGCTTGGCCTCGTCCGGCTCGGCCGCGGCCTGGTCTTGCAGGGCGAGCAGCGCTTGGGCGTCGGCGCCGGTGAAGCGGGCGTACTTGCTCGTGAGGATGGACTTGGCGTCGTAGTAGTACCGGATCATCAGGTCGGGGTCGTTGCCGAACTGCAGCGGGTTGTTCGTCGTCGCGACGACCTGGAAGTCCGCGCCCGCGTCCAGCTTCGAGAACAGCGCCTTGGTGTCCTGGCTGTCCAAAGTGGTCTGGACGCCGATCGCGTCCCAACCCTCCTTGATCACCTTGACGCAGTCGGCGACCAGGGAGGTGTTCGTCGTCGACAGCGTGATCTTGAGGTTGCTCACGCCGGCCTGTTGCAGCAGTTGCTTGGCCTTCTCGGGGTTGTAGACGAAGTCCTGCGACGCCGGCTGCGACGACGGGAGCTTCGGGTTGATGAACGAGGTCCCCGGCGAGCCCGCGCCCTTGAGGCCGATGTCGATCATCTTCTGCTTGTCGATGGCGTAGTGCAGCGCCTGGCGCACCAGGTTCTTGTCGAACGGCGCGTGCGCGGTGTTGAAGAGCAGGAAGAGGTTGTTGCCGCCGTCGGCGAACTCGACCGTGCGGCCGGCCTTGCGCAGCTGGTCGGCGTTGGCGGCCGGGATGTTCTCGACGATCTGCGCGTCCGGCGTGGCGCCGGAGATCGCGGCGACGCGCGGTGCGGAGTCCACAATGGACTTCCACAGCATTTTGTCGTAGGCCGCCGGACGCGGGCCGTTGTAATCGGCGAACTTCTCGAAGCCGGTGTGCGACAGCGGCGCCTGCTCGACGACCTTGTACGGGCCGGAGCCGACGACCTTGCCGCCCTTGGCGTCGTCCCATTTGCCGTCGTAGACGTGCTTCGGCACGATCTTGCAGCACTGGATCCGCTGCAGCGCGTACGGGAAGGGGAACTTGAGGACGAACTCGACCGACCGGTCGCCGGTCTTGCGGACTTCCTGCAGCCAGTGCGAGAAGAAGCTGTGGATGAGCACGTTCTCCTTCTCGTCGAGCGCGCGGGCGTAGGTGAAGACGACGTCGTCCGCGGTGACGGGCTGCCCGTCGTGCCACTTGGCGCCGTCTCTCAGCTCGAACTTCAGGCTCGTTCCGCTGACGTCGGCGGGTAGCGCTTTCGCGAGGCCGGGGAAGGGGGCGCGGGTGATCGGGTCACCCTCCACGAGGGACTCGTAGCAGTGCAGGATCGCGGCCATCGAGAACGCGGACGCGGTCTGCAGCGGGTCCCACGTCTGGTTGTTGCCGTAGCCGATGACGGCGGTCAGCGAGCCCGCCGAGCTGCCGGTCTTGTTGGTGGACGCCGGCCCGCCGCACGCGGCGAGCACGGTCGGGAACGCCAAAGCCGCCCCGGCGAAGGTGGTGTAGCGCAGCAACTGGCGGCGGCTGAGCGACGGGCTCTGGGACATCGCTGTCTCCTGCGGGCCTCGAACGGTAGGACATGGGACGTCCTATGACCGGCGTGAGCCTAGGATGGCTTCGCCTGCCGGTCAACCCTTCTGGACGTATGACGTAGGATGTCCTCTCACGACGCACCCGGGGAGGACAGCAGTGGCCCGTCCGCAGCGCAGCGAAGAGATCACCAAGCGCATCATCGACCTGATCGTCGAGAGGGAGCTCCCGCCGGGGGCGCCCATGCCCACCGAGCTCAGCCTGATGGAGGACATCGGCGTCAGCCGCAACTCCATCCGCGAGGCGATCAAGGCCCTCCAGGCGCTCGGCATCGTCGAGATCCGCCACGGCTACGGCACGTTCGTCGGCTCCGCCGGCTCGGAGTCGCTGCAGACCTGGCTGCTCTTCCGCACCCGCGCCCGCGGCGCGACCGACGTCGGGCGCCTGCGCGACCTCCTGGAAGTGCGCGAGATGCTCGAGACCGAGCTGACCCGCCGGGTCGCCACCGACCACCGGCCCGGCCTGGTCGAGGAGCTGCAGGCCTGCGTCGCGCGGATGAAGCGCAAGGGCCCGGACGCGGCAGAGGCCGACCGCGAGTTCCACGACCTCATCTGCGCCGAAGCCGGCTTCGACCTCGCCCGCGAGCTCACCGGCCTCTTCTGGGACGTCTACCGGATCGCCGAAAGCGAGCTGGGCGGCCCCGCGTCGTCCCCGACGGCCACGGCGAAGCGGCACCAGGCCATCGTCGACGCGCTCCTGCTGCGCGACGCGGACGCCGCGGCCGAAGCCGTGCACCGGCACTTCGACGAGGTCCGCAAGCGCGCGAAAGCCGGGCCGTACGGCGGTTTCGGCGTCGCCCGGCCGGTTCCCGACGCACACTCGGAGACTGTGCGTCGTTGAGCCGTTCGAGGTAATTCGGGGAAGATCGAGAACCGGTCTCAACGCCCCGGGCGGCTGGCTCGTCGGTAGTGGTGATCAACCACCACCCGGAGGTGCCAGTGCGAAGAACTTTGTCCGTCCTGGGGGTCGTGCTCGCCGGGCTCGGGGGCATCGCTCCCCCGCAGGCCGGCGCCGCGGTGCCCGCGACGTCCGCCACCTTGATCACCGGCGAGCGCGTCAGCGTCCGGACCACCGCCGACGGCCGGTCCCTGTTCGACGTCCGGCCGGCCGCCGGGAAGGGCATGGCGCGGGCGCTGGTGCACCTGCGGCTCGGCGCTCGCGACTACGAGCTCCCCGGCACCGCGCTCCCCTACCTCGGGCGCGGGCTGGACCTCGGTCTGTTCGACGTCGGCGCCCTGCTGGCCGGCGCACCGCTGCCCGCCGACCCGGCGACGTTCGGGCCCGCACTGGCGAAGCAGTTCAAAGAAGACAACGCGCGCGGGCACTTCGGCGGGCAGGGGCTCTTCGCCGGCGGCGCCCGGTTCGCGCTCCCCGGGGCGCGCCCGGCCGTTCAGCCGCGGTCGGTGATGCGCACGGTGTCGCTCGACGCCACCGACATCGCCGGCCACCCGGCCGACACCGGTGTCGCATTCCTCTACAACACCGACGACGGGAACCTGCTCGACCCGAACGAGAGCGTCAACTACTTCGCGAGCGGCACGGCGAAGTTCAGCGCCCCGGACGGGAACTACAGCGCGCTCGGCCTGTTCTGGACGGCCGACGCCGACGGCAACCCGACGGAGGTGCGGTTCAGCGCGCAGCCGGAGTTCGCGGTCAAGGCGGACAAGACCGTCCGCGTCGACGCTTCCCGCGCGTCGAGCAAGCTGACGTGGGTGACGCCGCGGCCGGCGCTGCTCGACGACACCGGGTTCCTGTTCCGCCGGGCGGCCAAGACGGGGCCGGCGCTGCTCGTCGACTTCGACGCCGGGCCCGGCGTGCCGATCGCGGTGTCGCCGACGGCCGTCCCGGTGAAGACGGGCGCGCTGCAGACGTACCCGTACAGCAGGCTGCTGTCCCCGCCCGGACCGGGCACGCCGTACGAATACGTGCTGCAGAAGGCGAGCACCCGCACGATTCCGCGGCAGCGGTACGTGATCACGGCGAAGGACGTCGCCGCGGTCGACTCGACGTACTTCAGCGAGTACTCGTCGCTGGGGTTGCGCCAGCGCAGCGGGATGTTCTCGTTCGAAGACGTCGGCGGCCGGGTCTCGCACCCGATCCAGCTGCCGCGCAAGCAGGTCGAGTACGTCTCGGCGGCACCGGACCTGCGGTGGTTCGGCGGGTTCTCGAAGTACGTCCTGCCCGGGCCGTTCCCCGGCTGGGCCGGCGGCCAGTACGAGCCGTTCCACGCCTACCGGGGCGGCACCTCGGTCACCGAGGAGTGGAACAAGTTCCCGCTGCACCCGGCGGGCGAGGTCGCGCTGCTGCCGATGGACGACGGCAGCGCCCCGGTCGCGCCGGCCGCGACGAGGGCCGGGGACCTGCTGCGGCTGTCGCTCACGCCGTTCAGCGACAACCAGCCGGGGCACACCGGGTTCGGCTTCTACGGCGAAGCCCGGGACACCGTCACCGGGCACTACACGCTGACGCAGGACGGCGCCACGGTCGCCGAGGGCACCCCGGCCGGGATCACCGAGCTCACGCTGGAGCAGCCGGTGGCACCTGGGCCGTCGACCCTGGGGCTGACGGTCGACGCCGGGCGCACCGGGCCGATGTACCGCCAGAGCACCGCGACCCACACCGAGTGGACGTGGAAGTCGCAGCACGTCGAGGGCGCGCAGCTCCCGGCGGCGCTCGTCTGCGTACGTCAACGAGGCGGAGTCGACCGGTCGTGCGCCGTCGAGCCGATGCTGACCCTCGGGTACGCCGTCGGCGGGCTGCGTCCGGACGGCTCCACGGTGTCCGGGCCGCAGAGCCTCGACCTCACGGTCGGGCACCTGCAGCAGAGCGCGCCCTCGCCCGTCACCGGCGCGACGGTCCAGTACTCGACCGACGGCACGACCTGGCTCGACGCGCCGGTCACCGCCCGCGGCGGCGGCGTCTTCCACGCGGACTTCACCGCGGTCACCGACGCCTTCCGCGGCGCGGACGTCTCGCTGCGCGTGACGGCGGCCGACGCGGCCGCGGCCACCGTGACCGAGTCGATCACCGCCGCCTACCACGTCTACCCGGTCTGAGGGGAATGTCCACTGTGAACAGAAGATGGATCGGCCTGCTGGCCGCGGTGGTGGCGGTGGCCGGGTTCGCTCCGCCCGCGACGGGCGCGACGGCACCTCGCGCGGCGTGTCCCGACCCGGGACCGGGCCTGCTGCGCTGCCTCACGACGTACTCGCCGGGCGCGGTGCGCGCCTTGGCCGACGCCCCGGCCGGCTGGGGAGCCAGCGACCTGGCGTCGGCGTACGGGCTCCCGGCCACACCGGGCCCGGAAACGGTCGTCGGCATCTCGATCGCCTACGACGCCCCGAACCTGGAAGCCGACCTGGCGGCGTACCGGGCGCAGTACGGCCTCCCGCCGTGCACGACGGCCAACGGCTGCTTCCGCAAGGTGAACCAGCAGGGTCTTTCCGCGCCGCTGCCCGAGGCGTCCTTCGGCTGGGCACTGGAGTCCACTTTGGACGTCTCGATGGTGTCGGCGGCGTGCCCGTCGTGCCGGCTGCTGGTAGTCGAAGGGAACACGCCGGGGTTCGCCGACCTGGCGGCGACGGAGGACACGGCGGTCCGCCTGGGCGCTTCGGTGGTGTCGAACAGCTACGGCGCCCGTGAAGGCGGCGCGCCGCTGGCGTTCGCGAGCCACTACCGGCACCCGGGCGTCGCGGTGGTGGCGTCGTCGGGCGACGCGGGCTTCACGGCAGCGAGCTACCCGGCGGTCCTGGCGACGACGATCGCGGTCGGCGGGACGTCTCTGGCCCGCGGCCCCTCGTCGCCGCGCGGCTGGACGGAAACGGCGTGGCAGTACGGCGGGAGCGGCTGCTCGGCGTACATCGCGAAGCCGTCGTGGCAGCGGGACAGCCACTGCGGCAAGCGCACGGTGGCGGACCTCGCCGCGGCGGCGGAGGACATCGCGATCCGCTACACGGACGCGGGCGGCTGGCTCCCGGTCGACGGCACGAGCGCGTCGGCGCCGTTCATCGCGGGGCTGATCGCCCGGTCGGGGCACGTCCCGGCGCCGTCGGACGTGTATGCGAAGGCGTCGTCGTTCACGGACGTCACGGCGGGAAACAACGACCCGTCGGGTGGCGGCAAGAAGTGCGGCGGGGACTACCTGTGCGTCGCGGGCCCGGGCTACGACGCGCCGACGGGAGTGGGGGTGCCGAACGGCCTGACGGGCTTCTGACGGGCGGTGGTGAGTGGGAAACAGGGTTCTGACCCTGTTTCCCACTCACGACCCCGGGCGGCACAGACCCCGTTCGTACGCCAGCAACCCCGCCTCGGTCCGGTGCGCGCACCCCAGCTTCCGCACCACCTGGCCGACCAGCCCCCGCACCTCCGGCTCGCCCACGCCGAGCCGCGTCGCGATCTCCGCGTTCGACAGAGCCGAGCCGATGCCGATCAGCACCTCCCGCTCGCGCGCGGAGAGCCGGTCGACGCCCGCGAGCCGCTCGTCGCGCGGGCCCGACAACCGGATCGCCGCCGAGACCAGCCGGCGGGAGGCGTCCGGGGAGAGCACCACGTGACCGTCCGCGGCCAGGCGGACCACCTTGATCAGCTCGTTGCGCCGGGCCGAGCGCAGCACGTACCCCGACGCGCCGTCACGCAGGGCGCGCAGGATGCCCGCGTCGGAGTCGAACGTCACCAGTGCCAGCACCGCCGGACGGCGGAACACCGGCCCCAGCGGCCCGAGCCGCAGGTCCAGCAGCACCACGTCCGGCAGCCGGCGGCGCAACGTCGTGCGGGCCGCGGCCGCGTCCGGGACCGAGCCGACCAGCTCGATGCCGTCCGCGTCGCCGAGCAGGGCGCCCAGCCGGGTGCGCACCGCCGGGTCGCGGTCGGCCACCAGGACCCGGACCGGCGGCGGGGGCAGCACCGTCAGTCCTTGGGCCGCAGGCGGATCAGCGGCAGGTCGGTGCGTGACGCGCCCACCAGGTCACGCCCGCCCGGGCCTCGCAGGCGCAGCTCGCGGAACCGCACCGAAGACAGCTGCGCCGCTTCGATCGGGTACACGTCGCCGTAGCGCTTGATCTTGTCGACCAGTTCCTTGCCGAGCAGCTCGACCAGCCCGGCGTGCCGCGTCGAGCCGCCGCCGAGGGGCACGTCGAGCTGCTTGCGGACTTCGGGGAACCGCTGGTCCAGCTCGACCGCCAGCTGGTGGATGGTCACGTAGGCCGGCCCGAACTCCGGCGCGTCCGGTCCCGGCGGGATCTCCTTCAGCACCTTGATGAGCTTGTCGTCCATCCCGAGCTTGTCCCACAGCGTCACCGCCGCAGGTCTACCAGAGGACCGGCACGCGGTCCACTCCCCCGGTGACCCGGTTGGCGCGGATCTCCAGCTCGTCCACCGGCACCGCGAGCCGCAGCCCGGGGAACCGGCGGAACAGCGAGCCGAACACCACGCGCAGCTCCGTGCGGGCCAGGCTCGCGCCGATGCAGAACCAGCCGCCGTAAGCGAAGGAGACGTGCGAGTTCGGCTTGCGCGCGGGATCGAACTCCCCGGCGTGCGGGAACACGGCCGGGTCCCGGTTCGCGGCCGCCAGGGCCAGGACGACCGCGTCGCCGCGGGCGACCGTCACGCCGCCGAGCTCGACGTCGTCGTGCGCGTACCGCAGGACGCCGAGCCCGCTCGGTGCGGACAGCCGCAGGATCTCCTCGACCACGCCGTGCACCTGCCCGTCGGGGTCGGCGACGAGGGCGTCGCGCCGCGCGAGGTCGCTGAGCAGGAGGAGGACGCCGAGGTCGATCCGGTTCGAAGTGGTCTCGTGGCCGGCGAACAGCAGACCGGCGGCGAGGCGGGCGAGGTCGTCGTCGGTGAAGGCGGGATCCTCGGCCTGGGCCCGGACCATGTCCGAGACGACGTCCTGGCCGGGGTCGCGCCGCTTGGCCGCCGCGAGCCGGCCCATGTAGGCGGCGAACTCGTCGAGGGCGGCGTCGGCGCCGGAGCCGATGTCCATCCGCCCCATCCGCTCGGACAGCACGCGGAAGGTGTCGCGGTCCTCGTAGGGGACGCCGAGCAGCTCGCAGATGACGAGGACGGGCAGCGGGAAGGAGAGGTGTTCGTGCAGGTCGACGGGCTCGTCCGCACGCTGGGCGCGCTCCATCGCGGCGAAGCAGCCGTCGGCGAGCTCCTGCACGTGGCCGGTGAGCCGCCGGATCCGGTTGGCGGAGAAGGCGGGCACGAGCATCCGCCGCATCCGCGCGTGCTCGACGTGCTCGGTTTCGTGGTCGCCTTGCGGCCGGCTGAGAATGGCGGCGTCCGACAGCGCCGACGCCTGTTCGGGCGCGGGGTGCGAGCGGCCGAAGCGCGCATCGGTGAAGACGGCGCGCACCTCGTCGAACCCGGTGACGAGCCAGGCCGGATCCCCGGTAGGCGTGGTCACCGGCACAACCGGCCCCTGCCGGCGCAGCACCTCGAAGAGCGGAGCGATTTCCAGGACGTTCGGCCGCTCGAAAGGCAGGCGCGGGCTGTCCGTGGTCGCGGTCATCGGGTCTCCTCCCCGGGCGCGGCCGGAGGAGGCGAAAGCGGGCGGCCGGTCACCGGCCGCACCCCCCGGTCCCCCTGCGGTCCACGGTACTCAGAAACCCGGGCAAGAGCGGGGAACGCGCGATTCCCGCCCTTTCGGGCCAACGCCGCGGAACTGTCGGTGCCCTCGGCTAGCGTGGATACCGGGCCGGAGGCCCGCCCTACAGCATTTTCCACGCCCGAGTAAGCGTGTCCCGCAGAATCTGCTCCATCTCGTCGAACTCCGCTTGGCCGCAGATCAACGGCGGCGACAGCTGCACCACCGGCTCGGCGCGGTCGTCGGCCCGGCAGTACAGCCCCGCCTCGAACAGCGCCTCCGACAGGAACCCGCGCAGCACCCGCTCCGACTCCGCGGCGCTGAACGTCTCCTTGGTCGCCTTGTCCTTCACCAGTTCGATGCCGTAGAAGAACCCGGCCCCGCGGACGTCCCCGACGATCGGCAGGTCGGTCAGCTTGTCCAAAGTGGACCGGAACGCATCCTCCGAAGACAGCACGTGCTCGTACAACCCTTCGCGCGCCATCAAGTCCAGGTTCGCCAACGCCACCGCGCACGACACCGGGTGCCCGCCGTACGTCGAGCCGTGCATGAACGTGGTCGCACCACGGGTGAACGGCTCCATCAACCGCTCCGAAGCCAGCACCGCCCCCAGCGGCGCGTACCCGGACGTCAGGCCCTTCGCCGTCGTGATGATGTCCGGCTGGTACCCGTAGCGCTTCGCGGCGAAGTCGTACCCCACCCGGCCGAACGCGCAGATCACCTCGTCGGACACCAGCAGGACGTCGTGCTTGTCGCAGATCTCGCGCACTCGCTCGAAGTACCCCGGCGGCGGCACGAAACAGCCGCCCGTGTTCTGCACCGGCTCGAGGAACACCGCCGCGACCGTGTCCGCGCCCTCGAACTCGATGGCCTGCTCGATCTGGTCGGCGGCCCAGCGCCCGTAGGCGGCGTAGTCGTCGGCGTGCTCGGGTGCGCGGTAGAAGTTCGTGTTCGGGACGCGCAGGGTGCTCGGCACCAGCGGCTCGAAGTCGGCTTTCGCGCCCGGGATGCCGGTGATCGACAGCGCGCCTTGCGACGTCCCGTGGTAGGCCAGCGCGCGGCTGATGACCTTGTGCTTCGTCGGTTTCCCGACCAGCTTGAAGTACTGCTTGGCCAGCTTCCACGCCGTCTCGACGGATTCGCCGCCGCTCACGGTGAAGAACACCCGGTTCAGGTCGCCCGGGGCAGCGGACGCCAGCCGGGACGCCAGTTCGATCGCCGTCGGGTGCGCGTGGCCCCACAGCGGGAAGTACGCGAGCTGCTTCGTCTGCCGCGCGGCGGCTTCGGCGAGTTCCTCGCGGCCGTGGCCGACCTGGACCGCGAACAGGCCGGCGAGCCCGTCCAGGTAGCGCTTCCCGCGGGCGTCCCAGATGTACGGGCCTTCGCCCCGCACGATCACCGGGACGTCGGTCTCGTCGTAGGCGGAGTGGCGGGTGAAGTGCATCCACAGGTTGCTGCGGGCCGCCCGGGCGAGGCCGGCGGCGTCGACGGAGGCGAGGTCGGCGGTAGTGGTCATGTCTCGGTTATCGCACGCCCGAAGCCACCGAGGCAAGCGATTCAGTCGTCCAGCCGAACTTGGCCGACTAATTCAAGGTCATTTACCGCATCGCACCTTCGGATTTAGTCGTCACCCTCAGCGAGAGCCCCACTGGTAGGTCTGTTTCCGCAGCTTGAGGTACACCATCGCCTCCGCGTGCCGGACGCCCGGCAGCGCGCGGATCCGCGTCGAAATCAGCTGCAGCAGCGCCTCGTCGTCCGCGCAGACGGCCTCGCACAGCAGGTCGTAGCGCCCGGCGCAGAGGATCACGTACGCGATTTCGTCCATTTCGGCCAGTGCGTCGCCGACCGGCTCGAGGGGCCCGTCGACGGTGATCGCGATCATCGCCTGCCGGAACAGCCCGACCTGCAAGGGATCCGAGACGGCGACGATCTGGATGACACCGGAGTCGGACAGCCGCTGCACCCGCTGCCGCACGGCGGCCTCGGACAGGCCGACCGCCTTGCCGATCGTCGCGTACGCGCGCCGGCCGTCCTCCTGGAGCTGCGCGATGATCTGCCGCGAGATGTCGTCGAGCACGGGCGGCGCGGGCCGGCTCGGGGTGTCCTGGCTGCTCACGCCCCGGATCATCCCCGACGCGGGCGACACAGGGCAATCCCGGCACGCCGTCACAACGCGTGACTAAATCCGAAGGCCCGCGCGCAGCCCGACGACGATTTCGGTCGTCTTTGTGGCGTTGACAACACCGAATCGGTGCTGTTCCATCCGTCGCACCTTGCCCCAGGCCGGAGGGAACGCCCATGCCCCGCACTCCCGCCCCGCCCGACGTCGCCGCGCCCGCCGAAGCGAAGAAGACCCTGACGCGCTCGATCGGCGTCGGCGGCGGCACCCTGCTCACGCTCAGCTGCGTGACGCCGGCGTCGTCGCTGTTCGTCCTCGTGCCCCCGCTGTTCGCCGACCTCGGCACCGGCACGGCGCTCGCCATCGCCCTCGCGGTGCTGCTCTGCGTCGGGATCGCCTTCTGCTACTCGGAACTCGGCACGCTGGTGCCGAGCGCGGGCGGCGAATACGCGATGGTGACGACGGTGGCGAACCGCTTCGCCGGCTGGCTGACGTTCATGCTGTCGTTCATCGTCATCCTCGTCGTCCCGCCGATCATCGCGATCGGCGTGGCCGACTACGTCGCCGCTGTGGCCGACATCAACCCGTCGGTCGCCGGCGCGCTCGTGATGCTCGCGTCCACCGTGATGGGCCTGCTGAACCTGCGCTCCAACGCCTGGATCACCGGGATCTTCCTGGTGATCGAGGTCGTCGCGATCTTCGCCGTGTCACTGCTCGGGTTCACGCACGCGACGCAGAGCCCGGCCGTGCTGCTGAAGCCGACCCTCGGGACGAACCCGATCGGGCTGATCGCCGTCGTCAGCGGGCTCGCCGTCGCGTTGTTCGTCGTGCAGGGCTTCAGCACCGCCGTCTACCTCGCCGAGGAGATGCGGGAGCCGCGCAAGACCGTCGCCCGCACGGTGTTCTGGACGCTCGGGATCAGCGCGCTGGTCATCCTCGTCCCGGTCGTCGCGGTGACGCTCGCCGTGCCGGACGCCGCCGCGCTCGCCGGCGTCGACCTCACCGCACTGGTCACGGGCTGGAGCAATTCCGCCGTCGGCGCCGCGATCAGCCTGTGCATCGCCGCGGCGATCGTGAACGCGGTGATCGTCATGGTCATCCAGAACTCGCGCGTGCTCTACGCCTCCGCGCGCGACCAGGCGCGGCCGACGCCGGTGAACCGCGCGATGAGCGTGGTGAGCGACCGGTTCGGCGCGCCGTGGGTGGCGACGCTCGTGGTCGGGCTGTCCGAAGCCGTCCTGTGCTTCGTGCCGGTGGACACGCTCAGCGGCGTCACCGGGGTCGCCGTCGTCGCGCTCTACCTGAGCGTCGCGGCCGCCACGCTGCGCGGCCGCCGGGCCGCGCACCGGAAGCCGCACGTCTGGCGGATGCCGGCCTGGCCGGTGGTGCCCCTGCTCGCCGTCGGCGCGCTCGCCTACGTCCTGGTCGAACAGAGCGCGCTCGACCTCGGGATCACCGCCGGCGTGCTGCTGGTGTCGGCGCTGTACTGGTGGGGCTACCTGCGCCGCCGTCCCGAACGGTGGGTCGTGACGGTCCCGCAGGAGTAGCTCAGTCCTTCCGGCGGCCCAGCAGCTGCCGCAGCCCGACGACGATGACGGCGAGCAGGCCGGCGATCGCGACCACGGCCCAGATCCAGCCGGGGATGCCGGTGTCCACCGCGGCCGGGGTGGCGGGCGCCTGGGCCTGCGCGGGTGCCGTCGTCGTCGCCGGGGCGGCGGCCGCGAGGGTGAAGTGCACGGTGCCGGTGAGGTTGTCGCCGTCCTTCGCGATCACCTTCCAGGTCAGCGTGTAGGCCTGGGCCGGTCCGGACGGCGTCACCGGCGCGGTCACGACCGCCCCGGCCACGGTGGGCGTGCCGACCGTCCAGGCGGTGCCGTCGCGGCCGGTGATCTTGACGGCCTCCGGCGGCAGGGTGACGGGCTCTTCGAAGGTCAGCTTGACCTCGGACGGCGCGGAGGTGAGCGAAGCGCCTTCGGCGGGTGAGCTCGACGCCAGGTCGGTGTGGGCGGCGGCCGGGCCGGCCAGCACGACGAGCCCGATGAGGGCGGCGAGAACGGCTCCGAACGCACGACGCGGGATCATCCGGACATCCTGCCCTATCCGCCCGTGCAGTCTTCGTGTCCACCCGTGCACCCGAGTGGGTCGCTCTTCTCAACGCCGCGGGCATTGGCCAGGATAGGACGCCCGGGTGGCGAGGGAGGAACCTCCATGGCGACTGTGCGCGACGAAGCCGACGCGCGGCGGCAGCTGCAGGCCGAACGGCGGCGCGAGAAGGACGAACTGGTCGTCGCGGGGCCGGTGACCAGCGGCATCGAACTCCACTACGGCGGTGTCGACGACGCCAAGAGCGCCATCGACGCGCACTACGACGAGCTGTCCCAGCACCTCCAAACGGCTCGTGGCCTCGACACCGAGCTCGCCAACGGCAAAGGGCCGGTCGCCCACTGGATGCGCCGCTCGTTCGCGGTGCGCGGCGGCGCCGAGGCCGGCGGGGTCCAAGCCGCGCTGCAGTCGTACCTGAACGAGCTGGCGACGCTGCGGCAGACGCTCGACACCGTCGTCGCGATGCACCAGGGCAACGACGAAGAGGCCGCCGCGACCCTGCCGCCGGGGGCCGTCGATGCCTGAGTTCCATTCGACCCACCACGCCCCGACCGCGCGGCAGCGGGCCAAGGCCCGGCGCGTCCGCCGGCAGAAGACGGTCAACGACCGCGAAGCCACGTTCGGCAAGATCAACTGGGACGCCTACGAGCACCGCGAGCTGTGGGACATGACGCAGTCGGCCATCCCGGCGGAGCTCGAGCAGCACGCGGCCTGGTGGAAGCAGGTGGCCGAAGGCGTCGACGCCGCGACCAAAGACGTGTCGGCACTGGTCGGGAAGCTGCAGGAGTCGTGGAAGGGGCCGTCGGCGGACCAGGCCACGGCGTCGGTGAACCGGCTGACCGGCTGGGCGGCGACGGTGGGCGAGAACGCCCAGCGCGTCGGCTCCGGGCTCGCCGAGTACACGTCGGTGGTCGGCGAGGCCAAGCACCGGATGCCCGAACCCGTGCACTACTGGGCCGAGCGGTGGTTCAAACAGGGGTACGCGGTGAAGCGGCTCGACGGCCCCGAGGGCACGTACATGCTCGACCAGCTGCTCGACGACAAGCTGCCGACGAAGCAGGAAGCCGACGCCGCCAAGGCCGAGGCGGTCCGCGTGATGGAGCAGTACGAGAGTGCGAGCCACGACGTCCGCCACCGCCTGCCTCCGGAGTTCGACACGGCCCCGCCGGTGACCGCGAATCCCGGCGCCACACCGGTGCCGCTGCCGCCGGGGCCCCCGCCGGTTCCTCCGCCTGCTCCTCCGGGCGACCCGGCTCCCCCACCGCACGCCGGACCCCACGACGAATCGGGCGCCGGACCGGACGACGCGACGTCGACGGCGTCCGCGCTGCCACCGACGTTCACCGGCATCGGCGTCCCGGGCGCGCTCGACGGGGTGATCGGAGCCGCCGCCCCGGGCTCCCCGGCGGCCGGCTACGGCCCCGGCTTCGCGAGCATCCCGGTGGCCGGAACGCCGGGCTCCGCCGCGCTCGGCGAAGGCGGACGAGCCGGCACGGGACGGTTCGGAGCCGGGACAACGGGTTTCGGACCGGGAGGCGCGGGCGGCCGCGGCACGGCGGGTGGGTACGGCATGTACCCGCCGGCCCAGGGAACGCGGCGTGAAGAGGACACCGAGCACCGCGACAAGTACGCGAAGGGCTACGACCTGCTCGACGACCTCCCGCCGGCGTACCCCCCGGTGTTCGGCGAATGACCGGCTTCCACGCGGACCCGGCGGCCCTCGAGGCGCTGGCGTCCCGGCTGGAGGACACCGCGGAGGAGTACCGCGCGGCCGCGCATTCGCTGGCGGCACCGGACGACCTCGGGCCCGGGCCGATCTCGGCCGCACTCGCCGCGCTGACCGGCGACTGGTCCAGCCGGATCGGGGCGGTGGAACAGGATTTCGCGGCGGCGGCGACGGATGTCCGGACGGCCGCGAAGGCTTACCGGACAACGGATGCCGCGGCGGCCGAAGAGCTGGGCCGCGCCGATGGCTGACCGGAACCAGGAGCCCGGCGTCCCCGCGACCGCAGGCACCGCTCACCCGCCGAAGTTCCGGACCGCTCCGACCGCTGACCGAAATCACGAGCCCCGCCGCCTTGCCTTCGGCGAGCCGGGCCGCACCGCCGCCCCCACGTTCGAGCCTGGCCACTCCGCAACCGCCGGACCGGACCGCGCCCGTGGCTGAGTTCCGCGGCCTCGGCTTCGACCCGGTCCCCGGCAGCGCCGACGCCGTCGCCGAAACCGCCCGCCGCTACGCCACCGCCGCCACCCGGCTCGAGGACATCCGCTCCCCCGGCGCAATCCCCGAGTGGGCGGGCCGCTCCGCGCAGGCACTGGCCGACCGCGCCGAGCGCGCCGCCGCCGGGCTGACCGCCGCCCGCGAAGCTCTCCGCGCCGCCGCCGGAGTCCTCGAAGACTGGGCCGGCACCCTCGTCGCGAACCGCCGCCGGGCCGAGGACCTCGACCGCCGGGCCACCGCCGCCCGCCAAGCCGTCACCACAGCACACGACGACGTCGAACGAGCCGAAACCGACGCCCAGTTCTCCCCCGCCACCGAACCGAACCTCACCGCCGCCCGGGCCCGGCTCGCGGCCCGCCAAGACGATCTCGACCGCGTCCTCGCCGAAGCCCGCGGCCTGGAACGCGCCCACCACACCGAAACAACCCGCGTCGCCGAGCGGCTGCGCGCCCTCGGCGACGGCGCCCCCTTGCCGGAAGCACCCGGCTTCGCCGAAATCACCACCCACCTTGAAACCTTCTCGGCCGTCGGACGCGAGCTGGGCGGCACCTTCGCGCGCACCCCCAAGGCACCGGTCACGCCGCCGCCGGGGGCCGTCAGCGCGTTCGCCGCGGCGCTGGGTGGCCGGTGAAACTGCCCGCCGTTCCGGGGATCACCCCGGTGACCCTGGACTCCGTCGAGCGCACGACGGCCGAGCTGCACGCGCTGATGGCCCGCCTGCGCGGCCCCGACGCCGCCCGCGACCTCGGTCTGGAAGCCGCCGCCGTGCAGTGCGCGGAAATCGCTCACGAGCGGCGGGCCGGGCTGCTGGCCCTCGTCGAACACCGTGACACCGACCCCGCACTGCTCATCGCCGGCGTCGTCCCGGTCGACAACCCTGGCGAGGCCGCCGAGCTCGGGTACTTCATCGCCGACCACACGCCCGGCATCCGCGAGGTGAGCACCGCGCACACCGGCCGGGGCTACCCGGTCGTGATCGTCGAGCGGATCGGGCTGTCCGGCGCGCAGCTGCAGGCCGTCGTGCTCGACCCGGACCGGCCGCGCGCCGCCGTGTTCACCCTCCACTCCCCCGGCGGCCGCGGCTGGCTCGAGGTCGCCGGGCTGGCCGGGACGCTCGTCGCCGGCGTCGACCTCACCCCCGCAGCGCCTGCTCCCGGAACTCGCGCGGGGTCCGGCCGGTCGCCTGGCGGAACGTCCGCGAGAAGTGCGGGGCGCTGGTGAACCCGCAGTCGCGAGCGACCTCCGCGATCCCGCGCCCGGCCTTCGCCGGATCGGCCAGCACCAACTTCGCGCGCTCGATCCGCAGGCCCTTCAGCCGCTCCGAGACACCTTGGCCGTCGTCGAACAGCTGGTACAGCCGCCGACGCGAGATGTACAGCGCTTCGGCGATCTTGTCCGCGCTGAGCGACTGCTCGCCGAGGTGCGCGCGCATGTACTCCAGGGCTTCGCGCCGCCGGGCCGCGAGCGCGTCGACGCGGTCGAGTTCGACGCGCAGCGCGCTGCGCAACACCAATTCGGCCAAGCCGAGCAGGTGGTGGGCGAGTCCGTGCGGGTCGAGCCGCGGACCGGCCGCCACGACGTGCGCGACGGCGCCGGCGAACAGCGAACGCAGCGGCGCGTCGACCTCGACCGGCCGGAACATCAGCGGCCGCAGCTCGGCGAACGAGATCGACAGCTTCGCCGCCGCGACGGTCAGCATGACGACGCCGGAGGGCTGCAGGTGCAGCGTCGCGTCGGCGTACGTCAGCTTCGCGCCGGATTCGGCGACCGCCCGCGGGACGGGACAGCGCAGCAGCAGCTGGACGTCCTCGGGGTCGCCGCGGCCGCCCAGGATCGCGGCGCGCGCGGCCGCCGCGCCGGACGCGCGGACGACGAGGTACCCGCTCGCGGGGACGTCCATCGACTGCGGCTCGGCCATCGGCACCATCGTGCCCGACGGCGGCCGTTCGGCACGGGAAGGGGGACCATGGCGCGGCGCACCGCGACGGCGGCGGGAGTGATCCTGTCGCATCTGGAATTCGATCTCCTCTGGGAGGACCTGGGACCGGGCGGGCCGCCGCCGTACCCGTTCGATGTGCCGTCGCACGGCGCGACGCACGCCGAGCGCGACGACCTGGGCGTCCAGGTGTTCGCCGGCCTCGCCGACGCCGGTCTCACCGACGGCGAGGACGTCGACCCCGAGCTGGCGGACCTGGTCGTGCTGCTGGGTTCGCCGTCGCTGAGTGTCGACGCGCTGGTGCTGGGCGAAGCACCGTGGCGGCTGCTCGCGGCGGCGCGGGACGGCGCCGGGGTGCTGGCGGTGCTCGACGACCGCGACCTGGTGCTGGAGCCGGTGCGCCCGGCCGGCCTGGTCGCCGCCGTAGCCCGGATGCTCGGCGACGCCGACGCGGGCCCGGGTGACCAGCTGCGGCTCCCCCGCGCCGCGTACTCGGCGGCGATGGATGCCTACGCGCGCAGCGGGTACGACGCGTTCGAGCGGGCGTTGAGCACGGCCGGGATCACCGGCCGCGCGGTCCGTCCGCTGGCGACGCTGGTGACGGCGGAGCGGTACGCGGCGGGCCAGCTGGCGGCGACGGGTCCGGCGGGCCGGAGCCCGGTACTGGCGTGGTTCGACACGGCGGCGGGCCGGTACGCAGTGACCCCGGAGAACGTGGGCGGCGAGCCGTGGGTGACGGTGACCCCCGCCGACAGCGCCTGGCTCGCGGACCGCCTGGGGCGTCTGGTCGACGACGTCCGCTGAGCAGTCGTCGGCCGGTCGTCACATCGCCCAGGTCGCCGGGAGCAGCGAGTCGTCCTCGGGCTCCGGTGGGCGACGCGGTCGCGCGGGCTCGTCCGGCAGCAAGTCGCCCAGCAGCTCGCGGCCCTGCCGCAAGGACTCCGCTCCCGCCTCCGACGCCAGCCGCCGGATCAGCCCGGCCAGCTCTCCCGGCGGCTTGTTCAGCGCCCACCGGTCGAAGCGCAGGTCCACCAGCGCCCCTTGCAGATCGACGACCACCGACAGGCCGTCGTCCGCCGCCGAAGCGCGGATCGCCGCCAGCCGAGCCCCGTATCCCGGCTCCGGGGCCGCGAAAGCGTCGTCGGCCAGCTCCAAGGCAGTACGCGAGTCGTTCACTGCGCCCGCCAGCTGTCCGGCGAGGTCTCTTCCGCGGCCTCTCCCGGCTCGGGCAGGCCGAGAGCGGCCACCCCGTCCTGGTTGTGCCACAAGGAAGCCGTGGCCCGCGCCGACGCGGCCGCCGTCAACAGGAGGATCCGCCGCGCCAGCTCGTCCGGCTCCAGCCGCAGCGCCGCGGCCTCCAGGGTCAGCTCCTGCAGCGCCCCACCGGGCGCGACCTCGACGGCGACCGTCCGGTCGGCGGCTTTTCCGGTGATCACGGGTGCACCCCTCCGTAGAACGTCGACGCCGAAAGCGTGTGGGTGTTCCGGCGGACGGCGTCCCCGGAGTTGCCCTCGATCATCGTGACCTGGTTCCCTTCGACCTTCTCGACGATGCCGATGTGCGTGCTCGTCGACGTGTTCTGCGGGCCGGTGCCGAAGATCAGCACGTCCCCCGGTTTCGCTTCGTGCAGCGCGTTCTTGCCGTACGCGTGGCCGTTGCGCTCACCCCAGTGGTAGACGTCGCCGCTGAAGGGCAGGACCGGGATCGGCACGCCGGCCTTGCGCCACATCGCCGTCGCGAACGACGAGCACCACGCCGCGGTCGGGCCGTACGGGTTCCGGTTGCTGCCGGGCGGGTTCTCCCGGACACCGAGCTGCGTGCGCGCGGCGTGGACGATGTCCTTGCCCCGCACCGAAACCCTGCTCGGGTGCGTCGCGTGCACCGTCTTGTCCACGACCTCGTCGTGGGTCAGGTCCTTCCGCAGCTCGTGCAGTTTCTTCGCCGCCGCTTTGAGTTCCGCGTCGACGTGCCGCAGCGTCGAGGCCGAATGCCGCGTGTACCGCGGCGCGAGGTCGGCGGCGTGCCCGACGGCCCGCATCAGCGCCGCCTGCGTCCCGGCCGCGACACCCGCGTCGAGGACCTGCTTGGCCTGCGCGGTGTACTCGTCGACGAGCCGCTGCACGGCCGTGTGCGCACTGTCCACTGTGGACGCCACGTGCGTGACGACCTTCTCCGCCGCCGCGCCGGCCACGCCGGTGACCCGCAGCTCCTTCGTCAGTTTCGCGCTGTTGTGCCGGAAGCCGTCGGCGCCGCGGCCGTGCCAGTGCTCCAGGACCTTGGCGCTTTCCTTGTGGTAGGCGTCGTGCTGGGCGTCCAGCGCCCCGGCCACCTGGTGCAGCGCGTATTCGGCGCGGACCGCGTCCTCGGCCTTGCCGGCGAGCTTGTTGCGGTGCGCGACGAGGTCCGTGGCGAAGGAGTGCGCGAGCGCGGTGGTGTCCATGTCAGCCCTTCCCGTTCAGCGCGGCGGCGGTGGCCGTCTCGTGGTCGCGGTAGGACTTCGCGGCCTTCCCGGCCGCCGAGGCGAGCCCGTCGGCGTGCGCGCCGACGCCGTTGACCTGCCGTTGCAGCGCCAGTCCGAACCCGGCGAGGGCGTCGGCGAAGCCGGATTCCTCGCCGACCTTCCCGAAGCTGTCACGGGCGATCTCGCGGACGTCGCGCAGCTGCCCGGTCGCGGTGCCCAGTGCGTCGGCGACGTGCCGGGTGCGGCCCACGTAGGAGTGCAGCACCGTGTCGTCCACACGAAGCGGGCTGCCGCTCGCGCTGCTGCCGCCGCCGGTCTTCCCGTGGTGTTCCGTGACGTCCCGGGCGGCCTTGCGTGCGGCCGCCAGGTGGTGCT
The DNA here is from genome assembly GCF_055633805.1 of Amycolatopsis sp. NPDC114478. NCBI lineage: Bacteria > Bacillati > Actinomycetota > Actinomycetes > Pseudonocardiales > Pseudonocardiaceae > Amycolatopsis > Amycolatopsis sp. NPDC114478. Next base: position 35,859 of record NZ_JBVKDO010000015.1, on the reverse strand, counting down.
TGTACGCGCCGTTCGTGTACGTCGACCAGGGCGTGAAGTCGTGGCCGCCGCCCGAGATGCTGTGGGCGACGCGGGCGTTGGTGTCCGGGTCGAACAGCCGGTCGTCGGACTTCAGGTGGTACTGCCGGCGACGCTCCGGACCGAGCGCGCCCAGCATGTTGATCTGCCAAAGGCCGTAGGAGTCGTCCGGCGGGGTGGCGTTGTGCGCGGTCGTCCGCCCGCCGGACTCGGCCAGCGCGACCGCGACCGCCGTGGTCAGGCCCGGGCCGCGGAACCCGGCCGCGTAGGCGTGCCGGGCGATCTGCTCCGCGCTCAGCTTCGTCATGGTTCGACCTTGTCCGTCCGGGTACCCGATCCGGTAGCCGCGGTGCACGCAGGGACAACCCGGGTGCACGCGCGGCTCAACCTCCGGGGCCGCTCGCCCGTACCCTGCTGGGCTTGACGCTGGTCACGGCGTCGTGCGCCAACCCGCGCGCGACGACGCCGAGCCCGATCGCGGAACCCGCGCCGCTGGTCGCTTCGACCCCGCCGACCACGACCACCCCGCCGCCGGCCCCACCCTGCGCCGTCACGACCGGCGCGTGCGTGAGCCTGGCGCGGCACCTGGCCTGGCTCCTGCGGGACGGCCGGGTCGTGCGCGGTCCGGTCCCCGCCGGGTTCGGACCGCCGGACCAGACGACGCCGGCCGGGTCGTTCCACGTCGTCTGGAAGGACCGGGAGCACACGAGCAGCGAGTACGGCACCGACATGCCCAGCTCGGTGTTCTTCGCCGCCGGCGGCATCGCCTTCCACGCCGGGCCGCTCGACGCGCCCTCGCACGGCTGCGTCCACCTCACCGACGCCGATTCGGCCGCGTTCTTCGACGGCCTGAACGTCGGGGACGCGGTCGGGGTCCAGTAGACTCGTTCCCCTGTTGGACACTTCAGTTGTCGTTTCCCGGCTGCGCGCGGCGGGCTGTGTGTTCGCCGAGGACGAGGCGGACCTGCTCGTCGCGGCCGCGTCGACGCCCGCCGAGCTCGGCTCGCTGGTCGAGCGCCGGGCCGCCGGGCTGCCGCTGGAGCACCTGCTGGGCTGGGCGGAGTTCCACGGCCTGCGGATCACCGTGCGGCCCGGGGTGTTCGTGCCGCGCCACCGCACCGAGTACCTGGTCGACGTCGCCGTCTCGCTGACGCCGCCGGACCCGGTGGTGCTGGACCTGTGCTGCGGCTCCGGCGCGCTGGGTGCCGCGTTCACCGCTTCGGTGGTCCCCCGTGAGCTGCACGCCGCCGACGTCGAACCCGCGGCCGTCGCGTGTGCGCGGGTGAACCTCCCCGGCGCCTCGGTGCACGAAGGCGATCTTTACGACGCGCTCCCGTCGTCCCTGCGCGGCCGGGTCGACGTGCTGCTGGCGAACGTGCCGTACGTGCCGTCGGAGGCTGTGGCGACGATGCCGCCCGAGGCGCGGCTGCACGAACCGCGCGTCGCGCTCGACGGGGGTTCCGACGGTCTCGACCTCGCCCGCCGCGTCGCCGAGGGTGCCCCGCGCTGGCTCGCGCCGGGTGGGACGCTGCTGGTGGAAACGAGCTCGCGCCAGGCGCCGGTGTTGAGCGGGATCTTCTCCGCGGTGGGGCTCGCGCCGCGCGTGCACGAGTCGGAGGAGCTGGGCGCCACCGTGGTCACGGGTACCACGAAGGTGTGACCTCACATTCCCGCGGACCCGGACGTCTACAGGGTGTGATCGTGAAACCGTTCGAGCAGATCGTGGCCGAGCACGGGCCGATGGTCCTGCGCGTGTGCCGGGCCGTCCTCGGCCAGGCGGACGCCGAAGACGCCTGGTCGGAGACCTTCCTGGCGGCCCTCAAGGCGTACCCCGAGCTGCCCGCCGACGCGAACGTCCAGGCGTGGCTCGTCACGATCGCGCACCGCAAGGCCATCGACGTCACCCGCGCGCAGGCCCGCCGCCCGCTGCCCGTGAGCGAGGTCCCGGACCGACCCGGCCGCGCCGACGCCTGGAACGGCGACCTGTGGGACGCGCTCGCGAAGCTGCCGGACAAGCAGCGCACCGCCGTCGCCTACCACTACCTGGCCGGGCTGCCCTACCGCGAGATCGCGGAGATCACCGGAGGCACCGCCGACGCCGCCCGCCGCGCGGCCGCCGACGGCGTCAAGGCCTTGCGGGCCGTCTACCCGCTGGAAGGAGCGCACTCATGATCGACGTAACCTGGCCGTTCTCGGGGGACATCCAGGTCGTGCCGCACTACATGCACGAGCGGCTCAACGCGGAAGCGGAGCGCGAAGGCCTGCTGGACGTCGCGTACCGCACGTTCGACAGCCCGGTCGGGTCCCTGCTGCTGGCCGCGACGAAGGAGGGCTTGGTCAAGGTGGCGTTCGACCGCCAGGACCACGACGCGGTCCTGGAGGCCCTGGCGGCGGCGATCAGCCCCCGGGTCCTCCTGGCACCGGCCCGCCTCGACGCGGCGGCCCGCCAGCTCGACGAGTACTTCACGGGCAACCGCCGAAGCTTCGACCTCCCCCTCGACTTCCGCCTGGCGCGCGGGTTCCGCTTGTCGGTGCTGGAGCACCTGCCGGAGATCGACTACGGCCACACGGAAAGCTACGCCGAGGTGGCGGCGGCGGCCGGCAGCCCGAAGGCGGTCCGCGCGGTCGGCACGGCGTGCGCGCTGAACCCGCTGCCGGTGGTGGTGCCGTGCCACCGGGTGGTGAGGTCGGATGGGTCGTACGGGCAGTACGCGGGAGGCGAGGAAGCCAAGCGGACACTGCTCACCCTGGAGGCGGCTTGAGGGTCCGGAGCGGGTGACGGGGACGAAAATTTCCCGCCCAGCCGATCTCACGTTTCACCCGGCCGGCGCGTCTACCGGGTATGAGCACTTTCGAGAACCGCGTCGCCGCCGCCGATTGGGAGGCGGTGGCCGCCGAAGTCGATGACTACGGCTGCGCCCTGCTTCCCCCGCTGCTCACGCCGGCCGAGTGCGCGAAGCTCGTCGCGCTCTGGGATCAGCCGGAACACTTCCGCGCCACCGTGAACCTGCGGCGGCACCGCTTCGGCGACCACGGCGACTACCACTACTTCGCCGCCCCCTTCCCGGAGCCCGTGCACCGGCTCCGGGAAGCGCTCTACCCACGCCTGCTGCCCATCGCGCAAGACTGGTACGCCCGGCTCGGCCGCGAGCCGGAATGGCCGTCCACTTTGGACGAGTGGCTGAAAGTCTGCCACGCCGCCGGGCAACAGCGGCCCACGCCGATCCTCTTGCGCTACGAAACCGGCGGCTGGAACGCCCTGCACCGCGACCTCTACGGCGACAAGGTGTTCCCGCTGCAAGTCGTGATCAACCTCAACGAACCGGGCGTCGACCACACCGGCGGCGAGTTCGTGCTCGTCGAGCAGCGGCCGCGAGCCCAGTCCCGCGGCACCGCGACGCTCATCCCGCAGGGCCACGGCCTGGTCTTCACCACCCGCGACCGCCCGGTCCGGTCGGCCCGCGGCTGGTCCGCGGCGCCGGTGCGCCACGGCGTCTCGGCCGTGCGGTCCGGCCGGCGGCACACCCTGGGCCTGGTCTTCCACGACGCGGCATGACCGACGCGGAACTGGAGGCCCTCGTGAAGCTGATCGGCCCGGCCCGGCACGTCGTGATCGGCACGGCGGCCGACCCGGCCTCGCGAACCGACGGCGAACGGATCGCCCGAGCCTGGGGCGGTCTGGTGCTGGCGACGGTGACGTGGCCGGAAACGGCGGCGTCGTGGCTGCGTCAGGCCCGGCGGTTCGCGGCGCCGGACCCGGACGTCTGGGTGGTCAGCGCCACCCCGGCCGGCTGGGCGGGCATGACCCGGCGGCTACTGCGGTCGACGTCATGGCGTCCGCATCGGACGGTCGTGACCGCGAAACTGGCCGAAACCCGGCTGCCCGGCCTGCGCGGTGCGCGGGCGGACGGCACCACTTGGGAGGACTGATGAAACACGCGATCATCGACTCGCCGATCGGCGAGCTCACCCTGGTCGGCGACGGCGACGTCGTCACCGGCCTCTACTTCCCGCACCACTGGACCCGCCCGGACCGGACGACGTTCGGCCCGCGCGACGACACGGCGTTCCCGGCCGCGGCAGCGCAGCTGAAGGAGTACTTCACCGGCCAGCGCACGGAGTTCGACGTACCCACGCGAGCCGACAGCCCGGCCTTCGACCGCGCGGTCTGGGCCGAGATCGCGAAGATCCCGTACGGCGCGACGGCGACGTACGGGGACCTCGCGCGGTCCGTCGGGGCGTTGCCGCACGAAGTCGGCGCTGCGGTCGGGCGGAACCCGCTGAGCATCCTCGTGGCGTGCCACCGGGTCGTGGGCAAGAACGGGAAGCTCACCGGGTACGCGGGCGGCGTGAAGCGCAAGGAGTTCCTGCTGGAGCTGGAACGACCGCCGGCCGACGAGCGGGGTCAGCTCTGGTGAGTCACACGTGGCTCAGGAGCATCGTCGCGCCGAGGCCGGTCATCGTGACGGCGATGAGGACGTCGAGGACGCGCCAGGCCGCGGGCCGGGCGAAGAGCCCGGCGAGGCGACGGGCGCCGAAGCCGAGGGCGCTGAACCAGACGGCACTGGCGATCCCGGCGCCGAGGCCGAACAGCCAGCGCCCGTCGCCATGGGCGACCGCGACCGAGCCGAGCAGCAGTACCGTGTCGAGGTAGACGTGCGGGTTGAGCCAGGTGAACGCGACACAGGCGAGCACGGCTTTACGCAGCGGCGTCCGTTCCTCGCCGACGGCCATGACCGACGGCCGGAACGCCCGCCGCGCGGCGAGGGCGCCGTAGCCGAGCAGGAAGAGCCCGCCCCCGACGGCGATCACGCCGATCGCCGTCGGCCACCGCTGCAGCACAGCCCCGATCCCGCTCACGCCGAGCCCGATCAGCACGAGGTCCGACACGGCGCAGATGACGACGAGCGGGGCGACGGCGCCGCCGCGCAGGCCCTGTTGCAGCAGGAAGGCGTTCTGCGAACCGATGGCGACGATGAGGGAGAGACCGGTTCCGAACCCGGCGAGGAGCAGAGGCAGCACCCCGCCACGGTATGACCGCCCCACCGGATTACTCCAGCTAAAGATTCTTACGTAACATTAGCGTTCGTGATGTCCGATCTCCCGCTCGACCAGGTCAGAACCCTGCTGGCCGTAATGGACGAGCAAAGTTTCGACGCCGCGGCGGCGGTGCTGCACGTGACGCCGTCCGCGGTCAGCCAGCGGGTGAAGGCCCTGGAGCAGCGCACGGGCCGCGTGCTCTTGCTGCGCACGAAGCCGGTAACGCTCACCGAGTCCGGCCAGGCGCTGATCCGTTTCGCGCGCTCGTTGGCGCAGCTGGAGCAGGACGCGCTGGCCGAGCTGGGCCTCGGCTCGTCGACCCGGACGCTGTCGATCGCGGTGAACGCGGACTCGCTGGCCACGTGGTTCCTCCCGAGCCTGGCCCACGTCCCGGAGTCCCTGGGAATCTGCTTCGACCTGCAACGCGAGGACCAGGACCACACGGCGGCGCTGCTGCGCGAAGGCTTGGTGATGGCCGCGGTGACGGCGTCGCCGCAGCCGGTCCAGGGCTGCACGTCGGTCCGCCTGGGCCGCATGCGCTACCGGGCGATGGCGTCCCCGGAGTTCATCGCCCGCCGCCTGACGGCGCCCCTCACCACGTCCCTCCCCCAGGCACCGGTGGTCATGTTCGACCGCAAGGACGACCTGCAGGACCGCTTCCTGCGAGCGTTGACCCGCCGCCGCACGTTCACGCTGGTCCGCCACTACATCCCGGCATCGGAATCGTTCGCCGACGCGGTGGCGGCCGGCCTGGGCTGGGGCATGGTCCCGGAAATCCAGGCGGCGTCCCGTGGAAAGGCACTGGTGGACCTGGCCCCGGACCGGCCGTTGGACGTACCGCTGCACTGGCAGCAGTGGAAGCTCGACTCCCCCGCACTGGCAGCAGTAGCGGGCGCCGTCGCGAGGGGCGCGAAGAACGCCCTCCTCTGAACCAAAGACAAGCTGGCGCAAGGCATCCAGTAGATGCCCTTGAAGTTCGTCAGCCCGCCACTTCCGGAAAGTCGCCCACTCCCTGTTCCACCAGGTCGAAGGCCTGGTCGATCACCGCGACCTGCTCCCGCCGCACGAGATCCGCGTCCTCCCCCGCGATGATCCGCTCCATCGCGTGCGCGAACACCGTCGTGATCGCCGATGTCAACAGGGCCGCCACCATCCGGGACCTAAACACCTCGCCCGTCTCCGCGACGAACACCTCCGCGAACGCCGAAGCGATCTCCCGCTCCTGCTCGTACCAGCGGGCCATCAACGCCGGACTCGACGTCAGCACCCACCAGAACCCCGGGCCGCCGGTGATGGCGCCCGACAGCGGGTGCCCCGAAGCCAGCAGCGCGTGCTGGTGCGCGCGCAACGCGGCCACCGGCGACACCCCGACCGGGCGGGAACGGACCACGTCGGTCAGCTCTGCGAGCCGGTCCGCGTGGCGGTCGAGGAACAAGTCCTCCTTGCGGGGGAAGTAGTTGAACACCGTCATCTTCGACACGCCCGCCGCCTCGGCGATCTCGGCCACCGTCACCTCCTCGAAGCCGCGCTCGATGAACAGGCCCGTGGCCACGTTCGAGATCAGCGCGCGGGTGGCCCGCTTCTTGCGCTCGCGCAGTCCGTGATCCGCCATAAGCCGAGAGTATAGACCGGGCATAAAGTTTGACTCGATAAAAGTTTCGGGGCACCATCGGAGCCATGAACACGGATGTGGTGATCTCCGGGGGCGGACCGGTCGGGTTGATGCTCGCCTGCGAACTCCGGCTGAGGAACGTGAACGTGCTGGTCGTCGAGCGGCTCAGCGAGCCCGACCTGACGATCAAGGCCGGGGCGGTCAACCTGACGACCGCCGAGGCCTTCTACCGCCGGGGCCTGCTGCCCGCGGTGGACGAAATCGTGCGGCAGAACGCCAAGCAGATCGAGGCGTTCATGAAGTCACGCGGCGGTGGCGGGCCGAAGGGCACGATCCCGGTGGGGCACTTCGCCGGGATCATGGTCGCCTCCAGCGGGGTCCACTTCGACGACCCGGCCTTCCGCGAGGTCGGGCCCGCCTCCCGGGTCGTCGTGATCCAGCAGCAGGCCGTCGAAGCGGTCCTCGCCGCGCGCGCCCTCGAGCTCGGGGCCGAGATCCGGCGCGGGGTCGAGGTGACCGGGTTCGACGCCGGCGACGACGGCGTGACCGTGCGGCTCGGTGACGGAAGCGAAATCAGCGCCGGCTGGCTCGTCGGCGCCGACGGCGGGCGCAGCTTCGTGCGCAAGCAGGCCGGGTTCGAGTTCCCCGGGACCGAGCCCGCCATCACCGGACGGCAGGCGCTCGCCGAGCTCACCGGCGCCGACGCGCTCCCCGCGGGCTGGCAGCACGGCAACGGCGGCCTCTACGTCCACGGGCCGATGCCCGGCCGGATGCTGACCGTCGAGTTCGACGGGCCGCCCGAGGACCGGCACACCCCGATCACCGCCGAGGAGCTCGAAGAAAGCTTCCGGCGCGTCTCCGGCGCCGACATCCGGGTGACCAAGGTGCACAGCGCGACGCGGTTCACCGACAACGCGCGGCAGGCGACCACCTACCGCCAGGGCCGCGTGCTGCTGGCCGGCGACGCCGCGCACGTCCACTCCCCCTTCGGCGGGCAGGGCCTCAACCTCGGCATCGGCGACGCCGTCAACCTCGGCTGGAAGCTCGCCGCGACCATCCACGGCACCGCCCCGGACGGCCTGCTCGACACCTACACGACCGAACGGCACCCGATCGGCGAGTGGGTCCTCGAGTGGACCCGGGCGCAGGTCGCGCTGATGCGCAGCGACGTCCGGACGAAGGCGCTGCGCCAGATCGTCACCGACCTGCTGCTCACCGACGACGGCGCGACCTACCTGGCGAAGAAGCTGTCCGGCGTCCTGCACCGGTACCCGATCGACGGCGAGCACGACCTCACCGGCCGCGGCGCGCCCGACTTCGCGTTCGCCGACGGCACCCGGCTCGGAGAGCACCTGCAGGACGGCAAGGCGCTCCTGCTCGACCTCGCCGAGAACGCTGAGCTGCGCGAAACCGCGCGCGGCTGGACCGGCCACGTCACGACGTTGACGGCTAAGTGCGTCGACGAGCCGTCCCTCACCGGGGTCCTGGTCCGGCCGGACGGCTACATCGCCTGGGCCCGCGAGGACGGCGCGACGACCGGCCTGGCCGACTCGCTGCACCGCTGGTTCGGCGAGCCCGCCTGACGCCGAGGGGCGCGCCGGGAAACCGACGCGCCCCCAGGGTTTCAGTAAGCGACCGCGAAGGCGTGGCTCATCGCGTCGTAGTGCTTCACCGTCGAGCCGGACGCGTCGGGTAGACCGCCCGACGCCAGCTGGACCGCGCCCGTCGAGCCGCTCACCCAGTCCGTCTTCACGTAGAAGTTGAACTTCGGCGCGCAGCCGTTGCCCGTCGCCGCCGTGAAGCGGGTGTTGAGCGGGACGACGTAGTGGTGGACGTCGCGGCGGACCAGCGCCGTCACGCTCGACGAGGCGTCCGACTTGCACAGCGTGCCGTCGGCCTTCCACTGGTTGACGAACAGCGTCACCCGCGCGGTCATGCTGTTCAGCGGGCAGCCGCCCGTCGGTTCGGGGTAGCAGGCCATCAGTTCCATGTCGCCGAATACGCTCAGCCCGGTCACCGGCGCCATCTCGAAGGTGCCCGAAGCCGGCTCGCGGACCGTCGGGGCCGCGGAGCTGAGGCCGATGACACGCCCGGGAGGCGTATCCCCGTCGTCGGCCTGCGGCGGCGTGCCGGCAGTCGTGTTCGCGACGCTCGTGTCCGCGAACTTCAGCTCGCCGCTCGCCAGGTTCAAGGTCGAGTTGCCCAGCCCGAGGTTCGCGCTGCGCAGGTACGTCGTGCACGTGACGGTGCCCGCCGCGCCCGGGTGGACGAGGAACCGCGTCGTGACGTTGATGTCCCGCAGCGAAGCCGGGGTGCCGGTGGCGCTCGCGATGATGACGTTCTGCCCGAGCACCTCGTTCTTCGTCCAGCCGCTCGTGCTCGAACACCGGACCTCGTTGTCGATCAGCGTCGTGTTCGACGCGTTGTTCGCGCGCAGCGTCGAGTAGACATACGCGGTCTGGTTCGCCGTCATCGACAGCTGCACCGAGCCCAGCGCGGCGACGTACTGCGTCTCGTGCGGCGAGGTCACCGTGCGCGGGGTGAACGTCACCGCCGTCGCCGCCTGGGCCGCCGGAGCGGCGCCCAGCAGCCCGGCGAACGTGGCCGCGCAGGCGACCGCAGCGGCGAAGATCCTGCGTTTCATCGAAGTCCCCTCAGCAGAAGTGGAATGATCATCGGGACCGATTCTGGCGGCCGGGAGCGAACCGCGAACCGGTCAAGACCGGACGTCGACCGAAAGAGGACACCGGAGATGGCCGAGCTGTACCCGTTGACCGAGCCTTACGACCACGGGCTCCTCGACGTCGGCGACGGCCACCGCGTCCACTGGGAGACCTACGGGAACCCGGCCGGCAAGCCCGCGGTCGTCCTGCACGGCGGCCCGGGCCAGGGCAGCGCGCCGGGCATGGCGCGGCCGTTCGACCCCGCCCGCTACCGGGTCGTCCTGCTCGACCAGCGCGGCTGCGGCCGGAGCACGCCGCACGCGACGGCGTCGGTGCGCGCCAACACGACCGACCACCTGGTGGCCGATCTGGAAAAGCTGCGCGAGCACCTGGGCATCGAGCGCTGGCTGGTGACCGGCGGCTCGTGGGGCACGACGCTCGCGCTCGTGTACGCCGAGCGGTTCCCGGAGCGGGTCTCGGAGATCGTGGTGAGCGCGATCAGCACGACGCGCCGGTCGGAGATCGACTGGCTCTACGGCGGGGTGCGCCGGTTCTTCCCCGAGGAGTGGGCGCGGTTCAGCTTGGGCGCCGAGGACGACGTCGCCGCGTACGCGCGGCTGATGGCCGACCCCGACCCGGCGGTGCGGCAGCGCGCGGCGGCCGCGTGGTACCGGTGGGAAGAGGTGGTCCTGTCCCTCGAACCCGGCGCGCCCCCGGTGAGCGACGCGCCGGTCGACGAGGCCGCGCACGCGTTCGTCCGCCTCACGACGCATTACTACGCGAACGCGGGGTGGCTCGCGGAGGGCGCGGTGATCCGCGACGCGGGGCGCCTGGCGGGCATCCCGGGCGTGCTCATCCACGGCCGGCTCGACCTCAGCTGCCCGGTGACCACGGCGGTCGAGCTGGCCGAGGCGTGGCCGGGCGCGCAGTTGCTCGTCGACGACCACTCGGGGCACCGCGGGAGCGACGTCAAGCGCGACTGGAAGCTCGCCGCGCTCGACCGGTTCGCGGCTTAGCCCTCGGCGGCCAGCGTCACCGCCACGTCGATGATCATGTCTTCCTGGCCGCCGACGAGCGCGAGCTCGCCGCAGCGGCGCAAGATCGCCTGCGCCGGCACGCCGTACCGCTCCGCCGCGCGCTCGGCGTGCAGCAGGAAGCTCGAATACACCCCGGCCCAGCCCTGGACGATCGCGTTGCGGTCCATCTTCGGCCAGCGGTTCAGGTACGGGCGGACGACCTCCTCGGCCGCGTCGAGCAGGCCGCCGACGTCGAGGCCCGTGTCGATGTCGAGCCGGTCGAACACCGCCGTGAGCACCTCGGTCGGCGAGTTCCCGGCGCCCGCGCCGAGTGCGCACAGCGATCCGTCGATGTAGCGGACCCCGGCCTCGTACGCCAGGACGGAGTTCGCGACGCCGAGCGAGAGGTTCTGGTGGCCGTGGTAGCCGACCCACGCCGTGTCGCCGACTTCCGCGACCAGCGCCTCGAACCGCGCGCGGGCTTCGTGCATCAGCAGCGCGCCCGCCGAGTCCGTCACGTACGCCGCCTGGCAGCCCGCGTCGACCATGATCCGCGCCTGCTTCGCGAGGTCTTCCGGCGGCGTCCGGTGCGCCATCATCAGGAACCCGGCGGTCTCCATGCCGAGCTCGCGCGCCAATCCGAAGTGCTGCGGCGAGACGTCGGCCTCGGTGCAGTGCGTCGCCACCCGCACCATCTCCGCGCCCGCGTCGAACGCGCGCTGGAGGTCTTCAGCCGTCCCGATCCCCGGCACGAGCAGCACGGCGATCTTCGCCTGCTTCGCCTCTTCGCGGGCCGCCGAGATCAGTTTCAGCTCGTCGACGGCGGAGAAGCCGTAGGTGAACGACGAGCCGCCGAGGCCGTCGCCGTGGGTCACCTCGATGACCTCGACGCCGGCGCGGTCCAGCGCGCGCACGGTGTCGCGAACCTGCTGTTCGGTGAAGCGGTGCGCCATCGCGTGGCTGCCGTCGCGCAGCGTCGTGTCGACGATCCGGACGTCGTGCTTGAGTTCCGGCCGGGTCACGCGGGCACCTCCTGCTTCGCGCGCGCCATGAGTTCACCGACGCGGGCGGCCGCGGCGGTCATGATGTCGAGGTTCCCGGCGTACTCGGGCAGGTAGTCGCCGTTGCCGCGGACCTCGAGGAAGATCCCGACCCGCGCGTTGCCGTCCCACTCCTCGCGCGCGTCGTCGAACTGCGGGTCCGCGCGCAGTGTGTAGCCGGGCACGTACTTCCGGACTTCTTCGGCCATTTCGTGGATGGATGCGGTGATCGCGTCGCGGTCGGCGTCGGGCCCGATCGCGCAGAACACGGTGTCGCGCATGATCATCGGCGGCTCGACGGGGTTGAGGATGATGATCGCCTTGCCGCGCCCGGCGCCGCCGACTTCGGCGACGGCGCTGGACGTCGTGCGCGTGAACTCGTCGATGTTCGCGCGGGTGCCGGGTCCCGCGCCGCGCGAAGCCACCGACGCGACGATCTCCGCGTACGGCACCGGCGTCACGCGGGAAACCGCGTGCACCATGGGAATCGTGGCCTGTCCGCCGCAGGTGATCATCGAGACGTTCGGCGCGTCGAGGTGCGCGCCGAGGTTCACCGGCGGGCACACCATCGGGCCGAGGTGCGCCGGGGTGAGGTCGATCGCCTGGATGCCGGCTTCTTCGTAACGCGGGGCGTTGGCGGCGTGCGCCTTCGCCGATGTCGCCTCGAACACCAGCTCCGGCAGGGGATCCTGGCGCAGCAGCCAGTCGACGCCCTCGGCGGAGGCCTCGATTCCCAGCGCGCGGGCGCGTTCGAGCCCGTCGGACTCGACCACGCCGACCACGTAACCGACTTCGATCACTTCGCTGCGTCGCAGCTTCGCCAGCAAATCGGTGCCGATGTTGCCGGGGCCGACGATCGCCGCTTTCACGGGAGCCATGCCGTCGACCGTCGCACCGGGCGGGGCGAGCGGAACAGCCTTGTGTTCCGGCCAACGGAACGTCAAGACTGTTCCCATGGCATTCGAGGTCGTGGCCGGCGCCGGCACCCTGCGCGGCGGAACGGGCGTGCATTTTTCGCACCGCTGGACGTCCGAGGGGGTCGGCGTGGAGACGGAGTTCACCGGCGGCCACCTGCTGAGCCTCGCGGCGGCGGGGTGCGTCCTGAACGACGTGTACCGCGAGGCGGACGGGCTGGAGATCGAGCTGGCCGGCGTCCGGGTGACGGCTTCGGGCGGCTTCGACCCGACGACGTGGGCGTCGACCGGCATCACCTACTCAGTCGAGCTGGACTCGCCGGCGTCGGCGGAGGACCTGGCCCGGCTGCTGGAGGTCGTCGACGAGGTCGCCGAGATCCCGCGGGCGCTGCGGGCTGGGGCTTCCGTGCGCCGCGTTCCCTGAACCACCGCCGCCCCGGCGAGGGCCACCACACCTCCGGCGGTCATGACAGCCGGCACGGAGACGGCGTCGACCACGAAGCCGCCGGCCAGCGCGCCGGCGGAGATCGTCGCCTGAAAGGATGCGGTGAACAGGACGGTCGCCGCCTCCGGGGCGTCCGGCGCCGCCCGGGCGAACCAGGCTTGGGAGCAGACCGGCACGGCGCCGTAGGCGACACCCCACACCACGAGAAGCGCGAGCGCGCCGATCGGGCCGGCGTGCGGCAGGAGCACGGTCGCGAGCGCGATGAGGATCGCCGCGGTGGTGAAGTTCAGCCGGTTCATTCCCGCCAGGAAGGTGCCCGCGATCCCGGCGGCGCCGTAGACGAGGAGGTAGCCGCTGAGCACCTCCGGGCGGACGACGTCCCGCAGCAGCGGCGTGACGTAGGTGTAGGTGCCGAAGTGGGCCAGCACGACGAGGAAGGTCACCGCGAGTCCACTTCGGACTCCGCGTCGGGTCAGCAGTCCTTTCAGGACGGTCGGGCGGGTCGCTCCGGTCGCGGGCAGGGGCGGTGTCACGAGCCGGAGGGCGGCGGCGGTACCGAGGGCGAGAAGGCCGAGCACGAGGAAGGCCGTCCGCCACCCGGCGAGCTGCCCGACGAGGGTGCCCAGCGGGACGCCGAGCACCGAGCCGAGCGGGACCGCGGAGAAGATCACGGAGGTCGCCCGGCCGGCGGCGGCCGTCCCGACGAGGCGGGGCGCCAAGCCCGAACCGATCGACCAGAAGCCGCCGATGACGAGCCCGACGAGGAAGCGGGCGACGAGCAGGACCGCGAAGGTGGGCGCGGCCGCGGCGAGGAACCCGGCGGCCGCGAGCAGCAGCATCAGCGCGGCCAGCATGGTGCGCCGGTCGAGCCGCCCGGTGCCGACGGTGACGACCGGCGCGGCGACGGCGGCGACGAAGCCGGGGACGGTCATGGTCCAGCCGGCCGTCCCGGCCGCGAGGCCGAAGTCTCCGGCGATCGGGTTCAGCAGGCCGATCGGCAGGATCTCGGTCGTGACGATGGCGAAGATCCCGACGGTCACGGCCACGACGGCGGGCCACCGGCTGCGCGGAGAGTTGATCATGAGACGGGGTAGACCGGCGTCGGTGCGCGGATGCTGGCAGGAACGCGACAACTCCGTGTCGGCGGCTCACCGGTTTGATCGACACGCGATCGGGGCAGCTTCGGGAAGTCAACCGAACGAGGAGGCGCGATGGCCGGGCAGACCCGTTGGCACGTGATCCCGAGGACGGCCCCGCTGTGCTGGCTCAGTCTGGCGGCGGGCGTGCTGCTGTTGGTGTCGAGCATCATCACGTTGACGACGACCGCGGCCCGGGTGCCGGTGCTGGAGGTGATCGTCGCGGTCGTGGCGGTGGCGCTGATCGCGTTGGCGGGCGTCGGTTTGGCCCGCCCGGACCTCCGGGGCCGCTGAGGTCAGGGGCGTACGCACCGCTGCGTGTCGACGTCCCAGGTACCGCCGCCGTCGAGGCAGTCGGTGAACTCCCGTTGTCCGTCGACCCACGCTTTGTGGCCGGCGCAGACGTCGTACTTGGTTTCGTCGCCGTCCCGGCACTGGTAGCCGTATTGCGGCGGCTTCCGGGTCGGCGTCTTGCGCACCGGCGCCTTCTTGGTGGTTGCGGCGGCGGCCACGGAGATCGCCAGCGTCGGCTCGACAGTGAGAGTCGACTCGCTGGTGAGAGGCGGATCGGATGCGTACGGCGCTTGCGGCCTCCTCGACGAGTTCGAATCGCACAGCGATTCGGTCGCCGAAGAGGCCGCGACGGTAATCGCCGTCCGGTCGTTGTCGCCGGATCGCAGTGCGGCGCCGAGGTCCGCGCGGCGGGTGGTCGTGCGGCGAGGGATCGTCGCCCGGACAAGCCAACGATATGGGCTGAACCGGCCGGGTCCCGCGGCGGCGCCGGGGCCCGGCCGGACGGTCCTACAACTCCTCGTGGTCCGCGTGCTCCACCTTGGCCTCCGGGACCGGGCGCCCGTCGCTCACCCGGAAGTCGTCCACGCCGTCCAAGACGAACGTCGGCGTTCCCGCCACCTTGTCCGCGCGGCAATGGTGCACGTCCAAATCCGCGACGTCGCGCGCCACGAACGCCGGGCGCGTGCCGGTCGCCGCGAATCTGACGTCCACATTGTCCAGGCTGATTCCGCGCGCGTGGCGGATGAAGAACCCGTACGCCGGGAGCGTGCCGAACATCGACGGCTCCGGGTACGCCGTCTCCAGTTCGGGTGGGTTCTGGACCGCGTCGCCCGGGGTCAGGCCGCCCGCCAGGTGGTGGCGGATGTTGCTCAGCTTGACGTCCTCGATCGGGTGGCCGGGGATGCCCGCGAGGCACGACGGGTACCGCGGGTCCGCGTCGACCGTCGTGACGTCGCTGATGCTCACCCGGCGCAGGAAGCCGACCGGGATGCCCGCCGGGCCGCGCATCCGCGCGCCCAGTCTGAGGAACAGCGGCATCTGGACGTTGCGCATCGTCAGGTTGCTGACCGTCACGTCCTCCAGCCAGCCGCCGTCCACCGTCTCCAGCGCCAGGCCGCGGCAGTGCTCGAACACCACGTTCGAGATCGCGATGTTGCGGAACCCGCCGTTCGCCTCCGTGCCGAACTTGACGCGGCCGGTCCGCCCGTACGACGGCGACGTCTTGAACGTGCCGTCGATCAGCGTCCCGAGGTCGTAGCCGCTGACGAAGCAGTTGTCGATCGTGACGTTTTCCGTGTCCCGCACCCGGTTCAGCGCGTACGAGCTCTTCAGCACGATCGCGTCGTCGTTGGGCGAGTTCACCGTCGTGTTGGCGATCCGGACGTTCTTGCAGCAGTCGATGTTGATGCCGTCGCGGTTGGTGTCGATCACCAGGCCGTCGATGCGGAAGTTGTCGACGCCGGTCGGGAGGATGCCGAAGTGGCCGCCGTTGACGATCGTGATGTCGCGGATCGCGACGTTGCGGCACAGCTTGAGCGCGATCGCCTTGTTGCCGTTGAGCGGCGCGGACTCCGCGCTGCCGCCCGCGACGAGGCCCTTGCCGTCGATCTTGCCCGGCCCCTCGATGGTGACGTTCTCCAGGTTCTCGCCCCAGATCAGGCTGTTGTGCCAGTGGCTGTGCCCGAAGTCCTGGTACGGGTTGCCCGCGCCCGGCTCGGCGGGGTCGTACCCCTTTCCGCCGGCCGGGACGGCCGCGAGGATCGTCGAATTCGCCGCCAGGTACAACGCCACGTTGCTCTTGAGGTGGATCGAATAGCTCGCGTACGTGCCGGCCGGGAAGTACACGGTCCCGCCGCGGGTCGCGGCCGCGTCGATCGCGCGGTTGATCGCGGCGGTGTCGATGGCGCGGCCGTCGCCCTTGGCGCCGAACTTCGTGACGTCGAAGACGCGGCCGTCCGCGGCCAGCTCCTGCGCCCCGGCGGACGGAGATCCGATGAATGGCAGCGCGGCGCCCGCCGCCGCTCCCCAGGTGACGGCCCGACGACGGCTCAACGGTCTGCTCACGGATGCTCCCTTTCCTAGTAACGACAGAAACACCACGCGGTGTTCCGACGGCGGATCGGGAATGCGCGAAATCAGGCTAGGAGGAAGTGATCGGATGAGTCAAGCGCGAGCGCATCACCAGCGCCGCGACGTGGTACGAGCACGGCTCGTCGCCGCGGTTGGCGTACGAATGCGGCTCGTCCGCCGGGAAGTAGGCCGAATCCCCCGCCGTCAGGACGTACTCGGCCGCGCCGACACCCAGCCACAGCGTCCCGGCTTCGACCGCGACGAACTCGTGCGAACCCGCCGCGTACGCCGGGAAAGTCCCCGCGTCGCACCCGGCCGGCAACGTGGTCCGGATCCACTCGAAGTTCACCCCGGGGACCACCGGCGTCAGGATCGTGCGGTGCCAGCCACCCGGCTCCGCGACGTGGTCCTGCTCCGCCGCGCGGCGGACGATCACCCGGTCCGACTCCAGATCGGCCAGCAGCCGCGACAGCGACAGCCCCAGACCGTCGGCGATGCGGGACAGCACCACCACCGTCGGCGTCTTCTCGCCGCGCTCGATCGCCGACAGCATGCTCACGCTCACGGACGCCCGCGCGGCCAGCGCACTGAGCGCCAGGCCGCGGTCGGCCCGCAGGTCGTGCAGGCGGCGGCCGAGGACACCCGGATCGATCATTCCTCTATAATACCTGTCATGTCCACTATAGAGGAGGCCGCCGAGGCTGACGCCGAGGGCATCGCGGCGGTCTTCGCGCCCTACGTCACCGACTCGGTCTTCACGTTCGAGACAACGCCGCCGGCCGCGGACCAGTGGCGCGCGAAGATCCGCGGCAGCGACCTGCCGTTCCTCGTCCTGCGCGGGACGAAGGTCGACGGCTTCGCGTACGCCGCGCCGTGGCGGCCGAAGCCCGCCTACCGGCACACGGTGGAGACGACGATCTACCTGGCACCCGAGGCCGCCGGGCACGGACACGGCCGGCGGCTGCTGGACGAACTGCTCGAGCGGTGCGCGAAAGCCGGGGCCCGGCAGGCGATCGCGGTCGTCGTCGACTCCGGCAACCCCGCGTCGCGGAACCTGCACCACGCCGCCGGTTTCGCCGACGCCGGTGTGCTGCGGCGCGTCGGGTTCAAGCACGGCCGCTGGCTCGACACCCTGCTGATGCAGCGCGAGCTCGGCTGACCATCGGGCAGGATGCGCGTATGGACACCGAAGCCGACCTCCTCGAAGCGGCGCGGCGCGCGGATCGCGGCGCGTTCGACCGGCTCGTGCGGCCCTACCAGAGCGAGCTGCGCGCGCACTGTTACCGGATGCTCGGCGCCCTGCACGACGCCGAAGACGCGCTGCAGGAAGCGTTGCTCGGCGCGTGGCGCGGGCTGCCCGGGTTCGAGGGACGCAGCTCGGTGCGCGCGTGGCTCTACCGGATCGCCACGAACGCCTGCCTGCGCTTGATCAAGCAACGGCCGAAACGCTTGCTGCCCCGCGACTTCCACCCCGCGGCGAACCCCGGTGACGCGCTCGCCGACCCGGTCGACGGCGAGGCGTTCGTCGAGCCGTACCCCGAGGACGACTGGGACCCGCAGCGCCGTTTCGAGCTCCGCGAAAGCGTCGAACTGGCGTTCATCGCCGCCCTGCAGCACCTGCCCGGCACGCAGCGGGCAGTGCTGATCCTGCGCGAGGTGCTCGCGTTCTCGGCCGCGGAAGTCGCCGAAGCACTCGGCACGTCGGTCGCTTCGGTGAACAGCGCGCTGCAGCGGGCGCGCAAGACCCTCGACGAGCACGCGCCGGCGCAGAGCCAGCAGGCGACGCTGCGCGCCCTCGGCGAGGAAGCGGAACGCGCGCTGGTGGCGGACTTCGTCGCGGCGTGGGAACGCGCGGACGTCCCGGCGCTACTGGAACTGCTCGCCGAAGACGCCCGCTTCACGATGCCCCCGCTGCCCGCGTGGTTCGACGGCCGCGACAACGTCGCCCGCTTCCTCGCCGGCAACGTCTTCGCGACGCCGTGGCGGCTGGTCCCGGTCCGGGCCGCGGGCCAGCTCGCGTTCGCGTGCTACCAGCGCCACCCGGACGGCGTCTTCCGCATCGGCTGCCTGAACGTGCTGACCCTGCGCGGCGACCGCGTCACCGAGATCATCGGCTTCCTCGACCCGAAGATGTACGCGGGTTTCGGCCTGCCGGCCAGGTTGCCCGTGTGATCGTGCGCCGCCAGTCACCCGTCGTGGCGAAGCTCCCGTAACAGCCCGACGAGTTCATCCTGATGGCCCGGTTGATAGACCAGGGCATCTGCAACCGCCCCGACCAGAGTTCCGAGCTCATCCTCATCTGCTTGGACTCGCACGGCGGCGGCGAGCTCGGCGGCCGTTGCCGAGTCACCCGAGAGCGCGTGCGCGATCGCCAAGGCGACGGTCGCCTGCCGCCAGTCTCTGTCAGTGGCCGTATCGCTCTCCAAGCTGCACAGCCGCGCCAGCGCTTCGAGCCGCTCGACGTCCGCGGCTCGCCAGGCCGGCTGCAGCAACGGAAGGCCGCTGGCCGGGTCGTCGAGAACCTGGAACGCCACGGATTGCTCGTTCCTGCGGGTGAGCACGAGCAGTGCGAGCAAGGTGTTGGCCACCGGATCGTTCTCGTCGCGCAAACCGTTCAGCACGGCAGCACAGTCGGCTCCGAGCAGTTCGTCGTAGTGGTCCTCCAGAAATGCCTCCGGGTCGTCCGCGCCGACCCACGCGCCGATGAGCGTCGTCGCGATGACAGTCCGGTAGGCCGCCTCGATGCCCCTTTCCACCGCATCGGCTCGCAACCTCAGGTGTTGCGCGACGAGCTCTTGATCGACATTCATCGCGCCGATCTCCGCCAAGAGGATGTCGGTGGCGGGATCGAGCAGCACCGGGTTCGCCGTGAGGTAGTCGCGGGATTTCGTCCAGGTCGGGGTGTTGAACCAGGCAACGAGGTGCTGCCCCAACATCGGATCGATGGTCAGCCAGCTCGGAACCGGCCCGACGACCTCTCCCCAAATGGTGTCGAACGAATCCGGGGCTACGGCACGTCGCATCCTCGCCGTGTCGCGAATTGCACGTACCAGATCCGGGTCATCGCCGGCATCACTCATCACGACCCGGATGTCGTTCACCGTTGCCCGGAGATCCTCGACGCCACGTGTCCGCGACAACAACAGCATGATCCGCACCGTGGGCCGGTCGGTGAAGTCGTCCAGCGCCGACTCCCACGCTTCCGCCCCCGCGGCGTCGAGTCCCGCCGCCAGAAAGCCGAGGCTCCGATCGTCCAGAACGGCCTGGCTCTTGAGCTCACTGATGCTGCTCATCAGCAATGAATCGGCGTCCGCGCCAAGCCCTGCCGCCACCTCGGCTCGGCCGAGATTGATCCGGGACATGGCCAGCAGTGCCTTCTTGTTCGGCACCTCGAGACTTTCGAACAACGCCACCGAGCGCTTGGCGGTCTCCACCGCCGCCTCGGCTTCACCAAGCTTGAGCTGTACATAGGACTGGTTGAGCAGTGCGTGACCCAAGCCGCTGGTGACCGCGGGTGACTTCACACCGACATCGAGCAATTCGATCGCCATGGCTGCTGATTCGCCTGCTTCGTCCAGCTGATCGAGTGCCAGCAGACCGGCGCACAGGTTGCTCTCGCAAATCCCCCGCAAGAGACCGATCCGCGCATCTGCCGAGACTGACTCCCCAGCGAGCTTTATCCCTTCGCGACAGAGAGCGACCGCCTCCATCGCCCGGCGGGTGACCAAGACTCCCGCCAAGTCGGCCAGTGCGCCGATGAGCCGGATCACGGCCTGCGCCGACCCGTCGAGCAGTTCACGGGCCAGGTCAACCGACTCCTCCAGGAACACGGCCGCTTCCTCTGTCGAGCCGGCAATAGCGAGCAGATTCGCCAGGCCGGCCAAGACAAGGGCGTAGTGTTCGCGCACACCGGGACGGTTGTCCGCAGCGAGGAGCTCGACCGCCTCTCGATGTCTGTTGATGGCGTCCGGCAAGTCACTCCCGGACTTCGCGAGGGACGCTTTCACCTGCCGGATGATCAGCAACCCCAACTGGGTCGAAGCCTCGCAGCTACTCGATTTTATACGCCGCAGATGCAGTTCCGCCTCCTGCAAACATGCGAGCGACCGGTCTGGGTCGCGCGTGTCATCGGCTATGGCGAGGTAGCTGAGGCCGACGACAAGTGCCGCTTCGATGCTGCTGTGGGCCATCGGTGACGCCAGCTCGATGGCCGCGGCGAGCAACTCGCGGGGGGCCGGAAGATCCGCGCGTACAATTCCACGCTTCGCCTCGGAAGAGATGACCACGGCTGCCACTCGCAGGCACAGCGCCAGGTAGACGTCGGCGATGTTGTGCTGCGCCCCGACTACGCGAAACAGCTCCACGATGCGTGCAGTGGCGGAGTCCGGCGAAAGCAGAATTTCCGGGCCGTCGGCGACACTCGTCAACGCCAGGATCGCCTCCACCTGAGCTCGCACGTGAAGCACTTCGAAGAGGGGTGCGTCCGTCCGCTGCGCGTCGGCATCGTCGATCAAATGCAGCGACCTCTCGCTGAACTTGTCAGCTTTCTTCAGATCACCGAGGCCGAGAGCGGCGGCCGCCACCATCAAGCACGCCCCGGCCAGCAGTGATTCGTTCGGAAGAGCGGCCTCCGGAGGGGCGTTGTCGTTGAGGTCTACGACCTCCATGGCAAGTTGAGACGCGTACTCCAAGTTCCCCCGGCGCATCTGTGTCAGCGCATAGCCGGCGAGAGCGGCCGAGAGGGCGCTGTTCCCGCGCGGTCCTTCGGCGACAGTTCTGGCCAGCTCGGACGCTTGCGACGCCGCCGAGTCGGCCCCTTCGAGATCTCCCGCGCTGGCACGGGAGAACGCGAGCTGGAAGAGGTGCATCACCTGGTCGGCGGGATCGCCCAGTTCCCGGCTCAGTTCCACCGCCTCTTCGGCGAGTCCGACGGCTGTGTCGGGCGAACCTGACCAGTGAAGCCTCGTTCCGACTTCGCCCAGGGCAGCGACCAGATCCGGCAGGAAAGCTTCACGATCGAGCTCGGCGAACGGCCGGAGCAGCTCGATGCCCACAAGTCCGCTGTCAGCCAGGTGTTGCCACGCGTACCGCCACAGATAAGCGTGCTGCCGCGGTGTCTGACCTTGGTCAAGCAGCGTCCGGTAAAGAACGGCGACTGCCTCGGCCACCGGTTCGGCCACCACCGCAGGCAGCCGCTTGGCCATATCGGTACCGATCATCGGCCGCAAGTAGTCGACGAGCCGCTGGTGCGCGACGCGGTACACAGCCTGATCTCCCACTGCGCCGGCCACCACGTGCCGGCCGAGCACCAGCAGCAACGCGTGGACGTCGTCGCGGCTGTACTCGGTTTTGCTGGGCGACAACGCGCTCGCCACGGCCGGCCAGACATCGTCTGCGGGCATGCCGGCACCGTGGGCACAAGCGAGTGCGAGCATCAGCTCTCGGGCCGCGGTCGGGTGAGGCTGCCCATTCACCGCCAGGACGGTTCCCCGGAGGTCTTCTTCGAGCGCGGCTTCCACGCTGGACGCGATCTGGTCGCGCCACCCTGCACTCGACGTGTCGACCGGTCTCAGCCTCAGCTGGGAAGTGATCAAGCGAGCGAGCAGAAAGGAGCCCTCCCGGCCGGGGTCTGCCGCTCTCGCCAAACCTGCGATCTCCGCAGCCACCAGCTCTGCATCCATGCCCGGAGACCGGTCTCGCAGCCGACGTTCCGAGTAGCGGCGAACATCGCGCAGCGTGGCTTCGACTTCGGTACCAAGATCGGTGACCCCCGCAGTCTCCCCCAGCAACGCAAACAGCCCTGGCTCTTCCATGTTCAGTCCTGTGAGCTCCCGGCTGCCGACCAGCACCGAGCATTCCCGGCTCAACGGTTCGACGAGCTTGACCGCGATATCGCGGCATTTGAGGTCGCCCGCTTCGTCCAGCCCATCCATGACGACCACCAGTGGTGTTCCGGCAATGCGGCGACGCCCGGCGTAGGCGAGGATGTCGTAGACGCTGGCGTCGTCTGCGAGCCCCAGCTGTACAGCCAAGATCTCGGCTGCGCCCTTGGTGTCCAACCCACGCATGTGGATGTGCGCGGACACACTCGACTCGCCCGGGTCGAGATCGTCCGGCAAGCCTTCTGCGACCAGACGTGCGCGTTCCACCGGAACGGAAAGGCTCACGAGCCGTCCCAGGATGGCCGACTTCCCCGACCCGGCGGGTCCGGTCACAACCCACGTTCCCGGGCGACGAGCACACATCCATGTGACGATCGGTGCCAGAACCTCTTCACGACCGGTGAAGAACAGCTCAACTGTCGAGCCACCTCGAGCCGCCTGGAGAAGGTGTTCGACAACGATGTGACTGGCCTGGGGGCGGTACAAAGGGTTGTTCAGCATCGGCCAGGCGTTGCCGGTGCACGCCTGCTGCGGCGAATGCCGAGGTTCACCCCACTCCTTCACCAGCGCATCGATCAGGTCGTCCCCCCGGACCCTGGCGTCGTAGGCGTTCCAGCGAAGCCGCAATGTCGGGTCGGTGGGACCATCGGTCAGCAGCCGAGCGAGTTCGCGAGCCATGGCCCCACTGCGGGACAGCTCGTCCCCCCGCGCCGACGCCACCACACCGAACCACGCCGCGCCGGGGTCGGCCCGGCCGGAGAGCACCGCGTTCGCCATTCCCAGCGCATCGGGCACTCCGGCTCCGGAGAAGCAGGAGTCGACGACGACGAGCACCTGAGCCGCGCCGGTCCGTGCCGTCCACTCCCCCAGCTGCCCGGCTGTCGCGAACTCGACGTCGTCGTCGACGCCGGCACGACCGAGCAGCCGGAGGTTTCCGCCGTGTCCGCGGATGCCGTGGCCGGTCCACAACAGGATCAGGAATCCGCCCGGCATGGACCTCTCCTTCAGAGTCCGGTCCATCTCGTCGAGCAGCTGCCCACGGCTCCGGTCTGCCAGGAGCACCCCGTCGAACCCGTGCTCTTCAGTCAGCAGGGACACGAGGCTGGCACTGTCGGGAACTGCTCGAGCGAGAGTCGCCAGCGTGTGGTACTCGCCATTGGCGACGGCCACCACCCGGGCGAGTTGCAGTGCGTCGTTCATCCTGTGACCTCATCACGATGGTCCGTTCAAGCTGGGGAAACTGCCGGGTCCCAGACGAGGAAAGGGACGCGCACCGGCTCCGGCCCTCCGGCAACGTCGCTCCCGACCGTCGCCAGATAGCCTCCGGGCGGCAGCGGTTCGAGCATCGCCCGGCCATCCGGCCGGACCACCACGGGTTGCCCGACCTGACTGCCCGTTTCGTCTGTTACTGATACCTGAAGCCGACGGTCGTCGAGGTCGCGGATGGTCACCTCCGGCGCTTCGTCCGGCGCACAGAGCTCAGGCATCACAGCGCTGATCGATCCGGGTACGCCGCGTTGCCAGACCACGTCCTCCCGGGAGAGGATTCCGTCGATCAAATCCAGAGCGGAACGCGTGTTGTGCAGCTCGCCGTGATGTTCGGCAACCTCGTGGACTTCGGAACCACGCCCGGCGACGGGCTCCGCCGAGAGCCTTGGCACCGTCCCGTCACCGCCCTGATTCCGGTTGTCGATTTCTTCGGAAAGGATCACCTGTCCAGCGACGATCCGCGCTGTGGTCACGGTCGGCTGCCGGATTCCGACGATCTTGTGCAGTGTGTACGGAGAACCCCCGTTGCGAAGATCCGCGTGGAATTTGGCGGCGTCGGCCAATGCCTTTGAACCGACCCCTGGAATCCCCACCCCGGTCAAGCTGGTTCGCTTCCCGCCGGGAAGCTCGAGGCAGTCGAAGGTCGGCAGCAACTGGTGCAGCGATGGCATGCTCCGGACCATTCCGGTGAGATCGAGACGCAACCGGCCCACGCCCGGGGCGATCCCGTTGACCAACGTGCCCAGGGCCCTCGTCGCACCGCGATGTGGCGTGCCGATCGTGATCAGGCTCCGGGTCAGCTCCGCGCCGTTCTCGTGTTCCAGGAACCACCGTGCGACCAGGCCACCCATCGAATGGCACACAAGCACGAGTCGCGCGTCTTCCTTGCCCGGCAGGCTCCGCCACCGCGAGAGCAGGTCCTCGACCTTCTTGGCCAGCAAGCGCGCGTTGTAGCGGTTCGACAGCCGCCAGTCGTAGGCGAACACGAAGAAGTTGGAGGCGACTTCGGGGTGTTTGCGATCGAATTCGACAAGGTTGAACCGGCGACCGCGAAGCAGCCTCAGGAGTCCGGCGTAGCCACCGATCGGGCTCCACACCCCCGGGATGACGTGCAGGCCACCGATCACGCCCAGAGCTCGCACACCGTCGCCTGGATGCTCGTCGCCGATGTCCTCCGGCAGGGTCAGGGCTTTGACCGATTCGCCGAAGGTCCGGATGGCCCGGACAAGGGAACCGGGGCTGATCGACCAAACAGCCCGTCCTTCAGCATCGGCGAGCGCGCTACCCATGATCCCCGGAATGAACACCACCACGTCTTGGACGGCGTTCCGATCGACAGTCATGAATATAAGTGCGCCGGACCGCACGAGATTGTTACGGACCGTAGGTACCGTTCTCGTCACGCCGTGACCGAAGTGACTTCGAAATGGTCACCGGGACTTGGCCCGCAGGTGCAGCCGCTCCCCCTGTTTCCCGAACAGGCTGAGGATCTCCGCGGGCCGGCCGACCGCGCCGAACCAGTGCGGCAGCCTCGTGTCGAACTCCGCCGCCTCGCCCGGGCCCAGCGTCAGGTCGCGGTCGGCCAGGATCAGGCGGAGCCGGCCCGACAGGACGTACAGCCACTCGTACCCCTCGTGGACCTGCGGGTCGGGCTCGCCGGTCTCCGGTTCCAGGATCATCTTGAACGCCTGGGGCGCGCCGGGCTGGCGGGTCAGCGGCAGGACCGTCATCGACGCGCCGTTGCTGCGCGGGAGGCGGCGGGCGGTCAGCCGGACGCGGGGGTCGCCGACCTCCGGGGCGCCCACCAGCTCGTCCAGGGGCACCTGGTGGGCTTGCGCGATCGGCAGGAGCAGCTCGAGGCTCGGCTTGCGCTGCCCGGACTCCAACCGGGACAGCGTGCTCTTCGAGATGCCCGTCGCGGCCGAGAGGTCGGCCAGCGTGACCCGCCGCTGCGTGCGGACCCGCTTGAGGCGGGGGCCGACCTCGGAGAGGGCCTGGGTGATCGCGTCCGTCATCCCCCCAGGAAACGCCCTCGTTGCGGAAACGGCAACATTTGTTGTCGGAATCGCGATGCCCGGCCCAAGGTGGCGGCATGACCGAAAACAGCTATGACGTCCTGGTGGTGGGTGGCGGCGCGGCGGGGCTGAGCGCCGCCCTGATGCTGGGCCGGGCGCGGCGGCGCGTCGCGGTCGTCGACGGCGGCTCGCCGCGCAACGCGCCCGCCCGGCACATGCACGGGTTCCTGTCCCGCGACGGCCTGTCGCCGTCCGAACTGCTCAAGATCGGCCGCGAGGAGCTCGCCGGCTACGGCGTCGAGGTCCTCGACGACCAGGTGACCCGCCTCGAAGCGGGCTTCACGGCCGAGCTGGCGAGCGGCCGCGAACTCACCGCCCGGCGCGTCCTGGTCGCCACCGGCGTCCACGACGACCTGCCCGGGATCCCCGGCCTGCGCGAAAGCTGGGGCACCGACGCCGTCACCTGCCCGTACTGCCACGGCTACGAGGTCCGCGACCAGCCGCTCGGCGTCCTCGGCACCGAGCCGCTGAGCGTCGAGCACGCCCTGCTGGTGCGCCAGTGGTCGCCGGACGTCGTGTACTTCCCGCACACCGCGCCACTGTCCGAAGAGGACCGTACGCGGCTCGACGCGCGCGGCATCCGGGTCGTCGACGGGACCGTCACGGCCGTGCGGCGCGAAGACGGGCACCTCACCGGGGTCGAGCTCGGCACGCGGTTCGTGCCGCGGGTGGCGCTGTTCATCCGCACGCGGACGGTCCCGCACGACGAACTGCTGCGCGGGCTCGGCTACGAAGAAGGTTCCACCGACCCGATGGGCAAGACCAACGTGCCGGGCGTGTGGGCGGCCGGGAACGTCGCCGACGCGCGGGCGACGGTGATCATCGCCGCGGCCCAGGGCGCGGCCGCCGCGGGCGCCCTGAACCACGACCTCGTCGCCGAGGACGTGCAGCGGGCGGTGGAGAAGTTCGGCGGCTTCACCCCGGCCGCCGAGCGCGCGGCCGCCGCGGCGCGCTGAGGTCCTGGCGTCCGGCGGCCCGGCGTGCCAGGCTCGACGCGTGCGTCCGACGCTGTACGACTTCGCCGGCGGCGACCCCGCGTTCCTCGCGCTGGCCGCCGCCCACCACGAGCGCTGCCTGGCCGACCCCGAGCTGAACCACCCGTTCTCGCACCCGGGGCAGAATCCCCGGCACGTCGAACGGCTGGCCTGGTACTGGGCCGAGGTCATGGGCGGCCCGCCGCGGTTCTCGGCCGAGTGCAGCGACCACTCGGCGGTGCTGCGGATGCACGCGGGCAACGGCGACATGAGCGACCTCGGCCGCCGGTTCGTCGACTGCTTCGTGCGGGCCGCGGACGACGCCGGCCTGCCCGCCGACCCCGAGTTCCGCGCCGCGCTGCGGTCCTACATGGAGTGGGCCGTGGCGGAGGTGCTCACCTACCGCGGCCCGGCCGGGGAAGTGCCCGGTGGGCTGGCGGTGCCGCGCTGGTCGTGGACGGGGTTGCAGCCGGCGTACCGATCCGGCGAAAAGTAGGCCGGCTCCCGCGCGGCTGTGGCTGTGGCCGGATCGGTACGGTCGGCACCGTAACGCCCGGGGCGGCGGCGACGTCTTGCAGGCAACGACCGGCTGTGGAGGTCCGTCGCAGAGCCGGTCCCGGGCGCGTTTCCCCCAACCCGCCCCGGGCCGGCTCGTCCACGGTGTCCGAAACCCGCCTGCGCGGCGCGCGGCACCGGGCCAGACTGGCGGGCATGCTCCTCGATCGCTTTCTCGTCGCCAGCAAGGGTTTCGAACGGCACGTCCGCGCGATCCCGCCCGACGGCTGGGCCGCGCCGACACCGTGCACCGAATGGGACGTCCGCGCCCTGGTGAACCACATGACCCGGGGCAACCTCAACTACATCGGGCTTCTCCGCGGCGCCACCCGCGAGGACTTCCTGGCCGCCCGCGACGCCGACGCCCTCGGCGACGACCCCGTGACCGCGTTCACCGAGTCGGTGCGGGCCTGCGCCGAGGCCTTCGCCGACGAGAGCGCGCTGGACCGGGTCGTCGACTACCCGCTGGGCAAGCTGACCGGGCGGCGCGCACTGGCCGTCCGCACCGCCGACAGCACCGTGCACACCTGGGACCTCGCCCGCGCGCTGGGCGCCGACGAGACGCTCGACCCCGGTCTCGTCGCGTGGATCGACGAGAGCTACGACGACATCTTCGCGGGGCTGGCGCTGAACTCCCGGGTCTTCGCCGATCCGCCGGCCGGCGCGCCCATCGCGTCCCGGCAAGACCGGGTGCTCACGCGCTTCGGTCGCGATCCCCGCCGACCGCGCACCCCAGCCGAGCCGCCAGCTCGGTGAGCGCCCGCCCCAGCGGCAGGTCGACGCGCACCGACGCGTACCGGTCGCCGCGGGTCTCGCCGTGGTTGACGATCACCACCGGCTTGCCCGCCGCCGCCGCCGCGTGGCGGACGAACCGCAGGCCCGACATCACCGTCAGGGAGGATCCCAGCACCAGCAGCGCGCCGGCCTCGTCGACCAGGCGGTAGCACTGCTCCACCCGCGGCCGCGGGACGTTCTCGCCGAAGAACACGACGTCCGGTTTGAGCACGCCCTCGCACGAGACGCACGGCACCGGCGTGAACCGGCGGACCACGTCCTCGGGCAGCTCGACGTCGCCGTCCGGGTTGATCCGGGTGGCCGCGCCCCCGAAGTCCGGGTTCGCCGCGCGCAGCCGCCGGTCCAGCTCGGCGCGCGGGCTGGTGCGGCGGCAGTCCAGGCAGATCACCCGGTCGAGGCTGCCGTGCAGCTCGACGGCGTCCGCGGTGCCGGCGGCCTGGTGCAGGCCGTCGACGTTCTGCGTGATGACGCCGCCGAGGTACCCGCCCTCGCGCAGCGCGGCGACCGCGCGGTGGCCGTCGTTCGGGTCGGCGCGCGCGATGGTGCGCCAGCCGAGGTGGCTGCGCGCCCAGTACCGCTGGCGTCCTTCGGGACTGGTGACGAACTCGTCGTAGGTCATCGGCGTGTGCCGGCGCAGGCTGCCGGACTCGCCGCGGTAGTCGGGGATCCCGGACTCCGTCGACAGCCCGGCTCCGCTGAGCACGGCGACGCGCCCGCGTGCGACGACGTCGGCGAGCTCGTCGAGGCTCGAGGTCCGGGGCAGCGGCGCGTCCGGGGACGTCCAGGTCAGGGTGGGGCGGGTCCGCACTAGGCCAGGGTACGTACGCCCGGGAGGTGCTTCTCGAACCAGTGATCGGCGTAGTGCTCGTCGTTGAACGCCGGGACCTCGCGGTAGCCCGCCGCCTTGTAGAGGCCGATCGCTTCGTCGAGCGCGCGGTTCGTCTCCAGCCGCAGGGTGCGGACGCCGAAGCCGGCCGCGTACGCCTCCAGCTCGGCCAGCAGCCGCCGGCCCAGGCCGAGCCCGCGGGCCGACGGCGCCACCCACATCCGCTTGACCTCGGCGGGCGCGCCGTCGCGGACCTTCAGCGCGCCGCAGCCGACCGGCTCGCCGTGCAGCCTGGCCACCAGCAGGACACCGGCCGGCGGGGTCATCTCGGCGTCGGCCGCGGAGATGCTGCGCGCCGCGTCGAAGCCGTCGTCGAACCGGCGGGCCAGCTCGGCGAAGTAGGCGTCCAGGCAGTGCCGGGCGTTCGGGTGCGCGGGCGGGCACGGTGCGACGGCGACCGCCGAGGCCGTCAGGAGGCGCTCGACCTCGGCCATCGCCGTGACGAGCCGGGTGCGCTGGCCGGCGGACAGCGGGGCGAGCAGCGCGGCCGCGGCGTCGTCGGAGAGCCGGTCGAGCGCGGCGCGTTCGGCCCGCCCGGCCTCGGTGAGTCGCGCGGTGCGGACGCGGCCGTCGGCGGGGCTCGGCCCGACGCGCACCAGGCCGTCGCGCTCCAGCCCGCGCAGCAGCCTGCTGAGGTAGCCGGAGTCGAGGTCGAGCCGTGCCCGCAGCTCGCGAACGTCGCATCCGGCGGCGCCGATCTCCCACAGCACGCGGGCCTCGCCCAGCGGGCGGGCGCGGGCGAGGAAGGCGTCGTCGAGCGCGCCGATGCGCTGGGTGACCGTCCGGTTGAACCGGCGGACGCCCGTGACCAGGCCGGAGTCCATTACCTGACCATAGTCAGCTAATCGGCTGTAACGCAACGCCGCGCGCGGCAGACTTCCCGGTGTCGGGTGCCTTGCGGGAAGGAAGCGCGTGAGCTGGCAGTTCGGCCCCTACCGCGTCGAGTCGCTGATCGCCCGGGGCGGCATGGGCGAGGTCCTGCGCGCCTACGACTCCCGCCACGACCGCATCGTGGCCCTGAAACTGCTGGCTCCGGAGTTCGCGGCCGACCGCGCCTTCCAGGAGCGGTTCCGGCGCGAGGCGCACGCGGTGGCACGGCTGCGCGAGCCGCACGTGATCCCGATCCACGCCTACGGCGAGATCGACGGGCGGCTCTACCTCGACATGCGGCTCGTCGACGGCGACGACCTCGGCACCCGGCTGGCCGCGGGCGGCCCGCTGGGCCCGGCCGAGGCGGTCGACGTCGTCGGGCAGGTCGCCCAGGCCCTGGCGGCCGCGCACGCCGAAGGCCTGGTGCACCGGGACGTCAAGCCGTCGAACGTACTGGTCGGCGCGACCGGGTTCGCCTACCTCGTCGACTTCGGCATCGCCCGCGCGGCCGGGCCCGCCACCGGGATCACCGCCACCGGCGGCGCCGTCGGCACCCTGGACTACATGGCGCCCGAGCGCTTCACCGACGGGCCGGCCGACCACCGCGTCGACGTCTACTCGCTCGCGTGCGTGCTGCACCAGTGCCTGACCGGCAGCAAGCCGTTCGCGGCGGCGACGGCCGCGTCGCTGATCGGCGCGCACCTGCACCAGCCGCCGCCACTGCCGAGCACGCTGCGGCCCGGGCTGCCCGCCGCGTTCGACGGTGTGATCGCGCGGGGCATGGCGAAAGACCCCGCGGTGCGCTTCGGCAGCGTGACGGAGCTGGCGGCCGCCGCCCGGGCCGCGCTCGGCGGCACCAGCCCGGTCCCCGTCGCCGCTCCCCCGACCCGCCAGGCCACCCGGATGGCGCCGGGCCCGGCGCCCCGGCGGCCGTCGAAGGTGCCGTGGCTGGTCGCCGCGGTGGCGCTGCTCGCGCTCGTGGCCGTCGTCGGGTGGTTCACCGTCCTCAAGCCGTCGTCGCAGGCCGCTTCCGGCTCGACCCCGCCCTCGGCCCCGCCCTCGACGACGTCGCCCGCGGCGGCGCCGGTGACCGCGCCGCCGGTCACGACCACGCAGGTCAGCGTCCGGACGTCCACCAGCGTCGTGGGCGGCGCCGACCTCGGCCTGGCGACGGCGATGAGCACGCCGCCGTGCGACGGCTCGTTCGTCGTGATCCTCGGGTCCGCCATCACCCCGGGCCGCTACCGCGCCGACGTCCAGCGGTTCCTGGACGCCCACCCGGGCGCGGGGTACCTGCACGCGCCGAGCACGGGGTGCGGCTCGCTGCGGCAGCGGGTGGAGGGTGCCGACGTGTACGCCGTCTACAGTGGACCGTTCGGCACGAAGGACGCGGCGTGCGCCCACCGCAGCGGCGGCGCGTACGTCAAGCGGCTCGACAACACCTCGTCGCCGACGCAGATCGTCAACTGCTGAGCGCGTTCCACACGGACTCGGTGTCCACAAAGGACTTCAGTAGCTTGGTGAGCCGCGGGTCGCCGCGCCCGTTGAGCGCGTCCGAGGCGATCCGGCGGGCGACCCCGGCGAGGAAGTCGGCGACCTGCACGCGGGCGTCGGAGCGCGAGTCGACGAACCGGACACCGGCCAGCCGGTGCCCGAGCGTTGCCTTGAGCTGCAGCACGCGCTCGCCGGTCAGGGCCAGCTGCTCGTCGTGGACCAGGGCGACCGGGGTGCCGCCGGCGCTGAAGTGCCGGACGGTGTGGATCACCGCGGGCACCAGCGGATCGAGCACCGGGACCAGCCCGGGGTCGGTCGCCAGCCGGACGCGGTAGCCGTCGACGCGGCCGGCGCCGTCCGCGAGGAGAGCGACGATTTCGCCGGCCTCGCCGGGGACCGCGGCGAGTTCGCGGGCGAGGGCGAAGAACTCGGCGGGCGACGTGGTCACGCCGCGCCGCGGCCGCAGCCGCAGCACGCTGGTGAACGCGGCCAGGAAGTACGCCCAGCGCTCGGCGCCGAACGCGGCCGGGCCGGTGCGGTGGAGGGTGCGCGCCATCGTGTCGGTGCCGTGCTCGGCCAGCAGCGTGACGGCGGCCCGCACGGCGAAGAACGTCTTGTCGGTCAGGTGCACGTGCCCGCGCCCGGCGAGGGGGCCGCCGGGGTCGAGCAGCCACTCCAGCACCGCGCGGTGCTTGGCGCGCAGCAGGTGGTTGGCCTTGTACTCCTCGGCGGGCGAGCCGATCCGGGCCCGGATCTCGCTCACGCAGGCGCGAGCGTCCTCCGGTGTCAGCCGGACGCCGGCGTGGGCGAAGACGTCCGTCTCGCCGCCGACGAGGTTCTCGCCCTCGGAGCCCGACTCGTCGCAGGCGATCTCGAGCGGGCTCACCGGTCCGATGGTGCCAGACAGCCCGCCGGGCGGCGACCGATTACCGGCAGCGGCGTCCGTCCACGGTGAACCGGTGCACCGGCGTGAACGCCTGCGGCGAGGGTCCGTGGTCCCGCAGGAATCCCAGCCGCGCGAGCGCCTGGCCGACAGTGGGCTGCCGGCCGCCGGCCACCCACCACAGGGCGGTCGCGGGCGGCGGCGCCGGCGTGAACCAGTCGCGGCGGCGCGCAGGAGGAACCTGCCGTGCGCGCTGCGGCAGACGAACTCGTGCAGGCTGCGGTAGTCGCGCCACACCGAAACGTTGACGACCACTTCGACGCCGGCGGAGGTGGCGAGGACCGCGTGCCCCGATTCGGCGCCGAGCCGCCAGACGAACCCGGGCGCCGCTTCGGCGAGCCGCGCGACGGCGTCGAGGGCGTTCGCGAACCGGGCCATCACCGGGTCGTCGAGCGGGGCCCGCGGCACCGCGACGTTCACTTGGGCGAGCTCGGCCACCACCCCAGCCCAGGTCGGGCGCGGTCACGGTTGGGCCACGGCGGCTAACGACCGGGATGCGTCCGGTGACTTGCCGGAGGTAGGTGTTCCGGGAGGCGCCGATGGCCACGAACGACCGGCCGGCCCGGCTCGCACTGACCGCGGCGGTGCTCGTGCTGCTGCTCGGTGCGGCCGGAGTGCTGGTGCAGCAACGGTTTTCCGCGACGGCGAGTCCGGGTGGGACGGTCGCCGGGATCGAGGTCGACGCGCCCGCCGGGACCCGCGTCTCGGTGCGGCCCGCGCCCGAACCGGCCGCCGCGGCGCCGTTGACGCGACGGGTCGGCGGCGGCGCGGACCTGGCTTTCGACGGCGCCGGGCCGGTCCGGGTGCGGATCCCGGTACCGGCGGCCCCGCCGGCCGGGTTCGGGCCCGTCGTCATCGGCGGGCGGACGCTCGTCCCCGCGGTCTACGACGCCGCGAGCCGGAGCATCGTCGCGGACCTCGCCCGGCCGGGCGCGTTCTGGGGCGGGCTGCTGGACTTCGCCGCGCTGGGCCGTGAGGCCGTGCCGGATCCCGCGCCGCGGCCGGGCTGCGCGGGCCGCTCGGCCGGCTCCGACGGCGTCGTCGTCGCCCTGGGCTCGGCGCCGCCGCTGTCCCCCTGCGTGACCGCCGGCGGTGGCCGCGCGAGTGTCACCTTGACGTCGAACGCCCGCGTGCCCTACCGGCTCACCCCGCCGCCGGGCTGGCCCGAACCGACCGCCCGGACGGTCACCGTCGGCCAGCCGTCCGGGCGTCCGCGGCAGCGTGACCTGCTCTGGCCGGGCGCCGCCGTGACCTACGACGTCCCGTTCGGCCGGCTTCCCGGCACCGTCCGCGGCCAGGCCGAGCCCGGCCCCGCGATCGGCACCGCGCTCGCGGCGGCCGCGCACCGCCTCGCCGCGCTGTTCGGCATGACCGACGCCGCCGGGCCCGCGCCCGAGGTGCTGGCTTGCGCCGCCGACGCCGGCGCGGAGCACGTCACCGCGGACCGGCCGGAGGCCGCCGTGTGGGCCGCGCTCGGGTCGTGCCGGCCGGCCGGTGGCGACGTGGTGCGCCGGTTCCTCGAGCCCGGGATCGGACCGGTGACGGCCGGTCTCGCCGCGGCGCAGCCCGACTTCACCGTCCCGGTCACGACGAGCCGCGCGCAGCGGTTCACGCAGACCGTCGAGTACCAGCCGCGAGCCACGACGGGCCGCGCGACCGGCGCGTGCGCGTCGGTGTCCGCGGTGTCCGGTCGCCACGACGCGTACCGCTGCACGAGCGGCGGCACGACGTACGACCCGTGCTTCGCCGTCCCGGGAACGCGGGTGGTCTGCCCGGTCTCGGCGGTGAAGGCGGTGGCGCTGACCTACAGCGGCGCCTTGCCCACGCCGCCGGACCCCGGCGGGACGGCGGACCCGTTCCTGCTGGCGCTGGTGAACGGCGCGCAGTGCGCAGCCGTCCCCGAGGATTCGGGGACCCGGTTCGCTTGCGCGGACGGGACCGTCCTGTCCGGTGCGCTGGACACGTCGGGTCCACTGTGGACGATAGCGGGGATGACCGTTGCGAAGGCCTACACCTAGGCCAGCGTGATCTTGCCGTTCGCGACGGTGACTTGCTTCTTGTCGAGGGGCTTCGCCGCCGGGCCGTGCGCGACCGAGCCGTCGGCGATCTTGAACTTGCTGCCGTGGCACGGGCAGTTGATCGTGCCGTCCGCGACGGTGTCGACCGTGCAGCCCTGGTGGGTGCAGATCGCCGAGAAGGCCGCGAACGTGCCCGCTGCCGGCTGGGTCACCACCACCTGCTTGTCCGCGAACACCTTGCCGCCGCCGACCGGGACGTCGCCGGTCGCGCCCAGCTCGGTGCCGCCCGGTGCCGCGGGCTGCTGCGCGGCCGAGGACGGCGCTCCCGAGCCGCCGCCGTAGGTGCTGCAGCCCGCCGCCAGGCCCGCCCCGGCCACCGCGATCGCGGTCCGGCGGGTCACCGCCCGGTCCGTTTCGTCGTTGCCCACGATCGCCCCCTAGAAGGTCAAGCCCGATTGGGTGAAGAACCACAGCGACGCGCTCAGCCAGAGCCCGACGAGCGCGGTGAACACGAGCCCGCCGAGGACCGGGAGCGACCAGCCGGGCGCGCCGTCCTTGCGCAGCAGCAGCATCTTCGCGACGAACGCGCCGTAGAAGAAGCAGCCCAGCAGCGAGTGCAGGAGGACGCGCGTGTCGAACGACTGGAACCCGAGCGCGTAGAGGCAGTGCAGCGCCACCGGGATCGAGACGAGGAACGCCAGCCGCCCCGACCAGCGGTGCACCGGCGACACCCACGCCGGGACGGTCCGGCCCAGTTTCCCGTACATCGCCAGTGCCGACAGCAGCTGCACGACGGCCAGCACGACGACTACCGTCGCCAGCCACGCCTTCACCGACTGCGGGCTGGAGAAGCCGGCGACGTCGACCGCGACGCCGGTCGGGGTGTGCAGGTTGCCGTAGACGCCGAGCGCCACCGAGACGACGGCGCCGACGGCCAGCGGCACGAGGAGCGCGGCCGCGGCGCGGTTGCCCGCCGTGGTCATCAGAAGTCACCGGACCCGGTCAGGCCGCTGAGCGGCTCGGCGGTGACGGCTGCCCCGTCGACGGTCGCGGTGCCGGCCGCCGCGTCGAGCGCGGGGGCGGCCGCCGAGTCCGCGTCCGTAGTGAGGATGCCGACCTGGCTGCCGTCGGGCTGCACGATCCAGCCGACCTTCGCCTGCTTGCCCTTCACCTTGGGCGTCGCGCGGTAGAGCCCCGCGGGTTTCTTCGCCGGGGGCGCGGTGAACTGCCACGTCTTTCCGGACGCCGTCACCGTGCCGGTCACCGCCGCCGCATCGAAGCTGCCCGTCAGGCTCGAGTTCTTCGCCCCTTTGAGGTCGAGCTTCCCGCCGACCGTGACGCCCTGCAGCCAGGCTTCGACCTTCTTGCCGTCGCAGAGGTAGGCGATCGCGTGGCCGTCGCGCACCGACACCGCGACGGACGCGCCGCCGCCGGTGACGCGCCCGGCGTAGTCCGCCCTCGCGGGTGCTTGTGCCTGGGGCGCCTCGGTTTTCGGCGCTTCCGACGTCTTGGGCGGGGCCACCGAACTGCCGGCGGCCGCGTTGGCGGCCCCGGCGACCGGCCCGACGCCCGTCCCGGTAGCCAGGTTGACGATCCCGATCCCGCCGGCGAGCACGACCCCGGCGAGCAATGTGAACAACGGCCCCGGATGTTTCATGGCACTATCCCCGCATTCCCCTATCCCACCACCGTGCCCACAACACGGATGTCGGGGCGAAACGGCTCAACGCTACGCGCGGAAAAGAGGTATCGCTTAGGGCTTGTCTCATTTGGCGAGTTTCTTGTAGCAGGTGATGGCGGCGGCGAGGGTAAGGAAGGCGAGGTAGTGGGTGGGTTTGCGTTCGTAGCGG
>NZ_JBVKDO010000014.1:0-259028 GCF_055633805.1 Amycolatopsis sp. NPDC114478 | reverse complement strand
CACAACTCGTCCGGCACCAGCCGCTGCGACAACTCGTCCATCACAGGCCAAGATCATGCCCGCACCTCAACCAACATCCAAGTGAGACACGCTCTGAACCAGCAGGCCGCGCACGGCGGCGTCGCCCGCCTCACGGCG
This sequence comes from Amycolatopsis sp. NPDC114478, assembly GCF_055633805.1. Lineage (NCBI taxonomy): Bacteria > Bacillati > Actinomycetota > Actinomycetes > Pseudonocardiales > Pseudonocardiaceae > Amycolatopsis > Amycolatopsis sp. NPDC114478. Next base: position 258,890 of record NZ_JBVKDO010000014.1, on the reverse strand, counting down.
GGCTATTGCTGGCGGTGGAGCGACCCGGTCGGGGAAGGAGGCGAACGGCACCTCGTCGACGACGTCCACATCGGATCCTGGAAACGGCCCTGGAACGCGAAGTCCGAGGGCAAGCGGGCGGTGCCGGGCGTTCCCGAATCGGACTTCTGGGCGACCGACAGCCGCGGCTTCGGTCAGGTCGGCTGCATCTACACCGCCCAGGGCTTCGAATACGACTGGTCCGGAGTCATCTTCGGCCCGGACCTGGTGCGCCGCGACGGAATGTGGGTGCCCAGCCGATCCGACTCGAAGGACCCGTCGGTCAAGCGCGCCGACGACCTGCACTTCGCCTCGCTGATCAAGAACACCTACAAGGTCCTGCTCACCCGGGGTATGCGCGGGACGGCCATCCACTCGACGGACCGGGAGACGCAGGAGTTCCTCGAGGAAATGACCAGCTAACCCGGTTCCTCCCGGGCAGCCGGTTCCACCCAGCGCGCGCCGTAGGCCATCCCCGGCGTGAGCCGGTGGAACTGCATGTGCAGCTCCCCGGTCGGATCGACCTCGCACCGCCGTCCCCGGAAGCCCGGGTCCGAGGCGTCGCGCTGGAAGGCCCCCTCCAGCGCCCAAACCTCACGAGGCTTGTCGGGTCCGAACCGGACCCGCAAGTCGAACAGCTCGCAGAAGTGCCGGGGCACGCAAACCATGCACGGACGCAACACCGCCGGCCGGAACAGGACAGCCAGCTCCCACGTCTCCCCGCGGGCGAGCGGCCTGGGCAGCCGCAGCTCGAACCCCCGCCGGTCGGTCGCCTCCATGCCCCGGTCCACCAGCGTCCCACCGTAGAACACCGTCGCCGACAGGTCCTCGCAGCCGGCCGGAAGCGACACCGCGAGCTCGAGCGAACTCACCCCGTCCTGGTCTGCGACCACCCGGCGTCGCTCCAGCACGGAAGGCTGCGGCTGGTCCAAGACCATCGCCACGGCGAGCGACACCGTGTGCCAGCTGTCGGCCGGAGAGGCGGGGCGAGCGTCCACCGACCCCGCCGCCAGCTCCGCCAGCAGGTCGATCGCCTCGTCCACGCGACGCCGGACCGTGCGCGGGTCGCGGTCGACGCGCATCGCCGCCCAGCGAACCCGGTCCTGGTACAGCGGCTGGTGAGCCTCCGCGTTGATCGCGAAGGCCGCCAACGCCGCCAGGCGAAGGTCCTCGGGCAGGTGCGACGCCAGTTCGGTCAGGCGCCCCGCCACCTTGGCGCGGATCGCCACCAGACCGTCATCCTCCGCAACCGCACAGGCCAACCGGAGGACCGGCCCGACCCGCTCCTCGACCCGGCCCTGCAGGCCACGTCCTTTGCGGAGGGTCTTCAGCTCCTGGACCAGCTCGGTTTGCCCGCTCACGGTCGGTCTCCTTCAGTGCGTTTCCATGACGTCTCCTTTCCGAACAGGGTGCGGGCAGCCGGTGGACGTGAAGTGGACAGAACGTGCATCACCGAGGCGATCAGCGCCGTCCCCACGCGGATACCGTCGCGGCCGAGGTACGTGCGGAACGTGCCGATGCGGCCGAGCGCGTCCGCGTCCGCGTCACCGACACCGAACGCCACGACGTGGGGGCGCCGCGCCCACGTCGGGTCGGTCAGCGAGGCGAACGCCGCCGGCCAGGTCACCGGATCGGTCGGCTGTCCGTCGGACAGGAAGAACACCACCGGACGATGGACCCGAAGGCGGTGCCGCTCGAGGGCGACGACGTCGCGCTCGACGACCTCGCGCAGGAAGGCGAACGCCGGCCCGAAGTTGGTCCCGGCGCACGCACGGGGAGGAGGGAGCTCGGCAAGCTCGTCCATCGGCAGCAGCGACTGCACAACGTGCGGGGTCTCCCCGAAGCTGACCACGCTGCAGAGCACCCTGTCGGTGACCGATGCGTCGGCGTGGACCGCGCCGCGGAACTCCCGCAACCCGGTGTTCAGCTCATCGATGTGATCGGCCATCGAAAGCGACACATCGCAAGCGACGTAGCACGGCAACACATCGGACCCCATCCCGGTTTCTCCTTCACGCCCCTGGTTCACCGGCGCAGCGTGGCAAGCCCGCGTGTATCGAACGTGGAAGAAATGCGGATTTTCGAAACCCTTACGGCCGATTGCGCGATGTCAATTGCGGACAGCAAGCTGACGCGGGGAGGCTGCGTGGAGTTTCGGATGCTCGGCCCGCTGGAGGCGTGGCAAGACGGCGCCCCGGTGCAGCTGGGTGACCAGCAGCAGCGGTTCGTCCTCGTCGTGCTGCTCCTGCACGCCAACAGGCCGGTGACTCCCGCCCGGCTCACCGAGATCGTCTGGCCCGGCCGGGAGATCAAGCCCACCCTGGTGCGCAGCTACATCAAGCGACTGCGCGACGTCGTGCAGGACGTCGGCGACGTGGGCATCGAGACGACCCCTACCGGCTACCTGCTGCGGGTCGGCGAGGACCAGCTCGACACCGTGCGGTTCGACCGGCTGCGGGCCGAAGCAGCCGCAGCCCTCCCCGGCGACCCGCACCGAGCGATCACCCTCCTACGTGAGGCTGTCGGCCTCTGGCGAGGGAAGTTCCTCGAAGACATCGACATCGACCGGGTCGGTGGCGCCGAGGTGATCTCACCGGACGAAAGCTATGCCGATGTGGTCGGCGACCTGGCCGAACTCGAGCTGGAGTCCGGCGATCACCGACCGGCGCGCGACCGGCTGCGGCCGCTCGTCCAAGCCGACCCGGCCAGCCAGAAGCACGCCGAGCTGCTGATGCGCGCATTGCTCGCCGGCGGCGACCGGATGGCTGCCCTGCGCGTCTTCCACGCCACCCTCGACGCCCTCGCCGCCGCGCGCATGGAGCCCGGGCCCGTGCTGCGCAAGCTCGCCGCGCGAGCGGAACAAGGCGATCCGCCCAGCTCTCTGCCGTCGCGGCCTGGCGGGTTCACCGGCCGCGCCGCGGAGCTCGCCGCGATCGAGGCGGCCGCGGTAGCCGGCCGCCGCGCTGTCTGGATCAGCGGCGCACCCGGCGTCGGCAAGTCCGGCCTGGCGATCGAAGCGGCCCATCGGCTGCGCGACCGCTTCCCCGACGGACAGCTCTCTGCCCGCCTGAACGGGTTCACGCCCGGTGTGGCCGCGGTCGACGTCGGTGACGCCCTGACCGAGCTGCTGATCGACCTCGGTGTGCCGGCCGAGCAGATCCCGGCCACCGTGGGCCGCAAGGTCACGCTCTACCAGATGACATTGTGGGGCACCCGCACGCTGATCGTGCTGGACAACGCCGCGTCTGCGGAGCAGATCCGGCCGTTGCTCCCCGAGGCCGAGGGGTGCCTGACGATCGTCACCAGCCGGCGGACGGGTGACCCGGACACCGGGGACCACCTCCGGCTCTCGCCGCTGCCACCCGGCGAAGCGGCCGAGCTGTTCCACACGCTGACCGACCCGCCACGGGTCCGCGGCCGTACGGCCGAAGTGGCCGCGATCGTCCGGCGGTGCGGCTTCCTCCCGATGCCCATCCGCGTGGCTGCCGCGCTGTTCCGGCGGCACGACCAGTGGCCGTTGGGACACCTGCTCCGCCTGCTCGACGAAAGCGGGCCCTGGGGCGCGGACAACGGCGAAACCGACGGCACCGCTGCCGTCCGGGTGTCGTACCAGCAGCTCGGTGAGCCCCAACGCGCCTTGTTCCGGCTGCTCGGCAGCATGCCCGGCCCGGATCTCGACGTCGCCGGCGGGGCGGCCCTCGCCGGCTGCGACGTCACTGAGGCGCGAATGCTGCTCGACGACCTTCACGAGGTGAGCCTCCTCGAGGAGGCCGCGCCGGAGCGGTACCTCATGCTGGATCCGCTCAAGGAGTTCGCCGCGGTCGAGCCGCCGCCCGACCAGGCTGCCGCAGTGGTGCGGCTGCTCGACTTCTACCTGGTCACGCTGGCCGCCGCCGTGGGCGCCGCCTACCCGTTCGACCGGGCTCAGCTCCCCGCGACGGACCGGTCCAGTCCCGTGACGCGGCTCTTCCTCGACGCGGACAGCGGCTTGCGGTGGATCGCCGCCGAGCGGGACAACCTCGTCGCTGCGATCCACTACGCAGCACGGCACGACCTACCCGAGCACACTTGGCGGCTGGCCGTGCTGCTGTGGCGCTACTTCAACACGACGAACCAGTTCGAGGACTGGATCAGCACCCTCGAACTCGCGTGGAAGACCGTCTCGGCCGATCCGGGCAACGACTACGGCCAGGCCCACGTGCTGCTGCGGCTGGCCACCGCGCACGACCGGCGCGGGCAGCTCTCGGAAGCGCTGGAGCTGGCTGCGCAGGCGTTGCCGAAATGGCATCGCCTCGGTGACCAGGGGGGCGAGGCGGCGACGTTGTGCGCACTCGCCATCCCCACGATGGAACTCGGCCGGCACGACCAGGCGATGGCACACCTCGAGGTCGCGCTGATCAAGTACGAGCAGAGTGAGGACCGGCGAGGCGAGGCCCACGCGCTGAGCATGCTCGGCTACCTCAACGAGCTGCATGGCAACCTCGACGTCGCGCTGGACCAGCACCGATCCGCGGCACGGACGCTGCGCGAGATCCGGCACGTGCAGGGCCTCGCGCACACCCTCAACAACCTCGGGTCGGTTCAAGAGCGGCTGGGTCAGCTGTCCGAGGCGCTGGCCAGCTACACCGACGCGCACGCTCACGCCGTCGAAGTCGGCGACCGCTGTGTCGAAGCCTACGCACTGAACAACATCGGCAACGTGCACCGGCAACGCGGCCGGTTTCCCGAAGCCGTGCGCTACCACGACAAGGCCAGGGAGGTGGCGGCGAACGTGCCGGACGCCGACCTGCGCACCCAGCTCTACCTCGACCGCGGCGCGACCGCACTGGCCATGGGTGCTCGGCAGGACGCGCTCACCGCCTGCCAAGCGGCTTTGGACTTGGCCGACGGCGCCGGGAACCGGGCGTACCAGGCCCGAGCGCACCGCGGGGTCGCGGAGACGCTGCACGCGTTGGGCAACCACGAAGGTGCCGTCACCCATTGGGCCGCGGCCGAAAGCGAGTTCGCCGCGCTCGACCTGCCGGAGGCCGCGCAGGTCCGCGACGAACGCGCTGCTCTGGAGTGCGCTTGCGGCCCCCGGTGAAGTCAGTGCCGGTGCAGTACGCGGCTGAGCTCGGGGTAGATCTCCCGGACGGTCTGGTGGGTGCGCCACCTGCTGAGGCACCGGCTCAGCTCCCGCAGGTCGGCGCGCACCGTCGCGGAGTCGACCTGCGCCGCGTCGCCGATCGTCCCGGCCAGGGTCCGGCAGCTTTCGTCGATTTCGCCATCCAACGCGTGGGCGAGGGACTGCCGGACGCCGAACCTCGCCCTCGTGCGGCGGTTGGTCGTCGGCACCCGCGACAGCTCCGCGTCCAGCATGGCCGCCGCCTCACCGGCCTGACCGAGGTCGGCGAGTGACCAACCGCGGGCCAGCGCGAGCGGATCCGGCGCGGTCGAACCCAGCACGGGGTAGCCGGAGTCGTCCACAGTGGATGAATAAAGCGGACCGGCCGCGCGGTCCATCGCCCGCTCGAAAGCCGCCAGGTCGCCGGCGAGCGCATGGCCCTGTGCCTCTCTCCGGGCGGCCAAGCCGAACGTTCGCGAACCGGCCCGGCCGAGCTTCTGCGCCTGCTGAGCGAGGTCGATGGTGCTGATCGCGTCCTGCCGGTACAGTGCCAGTCCAGCCTCCCGAACGTAGGCGTAGCTGACGATGTCACGATCTCCGGCGATCCGGGCCAGCTCCGAAGCGTGCCGGGTCCACGTCAGCGCGTCCTGGTCGTTGCCGGCCTCTTGACTCAGCCACCCGGTGTACTCGGCCATTCGGGCCGCGAGCAGCAGCAGCCGCGACCGCAGAGGCTCGGGATTCCCTCTACCCAGGGCATGGACCGTATTGGTTTGGGTGACGAGCGACTCGAGGATCACCGCGGGACTGGTCTGCATGCCGAGCGTGCGCAAGTGCTCGAAGGACGCGCTCAGCCCGGTCACGACGTGCTCGTCGAGGATCGGCCGCGGACCGCTCGCCAGTGCGATGCCGAGGACCGCGCCTGCGCCGCCCGTCAGCATCTGGCGGCGGTCCAGCGTATTCACGGCCTGCGTTTGCGCCTGTGTCTCACGCGCCGAGTCGATCAGCGCGCCACCGGCGTCCAGCACCCGGTCGCAGATCCGCGCGAGCATGGCGTTCGGTGGCTTGAGGTCGTTTTCGATCTTGCTGATGTAGCTCTTGCTGTAGTTGACCCGCTTGGCCAGCTCACCCAACGAGATCCCGGCAGCCGCCCGGAATTCCCGCAATGACGCACCGAATGTCCCGGCCATGCCGACCTCCATTTCCACTACATCCGAGTACACCATTTCCGCGCCTTCCACGCAATTGCCGGGCCGGTCGTGAACCTGTCACGACCGGCCCGGCGATCGTCACCCGTGCCAGGGGTTGCCGTCGGTGCCCGCCGGCGGCGGGTTGGTGGTGCTGCTGGCCGGCGGCGTACCGCCGGCGCCGTCGGCGTACGCCGAGGTGGAACCGATCACCGGAGCCGCCGCGACGATGCAGAGCGCGAGCACGGGACCGCCGATTTTGGCCAGCTTCTTGGGCAAGGACATGACGAATCCTCCTTGATGAGGGTGATTGTTCAGGGCGTTTGCCGGAATTCCGGGCCCTGCAATCAGGATTCGTCATCGACGTTTTACCGACAAGGAGTTGACCGTTTCCCACGGGATCGGTCAACAGTGCACAAAAAGAAAAGGCCGCGTTCCCCTCGGAACGCGGCCTTTCCGTCAGCGGCCGTTGCGGGCCCGGTCGAGTACCTCTTCCAGGCGCAACGGGCTGGGTGGGTGGTGACTCAGGCAGAGCGGAGCCCGCATCATGCGGAACCCGAACGTCTCGCCGGTGACGTAGAACTGCCCGCGTTCCAGCCGCGAGATGTCCCCGACGCTGCTGCCCTTGGCCCTCGCCATCTCGTTCGCCGCAGCGACCTGCGCCGGACTGTTCAGGCGGCCGAAGAACTGCGTCGTCGCGTTACCCGTGACCTGGTTGTGCAAGCCCTTCGGCGCCTGCGTTGCCAGCAGCAGGCCGAGGCCGTACTTACGAGCCTGCGAGGCGAGCAGGATGGTGCTCTGCGTGCTGGCCGTCCAGCCGCCGGACGGTGCGATCGTCTGGGCTTCGTCCATCACGAACAACCCGCCGAGGGGCCGGTCGGCCGCGGGGTGGCGCTTGATCCACGCGAACACCTCCAACTGCAGCTGGCTCACGAAGCCCTGCCGCTGCTCTTCGGACGGCAGCCCGACGAAGCTGACCACCGACAGCCTGGCCCGCTTGCCCGGCGACGGCGTCAGCAGGACGGCGGGGTCCGCGGGTTCGCCAGAGCCGCCGAGCAGTGGATCGTTGACCATCGCGGCCCGCAGCGTCTCGGCCAGGTCGGCAGCGGTCTTGGTGCCGGTGGCGAGCTTGCTGACCCCGATCGGCAGCTCGGCGAGCAGGTCGACAAACCCGGACAGGCTGCGGGACTCCTTCCGCGCGTAGTGCGTGAGCGCTTCGCGCAGCACAGCCTGCCCCCGCACAGCCGCCTTCGCACCACCGGCGACCCGGGCGTGCGGCACGAGCCGGGCCACCGCTGCCTCGACGGCCGCGGTGAACTCGTCTTCGTCGTCCCGGACGCCGGCGAAGTCCGGCAGCGGGTGAAAGCTGAGCGGCCGCCCGCCGGCCCGTCCCGGAGTCCAGATGACCACCTCCGTGTTGGCGAGGTAATCGGCGGCGCTCTGCGCGTCCCCGGGTCGCCAGCCGTCGGGCGCTGCCGGCCAGGCATCACCGAGCCGCGCGAGATCGTTGTTCGGATCGAGGACGATGGCGGACACGCCGTGCAGCGCGCACTCCTCGATGATGCGGCGTAGAAGAACAGTTTTGCCGGTCCCGGAACCGGCGAAAATCACCGCGTGCTTACGGAGGGACTCGAGCTCGATACGGATCTCGCCATCGAGGCCGAGGGTGAACTCGCCGAGCTGCTGCTCGGCTGTCTCGGCCTGCATTGGCGGCTGTTCCGTCAACGCAGGCGGCTTTTGACTCTCGGGTGACTTCTCCGGTGCCGGCGGTGGCCGGGTCTCCCGCTGGTTGCCGCGCGGCTGTCCCGCGTCGGGCAAGATCTGGCGCAGGAGGCCGGTCTTGCTCGCGGGCTTGCGGGACACCAGCCAGTTCAGCAGCTCGTAACTCTGCTTCGTGAGCATCTGGCTGAGGGCCCAGAACGCCCGGACGTCGTCCTCCTTGATCTCGACCCGAGGGCTGCCCGCGCGTGCCAAGTCGCCGACCAGCACGCGGGTCTTGCCTCCGGTCCAGCCCTTCGAACCGTGGTGGAGCAGCACCAGGTGCCGGTTTCGCACGCCGTCCCGGATCCCGGCGGCTTCCCTGGCGTCCCGTATCCGGCGCAGGATGCCGTTGCCGTGCCGAGGGGCGATGGCGCGGAACGCCCAGCGCTCGGCGATGTCCCGCTCTTCGTCTATGGTTCGGCGCAGACCGGCGTGCAGGTCGCCTGCCACGTCCGGAGGCTCGGTCTCCCACGACTTGTCGTCGTTGCCGACTTCGGTGATCCACGAGCGCAAGCCGGCGTGCAGCAGCTCCGGCATGATGTCGTCCTCGGTGTGCTGGTTCAGCGCGGCACTGACGTCGGCGCTCCTCCACAGCTCCTCGAACTGGCGGTCGAACTCCGCGAAATAGCCCGGCTCCGCTTGGACCCGCGGCGGGAGCACGACGAGATCGATCGGCTTCTCGTCGAACGAACCGAGCTCTCGGATCTCTCCGTTGAGGCACGCCTCGGCATGCTCCTGCACGCGCCTCAGCAGCTGCCTTGGCGTGTAGCTCAGCCACGATTCACCGAACGCACTGGGTGCGACCGGCCACGTGGGATGAGGCGGCGTGAAGCCCGCGCGGTCGTAGATCGTCGTCAGCCACTTCGCCACCAGTGCCTGGCCGAGCCGCGGATCGGCGATGGCACCGAGCAGCGGCGTCCTGGTGAACCGGTCGGATACCGTGGCGGTCACCACCGAGTTCAGCAGGCTCCAGGTGTCCGGCAAGCAGGCGACTATGGACAGCGTCCGTCGGGTCGTTTCCCTCAACTGCATCAAGCCGTCGGCGATGAGCGTGAGCTCGCCGGCCAGCTCCGCGTCCACCTGGTCGCCGAGCGCCGTGTGGGCCTTGTTGACGAGCGAGTCGAGCTGGTCGATCGCCACCACGCTGTGCCCGGTGAGCGCGAGCACCCGCGAAAGTTCCGCGACGAGGGCGCGGTGGGGCTTCGGATGCGGGTGGATGCCCCACGTCTGACGCTCGCCGCCGGTCCCTTCCACGACCCCGGTGAGGTAGTCGGTGCCGATCTTCATCTGCTTGCTGTCGATCGCGGAATACAGCACGAGCGCGCGGATCGTGTCCGCGCACTCGACCGCGACCTGGGCATCGATCCGCCGGAGGGCTGCGACGAAACCGTGCAGGTCGTCGACGGTCAGCGGTGTGCGCCCGAGAACGGCCGCGGCGACCGGCTCAGGCGGCTTCGCCTCATCGCACAACCGCTGCAGCAGCTTGGTCAGCTGGAGTTCGCCGTCGTCGTCTTTCCGCCACAGTTCGCTGCGCACGGCACGGGCGACGTCTTCCCAGAACGCGGCACCGGTCGTGAGGTCGATCAGGAAGAAGTAGCCACCGTCCCGTTGCACGGCCTGCCTCACCCGGCCGAGCAGGTGAGTCTTGCCCACTCCCTTCTGCCCTTGGAGGGTGAGTCCGATCGGACTCGGCCCCCGACTCGCTTTCGCGTCGGCCATGCTCGAGAAAATGCGCTGCTCGGCCCGCGTGTGCAGACCCTCGACGTGGAACGGCGACACGGCCCAGACGTCGTCCGGGGTTTCAGCGGAGTTGAACCGCACTGCGGCGAGCGCTTGGCGCAGTTCTTCGGTCATGATTCCTCGATCGCCACGAGGTGCTTGTCTTCGCTGCCGATCCGGATCGCGGCCGCGTGGTCGGCGTCGGTGAGAGCCTTGCTGTTGGCCGACTGCGCGAGGTGGACCAGACCGGTCCGGGTCATCGCCAGGAGCACCTTGTCGACTTCGCCCTTCTCCGCTCCGTTGAGCTTGGGACGCAGCTTGGCCAGCCTCACCCAGTCCTGAGGCTCGTCGGACAGTTCCGTGTAGGCCACCCGGATCAACGATTCGAGGTCGTCCGGCTCGAACACGTCGGTGAGACGAATCTCGTTCTTTCGCAGGTATTTGACGATGCCGCGCAACCACTCAAAGATGACCCTGGCCAAGGCACCGGCCCGTGGCGGCGTCTCGATGTGCTCCAGCGCCGACTCGCACCACTCGACTCCGGCCGGGGTGATCTCGTGCACCAGCCGGTTGTTCTCCTTGCGGGTGACCAGCAGCCCGGCCTTGTTCAGCTTCCCCCGGCCGGATGGGGTCAGATTGATCCCGTAGTCGTTCCTGAGCGTCGTGTTGGGCAGCTCCTTTTTGCCGACGAGCGCGAGCAGCGTCGCCTGCTCGTGCGTTCCGTACCTTTCCGCCATTCCGCACTCCTCACTTGGTGAACACGTCGATCCGGCGGTCGAGCCGGGCGACCAGCACGTCGATCCGGCCGCGTAGCCCGGCCGGCGCCGCGATCCGGGTCCCGTTCGCCCGGACTTCGTTCAGCAGCTCCAAGTCGACCGTCAAATCCTTGAGGGACGCCAGGTCGCCGTCGTCCAGCGCTGTGGTCATGTCACGGACGGTCTGCTCGACGATGGCCCACCGGCCTTGGTGGGCCAGCTCGTCGGGCACCTTGCGCAATGCCGCCGCAGCGTCCTGCAGCGCGACCTGGTCGGCGTCGGTGCGGCTCGAGGGGCCGTCCGCGATGATGTCGTACAGCTGCTGTGCCACCTGCCGCGTCCGCGTGTTCGCGTCCAGCACGAAGAGCCGGAGGTTTCGCAGGAAAGGGGGCAGTTGCTCGCGATCGGTCCGGCTCGTGAGCACGCAGAACAGCTGCCGGTCTCCGGTGTCGAGTGCGTGCCGGAGGAACCGCTCGGCTTCTGTTGCCTGCCAGCGGCTCACCTCGCCGTCGACCACCAGGCAGAGGTGTTCGGCCGGGTCGCTGTTCTGCTCGAGGAACTCGGGGTCCCCCGACAACGAGCGGTCGACCCGCAAGCCGAGCTCCCGCAGCTCCGCGATGAACTGGTTGGCGATCCGCTGCGCTGGGCGCGGGCTCGACACGAGCAGGTCCAAGCTGTACGACTGACGGTGCGAGCGAGCCGCAGCGACGTACGCGTCCCGGTTGTCGGCGAGCAGCGCGGTGCGGTCGAACTGGTGCGCAAGTACTGCGGCGACCGTCTCCAGCGAGTAGGAGACCTGGTCCGCCGACGGCGCGGACTCCTCCATCACCGGCAACTGTTCGCCGAAGCTCCAGTAGGACACGTACGGGACGGTGACGTGCCGGAGCATCTGCTCCTGCGACACGGTTTTGTCCAGCCAGTTCCGGAACAACGGCGAGGTGGCTTCCGCACACCGTTCTTGCCAGGCCTCCGCCCGTTCGTACTCGACGCGGTTGTCGAGGCGGGACAGGACCGGCAGCACCAAGTGCGGCTGCCGGTCGTACGGCAGCCGGTCGCGGGCGAGGTCGGCCAGCCGGGCGATGTCAACGACGCCGTTGACGCTCTGCTGGTTCGCGGTGAACAGCAAGACCAGCCAATCGGGCAGGTGGGCGGTGCAGATGCCGCCGCTGTCCGAGATCCCCGTGCGGCTGTCGATCAGCACGAAGTCGTAGTTCGCGGTCCACTCGGCCCGGCATCGCTCCAGGAACTCGGCGAAGCCGCGGCGGTACAGGTCTTCCCAGTCGAGGCTTTGCACACGGCCGGTGTATTTCGCGTCGTCACGTCCGGCGGCGAGCAACTCCACCGAACCGTTCTCCGCGAGCTCCAGCGGAACCGCGTAGTCGCGCGGGTGGTCGGCGCCGGCCAGGAAGTCGTCGGCGAGGTCGATCACTCCGCCTCGCGGCGTACTCGCCAGCAGGGGCCGGAAGTAGTGGTGAAGTCCCGGCGCTTCGAGATCCCAGTCGACGGCGAGCACGCGATGGCCCCACCGGGCGAGGAGCACGGCGACGTTCGCCAACGTGAAGCTGCGTCCGACGCCGCCTTTGTAGGAGTAGAACGTGACGACGGTGCCGGTCATGAGCCGAACCTCGGAATCAGCGGCGGCGGCATCAGCACCGGCTCGGGGCGCTCCACGTCCGGCCAGTCCGGCTGCCACGGCGGCACCTGCCTGATCAGCTCCGACAGATCCCGCGCGAGCTCGAGAACCGTGTGGTGGAACAGCGGCCAGTCACGGCTCTCCTGGAACACGGGTTCGGGCATGGACAGCTTTTTGAAGTCCCACCAGGACCGCCGTAGTCCCTCTTCCTCGGGAAAATTCTCCGAATCCGAATACAGGATCGGATAGATGAGGCCCTGCGGACGTTCCGGGCTCGCCAGCCCCAGCTGTCTTTCCCGGGCGCGCATGCTGCGGAGCTCCGCCATGCACCAAGCCGACTGGAAGTAGCGCGGCGTGAGCACGGCGATCATGATCTTGCTGCGGCGCAGCGCCTTCTCCAACGCGGCGGGCCAGTCGACCGCCCGCTCCATCGCCTTGTCCATGAAGATCTTCGGCGCGGACGTCATGTGGTCCGTCAGACAGTCTTCGACCTTCGGATAGAAATGGTTCTTCAGCCATTTCGGAGCACTTCCGTGACGACTGTAGCTGATGAAGACGTCGTACTCGTAGGCGGACACGCGGATGATGATAAGCAGCCAGAAGAGCCCCACACCAGGACAAAAAAGTGGTCAGTTCTCAGTGGATTGTCCAAAAAGAGGGTAAAAAGTGGACATGATCCTAAGCGGTGGCCGCGATCGACATGCCGACGAGCAGGACAGCACCGGCCACGGCGAGGGACGTCGTGGTTGTCGTCGCGTTCAGGAGGGCGCCCAGGACCGCTACGCCCAGGACCGCGCCCGTCTGGCGGGACGCGTTCAGGGCGCCGCCCGCCATTCCCGCCAGCTCACGCGGTGCCGAGCCGACCACCGCGGTCAACAGCGAGGGATCGCCAGCGAGACCCCGAAGCCCAGCAGCGCCAACGCGACCACTGACAAAGCGGGGAAGAATGCCTGGAGCAGCACACCGGACGCCATCAGCAGGAAACCCGAAATCGCCGGGAGCCGCGGGCCGATCCGGGCCACCAACCGGCCCGTGAAGATCGGGTTGAACGCCGTCGGGATCGTCAACGGCAGGAATGCCAGCCCCGTTGTCGACGGTGAATAACCACGCGATTGCTGGAAATAGAGCGACAGCACGAACAACACGCCCGACAACCCGAAGTTCACGATCGCGCCCGCCAGGAGGTTCCGGGACAGCAACGACATCGGCAGCATCGCGTCCGGACGCCGTTGCGACGCCACGAACACCGCTGCCGCCGCCAGGAACACCGGCAGCAGCCAGAACGCCGACTCCACCAGGGCGTACGTCAATGTCGACAAAGCGACCACGGCCGATACCTGGCCCACCCAGTCGACCCGGCCCGGCTTGGGCGGCGTCGGCGGAGCCGTCCGGGACAACGCCAGCGCGACCAGTGCCACCGGGACGTTCACCAGGAAGATCGCGCGCCACCCGAAGGCCTGCGTCAGGACGCCGCCCAGCAGCGGGCCCGCCACCAGGCCCGTTCCGCTCACCGCCGCCCACACGCCCATTGCCCTCGCCCGGGCCGCCGCGACCGGGTAGGCCGTCGCGATCAGCGACAGCGAGGACGGCACCAGCAGCGCGCCCGCCACGCCGAGCAACGCGCGCAGGGCGATCAGCGCGGCCGGCGACGGGGAAACCGCGGACAGCAAGGACAACGCGCCGAACGACAGCAAGCCGGCGCGGAACACGCGGCGGGCGCCGAAGCGGTCCGACCACGCTCCGGCCGTCAACAGGAATGCCGCGAACGTCAGCGTGTAGCCGTTGGAAATCCATTGCTGGTCCGGCAAAGACGGCGACAGGGACGGCAACGCCACCGTCACGATCGTCGTGTCCAGCATGACCAGGAAGTAGCCCAGCGAGAGGCCCGTGAGAAGTCTTGCCACACCAGGAAGCCTGGACGCTCCGTGACACCGGCGGAAGCGGGGAGTTACGATGGCGGGTATCGGGAACGCCGATGGGGGATCTCATGGAACTGCGCCACCTGCGCACCTTCCGCGTCGTCGCGCGGACGCTCAACCTCACGCGGGCCGCCGCCGAACTGCACTACGCGCAGTCCAGCGTCACCGAACAGATCCAGGCCCTCGAAGCCGAACTCGGGGCGAAGCTCTTCGACCGCGGCAACCGGACGCTCACCGCCGCCGGGAAACGCCTCGTCGGGTACGCCGACCAGGTGCTGGAACTCGTCGAGGAAGCCAAGGCCGCCGTCGACGACGAACGCGGCGAACCCGACGGCGACCTGACCATCGGCGCGCTCGAAACCCTCTGCGCGCACTGGGTTCCCGGCATTCTCAGCGACTACCGGACCCGGTGGCCGCGCGTCAGGCTGACCCTCAAGGAGGGTGGCCGCGGCGAGCTGTACCAAAGCGTCCGAGAGTCCGAAGTGGACGTTTGCTTCACGTTCGGCGACCCACCACGGGACCCGACTTTCGCGACCCGGAAGGTCGGCGAAACACCGCTCGCCGTCATCGTGCCACCCGGCCACCCCTTGACAGCGAAGGAAGAAATCCGTACCGAAGACCTCCGCGGGGTCGGGTTCCTCGCAACCCCGAAGGGCTGCGGCTTCCGGGAAATGCTGGACCGGATCGACGGACCGGTCATCGACACCGAGGTCGGCAGCCTCGCCGCCCTCGGCCGGTGCGTCGCCGCCGGGATGGGGTGCGGGATCGTGCCCGCTCTGGTCGACCACCCCGGCGCCGTCGCCGTTCCGCTGGCCGGCGAGACCACCGACGTCACCATGACGTGGCGACGACGCGACGAGCACAAACCCGGCATCGCCGCGCTGCTCGCTAGCGCTTGACCACGGCCAGACCGTCCGCCACCACGACTCCGTTGTGGACGACCGTCCGGTCCTTGCCCCGGTCCATCACCGCGCTGGCCGGCGTTTCGCCGTCGACCAGGACCAGGTCCGCTCGATCGCCGACCGCCAGGCCGGGGCGATCGGAAACGCCGGCCAGGCGGGGGACGTCGTGGCTCATGATCGACGCCCCACCCATCGTGGGCACGGCCACAGCCAGCTCGATGTGCTCGTCAGGGCGGAAGCCGCGGGTGAACGCCAGCTGCCACGTCCGGTCCAGCAGGTCGCAGTTGCCGTACGGGCTCCAGTAGTCCCGCTGGCCGTCCTCGCCGAGTCCGATGCGGACACCCGAAGAAACCAAGTCCAAAAGGGACAGTTGACCGGCCGCGGACGGCGCCACGGTGGTCATCGCGATGTCCAGCGCGGCGAAGTCGTCGATGACCCGGCGGCTGACCGACTCGGAGATCGAGCCCAGGTCGTACGCGTCGCGCCGGACCGCATTGCCGCGTCCAGCAGCTCGAGCGTGCCCGGTTCCCGCAGGATGCCCGCCTGCGCGAACGCCATCACCTGTACCTCTGCCTGAGAGGCGAACTTCTCCCGCGCGGCCAGGACCGCGTCGAGCTTCTCCAGCCGGCAGTCGACGTCGACCTGCGCGTAGCTGCGGACGCGAGTCGTGCCGTGGGCGATCATCCGCTCGAGCGTTCCCGCGACGCACTCGGGCAGCGGGACCTCCGCCGACCGCCAGTTCTCCCGGTCGTTCGTCATCATCGCCACCACGCCCGGGCCGCCGGTGTGCGGCCGGAACGGCAGCCCGATCCGCGTCGAGTCCAGGTGCACGTGGACGTCGCTGAACGCCGGGAACAGCAACCGGCCCCGACCGTCCAAAGAGGCCGGCCCCGGCGAGTGCGGACGGACTGCCGCGATCCGGTCACCGCTCAGCTCGACGTCACTGCGCTCGCCGCCCCAGGGGCGGACATCACTGATCAACACGACAGATACGCTACTTGCCGAGCGCGTCCACACCGGCCTGGGCGAACGCCTCGTCCTGCGCCCCGGACGGCGCGCCGGCGACCCCCACCGCCGCGATCGGCGTGGAACCCGCGGTCACCGGGACCGCGCCGGCCAGGAACAGGGTGCCGTCGATGTCCTTCAGCGTCGGGGTCTGCTGCAGGCGGCCGGCCAGTTCGGACGTCTTCGCGTTCCACGACACCGCCGTGAACGCCTTCTCCTGCGCCGAACTGTAGGACTGCGGGCCCGCGCCGTCGCCGCGCAGGGTCAGGATGGTGTTGCCGTCGCGGTCCACCACGGCGACCGAGACGTGCTGGCCGGCCTTGCCGGCGGCGTCCAAAGCGGCCTGCGCGGCCTTCGACGCGGCAGCGATCGACAGGTGCGACGTCTGGATGACACCCTTGGGCGTGGCCGGGGCGGCGGTGGCCGGGACAGCGGCGAACGAAACAGCGCCGACGGCGGCGAGCCCGGCGACGGCGGCGGCGATGCGGATGCGGGTCGAGTTCATGGTTTGCTCCTCGTCATCAAGCGGTTCGACGACTCCAGCTTCAGCCCGGAACCGGGTGGATCCGGTCGGCGTCCCGGCTGACACCGGGGTCATCCGATCGGCTGATGCGTGGCCTCCGGACCGGGTCGACGCTGGTGCCGGACGAGGAAGGAGCCAGCATGGAAGGCATGGAAGACGCCGACGCGCGATGGCTCGCCGCCGCCATGCATTCGGCGTTCCTCCTGCTGGTGCTCGGCTCGGCCGTCCGGTTCCTCACGCGCCACGACGGCACTCCCCTGGCACCGTGGGTGCTCGGGTTCACCGCCGCGCTGGTCGTCGCGTACGGCGCCGGCCTGTTCGTCGACCGGCACCTCGCCTGGCTGACCGTGGTCCTGGCGCTTTGGGTCGTGCTGGTGGTGCTCGCCCCCAGCTTCGCGTGGTCGGCGATCCCGCTGCTGGTCACCGGCCTGCGCACGCTGCCGACCGGGCAGGCGCTCGCGCTGGTCGCCGTGATCACGGCGCTCGTGGTCGTCTCGCAGAACCGGCTCGCCGACGGCTTCGACCCCAACCTCACCATCGTGCCGATCGCGATCGCCGTGGTCACCGCCGCGGTGATCACCTACATGCGCCGCCAGGCCGACCGGCTGAGCGAGTCGGAACGACGCGCCGGCGTGCTGGCCGAACGCGGCCGCGTGTCCCGGGAAATCCACGACGCGCTCGCGCAGAGCCTGTCCAGCCAGGCGATGCTGCTGCAGGCCGCCGACCAGGCGTGGGACCGGCCCGAGCTGGCCCGCGAACACCTCCGCGCCGCCGAGCGCGTCGGCGCGGCGAACCTTTCCGAAGCGCGGCGGCTCGTGCAGGACCTGGCGCCCGCCGACCTCGCCGACGCCACGGTCGAAGAGGCGTTGCGGGCCGTGGCCGGCCGGGCCGGGGTGCCGGTCGAGGTCCGTGTCGACGGCGCCGAGCCGCCACTTCCGCAGCGCGTCCAGTCCACTTTGGTGCGCATCGCCCAAGGCGCGCTGGCCAACGCGCGCGAGCACGCGGACGCCGGCCACGTCGTCCTGACCCTCACCTACCTCGACGACCAGGTCGTGCTCGACGTCGCCGACGACGGCCGGGGCTTCCTCGAAGCGGCGCCCTCCGACGGGAACCGCGGGCACGGGCTCCCGGCCATGCGCGTCCGGGCCCAGCAGCTCGGTGGCAGGCTGACCGTGGAGTCCGCGCCCGGCCAGGGCACGGTGATCTCGGCCGCGATCCCCTTGGAGACCTCGTGACGATCGGTGACAACCAGGGCTCCGCCCTGGGCCCGGGGCTCCACCACCCGGAACCGCCGACGAGCATCCGGGTCCTGGTGTGCGACGACCACGCCGTGGTGCGCGCCGGACTGCGCGCGCTGCTGGCCGGCGCGGACGGCATCGACATCGTCGGCGAGAGCGCGAGCGGGGAGGAAGCCGTCGCGACCGCCGCCGCCCTGCGCCCGGACGTCGTGCTGATGGACATCCAGCTCGGCGACGGCATCGACGGGATCGAGGCGACCCGGCGGATCCGGAGCACCCCCAGCGCGCCCCGGATCCTCGTCCTGACCACGTACGACACCGACGCGGACATCAGCCGCGCGATCGCCGCCGGGGCGACCGGCTACCTCCTGAAAGCCGGGTCCGCCACCGAGCTGTACGCGGCGATCGAGGCGGCCGCGGCCGGGCGCACGGCGGTGTCCCCGCCGGTCGCCGACCGGATGATGGCCCAGCTGCGCGCCCCGCGGCCGTCGCTCACCGGCCGCGAACGCGACATCCTCCGCCAGCTCGCCCAGGGCCTGGGCAACAAGGAGATAGCCCGCGCGCTGTTCATCAGCGAGGCGACGGTCAAGACCCACCTGAGCCGGATTTACGCGAAGCTTGGAGTCGACACCCGCGCGGAAGCGGTCGCCGTGGCCAAGGAACAGCGCCTGCTGGACTGATCGGGGATTGTCCAAGATGGACAGATCCTCTTCGGACAGTTCCAGGGTGAACGCCGGGGCGATCGGCTGGGCCGCCGCCGGCGCGGGACAAGGGCGTGAAAGTGACCGACCTCCCGCCGCCCGGTTACTGCGCGAAGCCGGTGGTTGAGGTCTTCTCAAACGCCCATCGAGGTGGAAAGCTGCTGTCCGAACGACGGGCCTGACCAAAGGTCCGCTTCTGACAACGTTGTCACCCTCCGGGAGGTGCGCCCATGTGGTCGCAGAGCAGACGGATGGCCGCCGCGGTGGCCGTGGGGGTGGTGGTCGCCGGCCTGGCGCCCGCCGTCGCGCAGGCCGCGCCCGCGCCGGCCGATCCGATCGGGCTGGTCAACCCGTTCGTCGGCACGCAGAACTTCGGCAACACGTTCCCCGGCGCGAGCGCGCCCTTCGGCATGGTGCAGGTCAGCCCGGACACCGGCGGTCAGGGCGGCTACGACTACCTGCAGAACGCGATCTACGGCTTCAGCCAGACGCACCTGTCCGGAGTCGGCTGCGGCGTCATGGGCGAGCTGCCGATCATGCCGACGACCGGCGCCGTCGACAACGTTGACAAGGACGCCTACAAGTCCGAGTACAGCCACGACGACGAGCACGCCGAGCCGGGCTACTACCGCGTCGGGCTCAAGAAGTACGGCGTGAACGCCGAGCTCACGGCGACCGCGCGCACCGGCTGGCAGCGCTACACGTTCCCCTCGACCGGGCAGGCGAACGTCCTGTTCAACACCGGTCAGGCCAACCAGTCCGTCAAGGACTCCGAGATCCACGTCGTCGGCGACCGGACGCTCGAAGGCCGCGTCCGCGCGGGCGGGTTCTGCGCCGGCCACGACGAGCACACCGTCTACTTCACGGCGACGTTCGACCGGCCGTTCAGCTCGTTCGGCACCTGGCGCGGCTCGACGCGCACCGACGGCGGCCGCGACGCCGCGGGCACCGGGAACAACGGCGCCTGGGCGAGCTTCGACGCGACCACCGACCACGACGTCGTGCTCAAGGTCGGCCTGTCCTACACCGGGCTCGACGGCGCGCGGAAGAACCTGGCGGCGGAGACGTCGAGCAGCTTCGACTTCGACTCGACGCGGGCGGCGCTGCACCAGCAGTGGGTCGACAAGCTGGGCGCGATCAAGATCGGCGGCGGCACCACCGACCGGCAGACGGCGTTCTACACCGCGCTCTACCACGCGCAGCTGCACCCGAACCTGGCCGGCGACACCGATGGCAGCTACACCGGCTTCGACGGCAAGGTGCACACCGCGAGCGGCTACACGCCGTACCAGAACTTCTCGCTCTGGGACACCTACCGGCCGCAGAACCAGCTGCTCGAAATGCTCGAACCGCAGGTCGCGCGCGATGTCGCGCTGTCCGTCGTGGCCATCGGCCGCGACGGCGGGTGGCTGCCGCGCTGGGCGCTGGCCGGGAGCGAAACCAACATCATGACTGGCGACCCGGTGACGCCGTTCCTCGTCGAGGCGTGGTCGAAGGGCCTGCTGGCCGGGCACGAAGAAGAGGCGTACGCGCTGCTCAAGAAGAACGCGACGAGCACGCCGCCCGCCGACTCGCCGTACAACGGCCGCTCCGGCGTCAACTACTACAACGACCGCGGGTACATCCCGAGCGGCCTGGAGCTCGGCAAGGACTGCGCGGCCAAGGGCGGCGACAACGACTGTGAGCACCCGGCGTCCGCGACCATGGAGTACTCGGCGGCCGACGCGGCGCTGGCGTTGATGGCCCGCGGGCTCGGCCACGGCGCCGACGCGAAGATGTTCGCCGACCGCGGGCAGTGGTACAAGAACCTCTGGGACTCCTCGATCCAGCAGTTCCGCCCGCGCACGACCGAGGGCACGTTCCTCACGCCGTACAACCCGGTCGACGCCGACCACCAGTTCCACGAGGGCGGCGCGTACCAGTACCAGTGGCTCGTGCCGCAGGACCCGGCCGGGCTCGTCTCGCTGATGGGCGGCAAGAAGACGACGGAGAAGCGGCTCGACTCCTTCTTCGCCTACGACAACCTGCTGAAGGATCCGGCCGGCACCGCGCGCAACGACTGGATCTCCAGCCCGTACGACTACTACGGCAAGGCGACCTACAACCCGAACAACGAGCCCGACCTGCTCGCGCCGTACATGTACCTGTGGGCGGGCGCGCCGGCCAAGACGGCGACCGTCGTCCGCGCGGCGATGACGTTGTTCACCACCGGCCCGGACGGCATGACCGGCAACGACGACCTCGGCACGATGTCGGCCTGGTACGTCTTCTCCTCGCTCGGGCTGTACCCGACGATGAGCGGCGCGAACTTCCTCGCGCTGTCGAGCCCGCAGTTCGAGTCGGCGACCGTCCGGATCGGACAGTACGGCCGGTCGCAGGGCGGCACGCTGACCGTGAACGCGCCGGGTGCTTCCGACGCGAACCGGTACGTGCAGAGCGTTTCGCTCAACGGCCGGAACGTCCGGGAAACGTCCCTCGACTGGTCCGCTGTGGCGCACGGCGGCGTCCTGAACCACAAGCTCGGGTCGAAGCCGTCTTCGTGGGGCACGGGTTCGGAGCCGCCGTCGGTGAACAACGCCGCCGGTGACCCGCGGCGGCACGTCGACGCGTCGCTGCGGCAGACGTCCGTCGTGATCCCGGCGGGCGCGGCGCAGCAGGTGCACCTCGACCTGGACGTCCTCGCGCAGAACCCGGCGCTGCAGCCGGTGACGGTTTCCGCGACCGCGCCGGCGGGCTGGAAGGTCCAGGTCCAGCCGGTCGACCTGATCTGGTCGGGGCGGCTGCCGGCGCAGAAGACGGTGCCGATCACGGTGACCGTGCCGGCTGGGACCGCGCTCGGGACGTACCCGGTGCAGGTCAAGGTGTCCGGGCTGGGCGCGAACAGCGTTTCCCGGTCGGCCACGGTCGAGGTCCGGACGCCGTCGGCTTGCGCGTCTTCGGGCACGTCGTGCGCGGTCGACCTGGGCCGCGACTACAACCACGACGGCACGGCGACGGTGGCGTCGTCGTCGGAGGGCAACTTCGACGGCGGCGGCTGGAGCTACGACGCGTCGCTCCTGCCGGCGGCGGGCCCGGTGACCTGGGACGGCGTCACGTACGCGGCTCCGGACGCTTCGGGGACTTCGCTCAACTTCGTGGAGGCCCGCGGGCAGTCGCTGCTGCTCCCGGCGGGTCAGCACGCGGCGTTGAAGCTGGTCGGGTCGTCGCACAACGGCCCGGTGTCGACGACGCTGACGGCGCACTACACCGACGGCACGAGCGCCGACCTCGCGGCGACGTTCGCCGACTGGGCCGGCTCGGGCGCGTCGGTGGTGCTCGACATGCCGCACCGCATCAAGGCGGGCAGCGGGGTCGACGGGCCGCCGGTCCGGCTGTTCGGCATCTCGGCGGCGCTGGATTCCGCCAAGACGCTGCAGTCGGTGAGCCTGCCGAACGACCCGCGGGTCGAGATCTACGCGCTCACCCTGGCGTGATGGTCCGGTTCGCCGGGTCCGTCCCGGCGAACCGCTCCACCAGGTCAGGGAAGCCGAACACCGTGATCCGCGCGATGCCGCCCTTGCCGAGGGTCAGGACCGCGATGCCGAACGGCTCGCCGCGGTACCAGGCCGCCGCCGCGGGCTGGCCGTTCGCCCGGGTCGGCGTCATGTGCCACTCGCCCGGCTCGCCCATTACGTGTCGCAAGAACGCGACACAAGTCGTCTTTCCGGCGAACCACGACCGGGACGGCACCGGCTCGATCACCGCGTCGTCGCGCAGGATCTGCTCCAGCGCCGCCAGGTCCGAGTTCATGAACGCGCTTATGTAGCGGTTCAGGAGTTCGCGTTGATCGGGCTCGGTCAGCTCGCCGACTTCGCCGCCCGCGTCGAGGGTCGCGCGGGCCCGTTGGAGCATGCTCTTCACCGCCGCGACCGACGTGCCCAGCAGCTCGGCGACCTCGGCCGCGGGGAACGCCAGCACCTCGCGCAGGATCAGCACCGCGCGCTGGCGCGGCGGGAGCAGCTGCAGTCCGGCGATCAGGGCGAGCCGGACGCCGTCGCGGGCCACGGCGATCTCCGCCGGGTCGTCCGACTCCGCCGTGACCAAGGCGTCGGGGATCGGCCGCGGCCACTGGTCGCCGGGCTCGGCCGGGACCGGCGGGGCATCGGGGTCGGCCGCCGGCGCGCCCAGCCCGGACGGCAGCGGCCGCCGTCCCCGCTGCTCCAGCGCGGTCAGGCAGGCGTTCGTCGCGATCCGGTAGAGCCACGACCGCAGCGACGAACGGCCTTCGAAGCGGTCGTACGCCCGGAAGGCGCGCAGGTAGGTCTCCTGCACGACGTCCTCGGCCTCGTCCGGCGTGCCGAGCATGCGGTAGCAGTGGGCCAGCAGCTCACGCCGGTAGGGCTCGAAATCCACGGTCACACTCTGGCCGACCGGCGCGGTGAGCGAAAGGAATCGGTCAGGGCGGACTTCGGGTGACTGCGGTGGCCGGCCGCGGCTCGGCTGGCGTCAGGCGACGATGCGCGGCTCGGACGCCAGCCTCGACAACGCCTCCGTGAGCCGCCGGGCCGCGACGTTCCACTCCTCAAGCGCGCTGCCCCGGCCCAACGCCGCCGTTCGCAGCGATCGTCTCAGCTCCGGGTCCGCGTACCAGCGGTGCAGCGCGTCCGCCAGCGCGAACGGGTCGTTCGGCTCCACCAGTACCCCCGGCATCTCGCCGTCCGCGTCTACGCCGAGCGCGTCGTACACCCCGCCCACCTCGGTGGCCAGTACCGGGATGCCGCGGGCCAGCGCCTGCGCGATGCACATCCCCGACGTCGGCGCGCGCGCCGGGATGACCAGCAGGTCCGCCGCGTTGTAGGCCGCGCCTAGATCCACCGCGTCGCCGGTGAGGGTGATCCGGCCGCCGAGGCCGAGCCGCTCGATCGACCAGCCGAGCTCGTCGACGTACCCCGGTTCCACCTCGAGCGAGCCCGTCATTACGCACGACAGCGCCAGGTGGTCGACCTCGCCGAGGGCTTGGACCAGCAGGTCCTGGCCGTTGCGGCGGGTGACGTCGCCGACGCAGAGCAGGCGGGAGACGCCGTCCGCGCCCGCGGCGAGCGGCGCCGCGTCGGTGCCGGGCTTGGCCACGTAGACGCGGCCCGGGTCGAGGTCATGGCGGTCGATCAGCAGCCGGGCCAGCCACGGGCTGGTCGCGACGACCATCCCGGCCATTCGCAGCGTCTCGCGCTCGCACGCGTCCAGCTCCGCCGCGTGCGCCGGGTCGAGGCCCGGCTCGTCGGCCAGGGCCTGGTGCACCAGCACGGCCAGCCGCAGCCGCCGCGCGTGCGGCACGACGATCTCGGGCACGCCGGACGCGATCACGCCGTCGAGCAGCACGACCGTCCGGTCCGGCAACGCGGCCAGGGACCGGGCCAGGCGACGGCGGGCCGTCGCGTCGGGCGTCGGCCAGTCGCCGGCGATCGGCAGCTCCAGCACGGGCTGGCCGACGGCGGGCAGGTTCTGGCACATGCGCTTGTCGTACGTGTCCGCCGCCGGCGGCACGGCCGGGAGGAGGAACACCATCGGGTCGGCAGGCCTCATCGCTCAACCTCCAGCGGGATCGACGGCGGGACGCCTCAACCGTCACACGCGGCCTGGAGCTGAACGGTTCAATTCTGGGCGTCGATCATCCAAGTGCCGTTCACCTGCACCATGGTGAAGGTGTCGTTCTCGGCCTGACCGCCGTTGTAGAGGACCCGCGCGGTGACCCGGTTCGGGCCGGCGTCCTTCACGTTGGTCGCCTCCACCGACTTGAACTGCTTCCACCAGTTCACATACCGCTCGTACGTCTGGTGGCGCGACGCCCTGAAGTTGTCCGTGAGCAGCTTCCACGCCTCCGCCGGGTTGTTCGGCAGCAGCGAGTAGTAGGCGGACAGGGCCTGGGCGGCGCTCTGGGTCGACGACACCGGCGAAACCGGCGGCGACGTCGGCGGCGTCGTGGTCGACGGAGGCTGCGAAGCCGAAGTCGCGGGGGACGGCGTCGTCGAAGGTGTCGCCGATGCGGAGGTCGACGTCTGCGGCGCCGCGGGCGGGGCGGCGTTGTCCTGCGGCGGCTGCTGGCGCACGACCAGCAGGATCGCGACGACGACCGCGATGCACAGCAGCGCCGCGCCGGCCCCGACGGCGATCAGGCCTTTGCGCGCGCCCGGTGTCACCGCCGCGACCTCGCCACCCGGCGGGACGGCGACCGTGGCCGGCACGGTCGCCACCGCGGACACCGAGGCGGCCTCCGTCTCCGGGATCGTCTCCGCGAGCACCGACTCGCCGGGCTCCGCGTCCGGCAGCAGCGCCCGCAGCTCCTGCTCGACCTCGTCCATCGACGGCCGGTCGGCCGGCTCGGTCGCGAGCATCCGCAGCAGCAGCGGGGTCAGCCGGCCCGCCTTCTCCGGCGGCTCGATCTCCCCGCTGGACGCCTTGTAGAGCAAGGCGATCGGGTTGTCCGCCGTGCCGAACGGCGACTTGCCCTCGACCGCCGCGTAGAGCGTGGCGCCGAGGGAGAAGACGTCGGCGGCGAAGCTCGCGTCCTCGCCGCGGGCCACTTCGGGCGCGAGGTAGGCGGGCGTGCCGGCGATCTCGCCGGTGGCCGTCAGCTTGACGTCACCGATCGCGCGGGAGATGCCGAAGTCGGTGATCTTCGCCGTGCCGTCCTCGGACACGAGGATGTTCGCCGGCTTCACGTCGCGGTGCACGATCCCGACGCGGTGCGCGCCGGCCAGCGCCGAGCTGATCTGCGCGCCGACGCGGACGGCGTCGTCCACCGACGCCGGCTCCTCGCCGATGACGATGGCGAAACTCTTGGACGGCAGGTATTCCATGATCAACCACGGCCGGTCCTCCTCTTCGAGGACGGCGAACACGGTGATCGCGTGGGAATGCTGGAGCCGGGCGGCGATCCGCGCCTCGCGCATCGCGCGGTTCTTCGCCTCTTCGGTGCGCGTCTCGTCGTGGTCGTGCGGGAGCAGGAGTTCCTTGATCGCCACGGTGCGGTCGAGCATTTCGTCCTGCGCCCGCCACACCGTGCCCATCGCGCCGCCGCCGATCGGCTCCAGCAGCCGGTACCGATCGCGGATCCGGCGACTTTCCACGAGCATCCACCATTCTCAAAAAGTGTGCCGACGAGATCCGGCCAGCATGCCAGGATCATCCGCCGGCCGGTACCAACGTAGCCGAAAACCTTGGACGGGCAGCGCAATCGCGCGCTGTGGCGCTGCCCACCGTGTACCCCGGAATCTTAACGAACAACCCCGTACGCGCGATCAAGTGCGTCCACGATCTCCTTGCGCAGCCCCGCGGCGACCGC
Organism: Amycolatopsis sp. NPDC114478; assembly: GCF_055633805.1. Taxonomy (NCBI): domain Bacteria; kingdom Bacillati; phylum Actinomycetota; class Actinomycetes; order Pseudonocardiales; family Pseudonocardiaceae; genus Amycolatopsis; species Amycolatopsis sp. NPDC114478. The sequence continues at coordinate 233,107 of NZ_JBVKDO010000014.1, read as the reverse complement.
GATCGTCGACGACGAACCGACCGTGTGCTCGCTGCCGTCGCGGTCCACGACGGCCCCGCCGGCCTCGCGCACGAGCAGCACGCCGGCCATGGTGTCCCACGGGTTGTTGGACAGGATCAGTGCGGCATCGAGCTTTCCGTCCGCCACCCAGGAGAGGTCGATCGCCGCGGTGCCGAGCATCCGGATCTTCTGCGCCCGCGCGCCGAGGTCCGACAGCAAACGCAGCCGGGTCGCGTTCTTCTCCTCCGCCAGCCGGCCGATCGCGAAGTCGCCGACGGCGATCATGGCGTCGGACATTTCCGTCGCGGCCGACGCGCCGACGCGCTCTCCGTTCGCGAAAGCACCTTCGCCGCGCGCGGCGGTGTAGGTGACACCGAGGTACGGCAGGGCGATCGCGGCGACCGTGCTGTGCTCGCCGTCCACCAGAGCCAAGGAAATCCCGCAGAGTGGAATTCCACGGGCGAAGTTCGCGGTGCCGTCGATCGGGTCGAGCGCCCACCAGCGGCCGCCGGCGTCACCGCTGCGGCCGCGCTCCTCGCCGAGGACGCCGATCTCCGGCGTCTCCGCGGTGAGGAACTCCCGCAGCGCGTCCTCCACCGCCGTGTCGACGTCGGTCACCAGGTCGCGATCGCCTTTCGCGGAAACGGAAAAGCTCGGGCGCGACCGGACGATCTCCGTCGCCTTCGCCACGGCTTCGCGCGCGACGTCGAGTAGTGCGGCATGCTCGCTCATGACTCCAACCTAAGTGAAGGGACGTGCTCATGACCGACCTCTTCCCGCTCGCCACCAGCGTCGACGAGCAGGAGCGGGACGCGGGGGTCGCGGTGCTGCCGGTCGGCAGCTTCGAGCAGCACGGCGCCCATCTCCCCCTCTCCACCGACACGGTCATCGCGGCGACGCTCGCGAAGGCCGTCGCCGGCTCCTACCCCGTCCTCCACCTGCCGCCGATCACGATCTCCTGCTCGCACGAGCACGCGGGGTGGGCCGGCACGGTGAGCATCTCGGCCCGCACGCTGCACGCCCTGGTCACCGACGTCGCCGCGTCGCTGAAGGCGTCCGGGATCGAGCGGCTCGTGCTGGTCAACGGGCACGGCGGCAACTACGTACTGTCCAATGTGGTCCAGGAGGCGGCCGGCGCGATGGCGCTGTTCCCCGGCGTCGCGGACTGGCAGGCGGCGCACACCGCGGCCGGCCTGCGGACGTCGCTGGACGACGACATGCACGCCGGCGAGCTGGAGACGTCGATCCTGCTGCACGCCCACCCGCACCTGGTCCGGCCGGGCCACGCGGACGCCGACCACGTCACCGACCGGGACCACCTGCTGACGCTGGGCCTGCGGGCGTACACGGAGTCGGGGGTGGTCGGCCGCCCGTCGCTGGCGACCGCGGCGAAGGGGCACGTCGTGCTGGACACGCTGGTCCAGCGCTTCGCCGGCGTCCTCGAGGCGCTAGGCGCCGGATAGATGCGGGAGCAGGTGGTCCATCCGCTCGGCTTTCGTGCGCAGGTACCGCAGGCTCTCCGGGTTCGGCGGAACCAGCAGCGGGACCCGCTCGCTGATCCGGATTCCGTAGCGGGTGAGCTGCTCGACCTTGCGCGGGTTGTTCGACAGCAGCCGCACCGACCGGACGCCGAGGTCGGTCAGGATGCCCGCCGCCGCGTGGTAGTCGCGGGCGTCGACCGGCAGGCCCTGTGCCACGTTCGCGTCGACCGTGTCGAGGCCCTCGTCCTGCTGCAGCCGCATCGCCTCGAGCTTCGCGAGCAGGCCGATCCCGCGGCCCTCGTGGCCCTGGACGTAGACCACCACGCCCGCGCCCTCCTCGACGATCCGGTCCAGCGCGGCCGCCAGCTGGTCGCCGCACTCGCAGTGGGTCGAGCCGAAGACGTCGCCGGTCAGGCACTCGCTGTGCACCCGGACCAGTGCGCCGAGCGGGGCGACGTCGCCGTGGACCAGCGCGACCTGCTCGGTGCCGGTGCGGTCGAGGTAGCCGACCGCCCGGAACGTCCCGTGCCGGGTCGGCAGCCGGGTTTCGACGACCCGCTCGACCACGGCCCGGCGCGGCAGATCCCCGAGGATTTCGCTTGCGGTCATGTCTGCAACCCCACTTCCGATTCGATCCCGGCGGCGGCCGCGGTGCGCGGAGCAGGCACGACACCGGTGTGCGGAGCGCGGGCCACGCGGAACCCGGCGACGCTCCGGACGAGCAGGACACCGGCGCCCGGCAGGCTCGCGACCAGCGTGAGCACGCCGTAGACGACAGCGACGGTGACACCTTGGGCGGCGCCCAGACCGGCCGCGCCGAAGAGCAGGGCGCAGACGCCCTCGCGCGGGCCGAAGCCGCCGACGTTGAGCGGGAGGCCCATCGCGAGCAGCGCGAGGACCATCAGGGGCACGAGCTGCCACACCGGCGCGTCGACCCCGGCGACGCGGGCGGCGACGACGAACAGCGCCAGGTGCCCGGCCAGCGTCGCGGCCGACAGGAAGCCCACGCCGGGCCAGGTCTCGCGGGTGAACAGGCCGAGCCGCAGGTCGGCGAGGGTGACGGCGAAGCCGCGGCGGAACTTAGAGGGGCTGTGGATCCAGCGTCCGCCGAACACCCGGCCGGCGACGACCGCGGCGACGGCGGCCAGCACGACGACCACCCCGGTGACCGTCACGACCTCGCGGAACGCACCCGGCACGACGTCCGGTGAAACCAGCACGACGGCGACCGCGGACGCGATCAGCACGAGCTGCCCGGCGGTGCGCTCCAGGACGACGGCGCGCACGCCGCGCGGCACGTCACCCGAGTCGCGGCCGTGCTGCACCGCGCGGTGGACGTCGCCGAGGACGCCCGCGGGCAGCACGCCGTTGAGGAACAGCGCGCGGTAGTAGTCGGCGACGGCGGTGCGCAGCGAAAGCCGCAGGCCGAGCCGCGTGGCGACGATCTGCCAGCGGCCCGCGCTGAACAACGTCGTCGCGAAGCCGATGACCAGGGCGGCGAGCACGCCGGGCACGCTGATCCGGCCGAGGCCGTCGAGGAACGCGGCGCTCCCGAGCTGCCAGACGAGGACGCCGAGGATGGCGAAGGCGCCGAAGATCCGCAGCCAGGCCAGCGCGCGCTTCACGCCGCCACCTCCCGGCTCGGCGGCAGGACCAGCAGGTCGCCGTGGTGGATCACCGCGCGCAGCTCGCCGGCGCGCGCCATCTCGAGCCGGCGCTGGAGGTAGACGTCGGCGACCGGACGCAGCTCCGGCAGCTGCTCGACGGCGGCGCCGACCCAGCCTTCGAGCCACTGCCGCTGCAGTTCCGCCTGGTCCGGGCCGAGCCGCCAAGCGCTTTCGGCGCGCCGGACCGTGGCGCCGAGCCGGCCGAACGCGGTCGCGGCGACGTCCAGCGCGTTCGGGCCGAGCAGCCGGCGGCCGCCGGTGATCCGGCGCTGGTGGGCGTTGAACGCGGCGGCGATCGCGGGGTCGAGCGGGTCGGCGGGCGAGAGCTCCACCCGGCCGGTCACCGAGAGCATCAGCAGCGCCGCGCAGCCGGCCTCGACGACCGCCTGAGCCAAGGCCGTGACCTCGTCCCGGGTCAGCAGGTCGAGCAGGGCGGACGCGGTGACCAGCGACGTCCCGGCGAGGTCGGCGGCCCGCAACGCGGTGACGTCCCGCTGCTCGGCGACGACGTCGACGGGGCTGCCGTCCAGCGCCGTGGCCGGCAGGGCGGCGCGGGCGCGGGTCAGCAGCTCGGTGTCGTGGTCGTGCAGGATCCAGTGCTGCGTGCCGGGCAGCCGTGCGGCCAGCCAGCGGCCGAGCGAGCCGGTGCCGCAGCCGAGGTCGCGGACGGTGAAGTCCTCGGGCAGGTGCGCGCGCAGCGGCTCGAGCAGCTCGGTGGCGCGGGCGGCGGCGTCGGCGGGTTCGCGCAGGTACAGCCACTCGGGGGCGAACGCGGCAGTGCTGGTTGATTCGCTCGCAGGCTCACTCATGCCGCCGCCTCCTGCCGCTGCAGGATGTCGGCGATCCGGCGGGCGGTGTCGTCCCAGCTGGTCAGCGTCCCGCGGCGCAGCTTCGCCGAGGCGCGCAATCGCGTCCGCAGGTCGGGCTCGGTGAGCCAGCGGCGCAGGGCGGCGCCGAGCGCCTCGACGTCGTCGCCGGGCACGAGCAGGCCCGGCACCGAGCCGTCCGGGGCGACGCCGACGGTGTCGGGCAGCGCGTCGACGTCGGTGGTCAGCACCGGCACGCCGCGGGCGAGGGCCTCGGTGACGACCATGCCGAAGGTCTCGGCGCGCGAAGGCAGCACGAGCAGGTCGGCGGTGTGGTAGGTCGCGGCCAGCGCCGCGCCCGTCCGGGGGCCGGTGAGCGTGAAGCGGGCGCCGAGCCGGTGCTCGCGCAGCCGCTCGACGTACTTCGTCTCGCGGCGGATCCCGCCGACGCACTCGCAGGTCCAGCGCAGGTCGGCGACGGTTTCGAGGGCCTGGGCGAGCAGGCCCTGGCCCTTGCGCGGGGTCACGGTGGCCACGCAGACCAGCCGGGACATCCCGTCGGTGCCGACGGCGGGCGGCGCGGGGTCGACGCCCGGCGGCACGGCGTGCACGCGGTGCGGGGCGAGGCCGTGGTGCTCGACCAGCCGGCGCGCGGCCCATTCGCTGGTCGCGACGACCGAGCTCGCGGCCTGGAGCGTGTCGCGCTCGAGGGCGTCGAGCTCGGCGGCGAGCGCGGGCGGCAAGCCGGTCTCGTCGGCCAGCGGCAGGTGCACCAGCACCGACAGCGAGAGCCGGCGCGCCTGCGGGACGATCACCTCGGGCACGCCGCAGGCGACCAGGCCGTCGAGCAGGACCGCGGACCCGGTGGGCAGCGCGGACAGCAGGTGGCCGAGGACCGCGCGGGCCTCGGTGTCCGGGCGCGGCCAGGTGCCGGAGACGGCGATCTCGTGGACGTCGAAACCCGCCTCGACCAGGCGATCGCACATCCGCCGGTCGTAGGTGTTGCCGCCGCTCGGGACCGACGCGTCGTCGATGTCCCCGGGGAGGACCACGTACAGGCTGGTCACAGCGCACGCTCGTAACTCGCCCAGGCGACGTGCGATTCCTTCAGCGAGACGGCGATGCCTTCGAGGCCGCGCGCGCCTTCGCCGAGGCGTCCGGCGTGGACGGCGTCGGCGAGGCGGTCGGCGATGACCTTGGCGAGGAACTCGGTCGAGGTGTTGATGCCCTTGAACACCGGCTCGTCGTCGAGGTTGCGGTAGTTCAGGTCGCTCAGCACCGCCCCGAGCTCTTCCGTGGCCTTGCCGATGTCGACGACGATGTTGTCCTCGTCGAGCTCGGCGCGGCGGAAGGTCGCATCCACCACGAAGGTCGCGCCGTGCAGGCGTTGCGCGGGACCGAAGACTTCCCCGCGGAAGCTGTGGGCGACCATCACGTGGTCACGGACGGTGATGCTGAACACCAAGACCTCCGATGCGTTCGGGTGGACGTGGTCACTGCGGCTGATACACAACACGGAGGCAGAGGGCGGAAAGTTCATTCGCGGCCAACCGGGGTAACACGGTGGGAAGATCCTCAAACATGCACTCGCCGCTGACCAGCGCTTCGAACGCCGGATCGGCCAGCAGTTCGAGGGCGAGGCCGAGCCGCTGGGCGTAGTCGCGGTCGGGCCGCGCGACCGTCCCGACCTGGCTGCTGCGGATGGTCAGCCGTCGCGAATGGAAGTTCTCCCCGAGCGGCACGCTCACCCGGCGGTCGCCGTACCAGGACATTTCGACGACCTCGCCTTCCGGCGCGAGCAGCTCCAGCGCGCGGGCGAGACCGGCTTCCGACGCGCTCGCGTGCACGACCAGGTCGCAGTCGGCCTTCGCGGCTTCGGGCGTCGAGAAGTCGACGCCGAGCGCTTCGGCGATCTCCTCGCGTGCCGGGTCGACGTCGATCAGCTGCACGCGAGTGGCCGGGAAGCCCTGGAGCAGTTTCGCGACGCTGCAGCCGACCATCCCGGCGCCGACGACGGCAATCCGGTCGCCGAGCTGCGGCTTCGCGTCCCAGACGGCGTTCACCGCGGTCTCGACGGTGCCGGCGAGGATCGCGCGGCCCGGCGGGACGGCGTCCGGCACCGGCGTCACGGCGCTCGCGGGGACGACGAACGCGGTCTGGTGCGGGTAGAGGCAGAACACCGTCTTGCCCTCGAGCTCGGCCGGGCCCCGCTCGACGACACCGACGTTGAGGTAGCCGTACTTGACCGGACCCGGGAACTCGCCCTCCTGGAACGGCGCGCGCATGACGTCGTGCTGGCTCGCCGGGACGCCGCCGCGGAAGACGAGCGTTTCGGTGCCGCGGGAGACGCCGGAGAAGAGCGTGCGGACGAGGACTTCGCCGTGTTCCGGCTCACGAAGCGTCACGGACCGGAGCTCGCCTTCGCCGGGACTTTGAACCCAGAAAGCCTGTTCCACGTGTTCTCCCTTGCAGGCGACCGGAGGCTGTGTCGCCGCCACCTTATGAGCAGCCGTGCCGATTCGCGGAGTAAAAGATGATCAAGAACGAGGTTCTCCTACGCTCGGTGGTACCCCTGTCGGTGCTCGCCGCCGGGGTCTTCGCGAGCGGTGTCCTCGCCGGGGCGACCGGGCTCGCGTACGGCGTGGCGCTGGTGCTGCTGACGGGCTGGGGCCTGCGGCGCAGCGGCCGGGGCGCGTTCGGCCCGGCGGACTGGATCACGTTCGCCCGTGCGGTCCTGGTGGGCTGCGCGGCCGAGCTGATCGCCGCCGGCGGTCACCCGCTGTGGTGGCTGGTCGGCCTGGTCGGGGTGGCCCTGGCGATGGACGGCTTCGACGGCCAGGTCGCCCGCCGCACGGGCACGGCCTCGGAGTTCGGCGCGCGGTTCGACATGGAGGTCGACGCGTTCCTGATCCTGCTGCTGTGCATCCAGGTGTCCCGGACGCTGGGGCTGTGGGTGCTGGCGATCGGCTTGATGCGGTACGCGTTCGTGGCGGCTTCGTGGGCGTTCCCGTGGTTGACCGCGCCGCTGTACCCGAGCATGGCCCGCAAGACGGTGGCCGCGGTGCAGGGTGTCGTGCTCCTGGTCGCGGTGTCCGGTTTGCTTCCCTCGGCTCTCTCGTTCGCGTTGGTCGTGGCGGCGCTGGGGTCGCTGGTCTGGTCGTTCGGCCGGGACACGGTCTGGCTGGCCCGCCACCGCGAGCAGGTGGAGCCGGGCCGGATCGTCGAGATCACCCGCGCGACGCTGGGCCGCCCGCACGGCGCCGCCTGGCGCGGCCACAACCAGGCGGCTTAGCCCGACTCGCGGGCCGCCCGGGCCCGGCGTTTGCCCTCATGCATCGCCACCACCCGGGCGATCGGGATCGTGTGCCCCTCCGCCACCAGGTCGTCCGGCAGCGCGAACGGCTCCGGCATCTCCGCCGTCCACGGGTCACCGCCGTCCAGCAAACCCGGCACGGTGTGGACCGTGAAGTCCGCGGGCTTGACGCCGTCGAGGTCGGCCCACGCGACCGGGAACGACACCGGCGCACCCGGGCGGTGGCGGGGGCTGTAGACCGACACCACCGTCGCGCCGCCCGCGCGCGTCGAATCCAGGAACACCTTGCCCTCACGGCGGTCCTTGACGAACTCCGTCGTCCCGAGCGCCGGGTCGATGCGCTCGGCGCGGGCCGCGACCGCCCGCGTCGCCGCCGCGATGTCCTCGGTCGACTGGCCGGGCGCGAGTGGCACGAACACGTGCACGCCCTTGGAACCGCTCGTCTTCACGGCGCCGTCGAGGCCGTCGTTGCGCAAGGCTTCGCGCACCAGCTTCGCGGCGCCGACGGCCAGTGAGAACGGTCCGTCTTCGGGCGGGTCGAGGTCGAGGATGAGGTGCGTCGGGCCGTTGCCGGGCTCGCCGCGGTAGAGCGACGTGTGGAACTCGATCGCCCGCTGGTTGCCGAACCAGATCAGCGTGCGGAGGTCGTTGCAGAGTGCGTAGTGGACGTCCCGTTTGGACGTCTCGGCCCACACGCTGACCCGCTCGACCCAGTCCGGCGTGTACTTCGGCAGGTTCTTCTGCATGAAGGGGCCTTGGCCGCGCAGCACCCGCAACACGGTCAGCAGCCGGTCGCGCAGCTCCGGCAGCATCCGGCCGGAGACGGCTTCGAGGTAGTCGAGCCACTCTCGCTTGGTCACCCCGGCGCCCGGGAAGACCTCCTGGTCGAGACTGCTCAACTTGACGCCGTGGCGTACCTCGTCGCTCATCGACCTACCCTCGCGCCCTCGCGGGAGGCGGTCAACTCTCAAACGAGCGGACGCCCGGCCCGCAGCCGGCGGCGCAGGTCCCAGAGGCAGGCGTTGTACGGGAACCGCCGCAGCGGGCCGGGCAGTACGCGCGTCACCCGGCCGATGGCCGCCAGGAGCGTCTCGAACCTGCTCTGATCCGCGGCCGTCCAAGGCAGGCGCATCTCGTCGCGGAAGTGCTGCGGCAGGAAGCCCGTCGTGACGAAGCGGCTGAACCGCCGGCCGAGCGCTGCCGCCGGCGACGGCAGGAACCGCAGGTCGACGAGGTCGGTGAGGTACCGGCGGATGGTGTCGTCGATGCCGGTCGCGGCGACCCCGGCGGTCCAGTACTCCTCGAAGGCGGCTCGGTCGGCCGGCCACATCTCCGGGCGGACCTGCAGCGTGGTGCCGAGCCGGGCGGCGTCCCGGTAGAACGTGGCCGGTTCGCCGCCGACGAAGGCCAGGTAGACGTCTTCGAAACCCTTGTACAGGCAGGCCGCGACCCACAGCTGGAGATCGGTGTCGAAGGCGTTGTACGCGACCGGACTGTCCGCGGTCGACCGCACCTGGGCGTGGGCGGCGTTGACGCCGCGGCGGTAGGCGGCGCGTTCGGCGTCGGTGCCCATCGAGGCGACGGCGAGGTAGGTCAGCGTGGTCCGCGTCCGCTTGAGCGGGTGCCGGAAGAGGTTCCCGCTGTCGACCTTGCTTTCGAGCACGCCGTACCCGACGGGCGCGCGGGACAGCTGCATGATCACGTTGGCGGTGCCGGCCAGCAGCCCCGCCCCGACCACGGCGTCCTCGAGCGCGGTTTCGGTCACGCCATCCAGGGAACGACACTGTTGACGACGTGTCAAGAGCGGTAGCTGCCCCGGGCGAACGCGATCAAGGCCCGGGCCGCCGGGCTGAGCGGCCCGTCGGTCCGCCACGCCAGCGCCAGCACGCCCCGCAGCCCGGGCCCGGCGATCGTCACGACCCGCAGCTCCCCCTCGTGGTAGCGGGCCAGCGACTCCGGCACCACCGCCACACCCAGGTCACGCATCGCCAGCTGCACCAGGACGTTCGGGTCGGCCGCCTCGAACGCGATCCGCGGCGTCAGCCCCTCTCGCACGAAAGCCGCGTCCAACGCCGTGCGCAGGCCCGTGCCCTTCGGCAAGGCCATCAAGGGCAGCCCGGCCAGGTCCGCGATCGCCACCTCGGCCCGGTCGGCGAGCAAGCCCGACGTCACCGCCACGAACGGCTCGTCGATCAGGACCTGCGTCGCGATGCCCGGTGGCGGGTCGGTCGCCAGCCCGACCACCGCCAGGTCGAGCCGGCCTTCACGCAGGGCCGCCAGCATCTCGTCCGAGTTCGCCTCGGAGAGGGTGATCTCGACCGCCGGGTAGCGCTCGTGGAAACGGGCCAGCAGGTCCGGCAGCTTCACCGGCCCCGCCGACGTCACCGCGCCGATCGCGACCTGGCCGCGGACCAGCCCGGCCAGCTCGTCGACGGCTTCGCGCACCCCCTTCACCGCCGCCAGCGCCGCCCGCGCGTGCGGGAGCGCGGCGGCGCCGACGTCGGTGAGCCGGACCGTGCGGCCCGACCGGTCCAGCAGCTCCTGCCCCAGCTCCCGCTCGAGCCGCTTGACCTGCGCGCTCACCCCGGGCTGGGCGACGTGCAGCCGTTCCGCCGCGCGCGTGAAGTTGCCTTCCTCGGCTACGGCGACGAAGTAGGCGAGCTGATGGAGTTCCATAAGCACTGATTCTAGTCGTCAGAAAAGCTAGATCTTGGACTTCTGATCGTCGCGGCCCGAAGCTGGAGACATGCAGACATTCCGTCCCGGCGAGAACGGTTACGCCGAAGAGATCGCGGGTTTCCAGACGTCCGTGGCCACCCAGCCCGCGGTGGTCGTCGCCGCCGAGAGCGCGGACGACGTCGTCGCCGCCGTGACGTACGCCGGCGAGCACGAGCTGGCCGTCACCGTCCAGGCCACCGGGCACGGCCGGACCGCCGGCACCGACGGCCTCCTCATCAGCACGCGCCGGATGACCGACGTCGAGATCGACACCGTCGCCAAGACCGCGCGGGTCGAAGCCGGGGTCCGCTGGGGCGCGGTGATCGAGGCCGCCGCGAAGCACGGGCTGGCCCCGCTCAGCGGCTCGTCGCCCGACGTCGGCGTCGTCGGCTACACGCTCAGCGGCGGCTTCGGGCTGATGGCCCGGCGCTACGGCCGCGCGGCCGACCACGTCCGCGCGATCGACGTCGTCACCCCCGACGGCGAGCTCCGCACGGTGACGCCGGGGTCCGAGCTGTTCTGGGCCCTGCTCGGCGGCCGTGCCGGCCTCGGCGTCGTCACGGCGCTGGAGTTCGGCCTGGTCCCGGTCACCGAGCTGTACGGCGGCGGGCTGTACTTCGACGCGGCGGACCTGCCCGCGGTGCTGCGCGCGTGGCGGACGTGGGCGGTGGCCGCGCCCGACGAGCTGACGACGTCGATCGCGGTGGTCCCGCTGCCCGACCTGCCGTTCCTGCCCGAGCCGATCCGCGGTAAGCACGTCGCGAACATCCGGATCGCCTACCTCGGCGAGGACGGCGACCGGCTCGTCGAGCCGCTGCGGACCGCCGCGCCGGTGCTGCTCGACACGCTGAAGCGGTTGCCGTACACGGATTCCGGCTCGATCGCGAGCGACCCGCCGCACCCGCACCCCTACCACGGGACGAACGCGACGGTGGAGGTCCTGAACGACGCGATGCTGGCGTCGATCGTCGAGCACGCGGGCCCGGGCGCGCCGGTGGAGACGGTGCTGATCATCGACCGGCTGGGCGGCGAGCTGGCCCGGCGCCCGGCCGGCGGCGTCGGCTGGGACGCGACGGCGGAGTTCGTGGTGCGGGCGCTGTCGGTCGTCGAGGACGACGTCGACACGATCCGCCGCGCGCACGCGAAGCTGTTCGACGCGCTGGCGCCGTGGTCCACCGGACGGCTGCTGCCGTTCCTCTACGGCGAACACTCGGCCGCGGAGCTGGCGACGGCCTTCCCGGCCGGGGACCGCGCCCGGCTGACACAGCTCAAGGCGAAGTACGACCCGGCCGGGCGGTTCGGCTGAGCGTCAGCGCTCGAGGACGACGATCGGGATGAGCCGCGTGGTCTTCGTCTCGTAGTCGGCGAAGCCCTCGGCGTGCGCGACCATGCCCGCGTACAAGCGGTCGCGCTCGGCGCGGTCTTCGATCACGGTGGCCGTGGCCTCGAACTTCTCGGTGCCGACCTCGACGGTGACCTTCGGGTTGGCGACGAGGTTGTGGAACCAGGCCGGGTTCTTCGGCGCGCCGCCCATGGAGGCGGCGATCACGAGGCGGTCGCCGTCGCGGGTGTAGACCAGCGGCGACAGGCGCTCCTGGCCGCTCTTGGCGCCGATCGTGGTGAGCAGGAGCACGTTCTTGCCCTCGAACATGCCCTTGACCACACCGCCGTTGGCCCGGAACTCCTCGACGACCTGGTTGTTGAACGCGTTCATGTCAGCTGGCGCGGTCATGGATTCCCCTGTTCTGGCCGGTACGCTCGACCGGGTGTGGAGTACGCTCGGGTCCACCCGAAGCGTTTGCTTTGCAAACAAAGCTACCGACGGGAGGCAGGCGGTGTCAACGGAGGCCGGACCGAGTGTCGAGGACGGTGTGCGCCGGCTCCTGCTGTTGATGCCGCGCCTGGTGGGCCGCGCGAAGCGGACGCCGGTGCCCGAGGAGCTCAACGGCTGCGCGCTCGCGCCCCGGCACCTGTCGCTGCTGTCGTACCTGCTCTTCGACGGGCCGATGACGGTCACCGAGCTGGCCGGCCGGCTGGAGGTCGCGCCGACGACGGCGAGCCTGATGGTCGGCGACCTGAGCCGCCAGGGCGTGCTGAACCGCGACGAGGACCCGGCCGACCGCCGCCGCACGATCGTCAGCATCACGCCGGACAAGCGCCCGGCGGTCGACGAGTGGCTGGCGCGCGGCGCGAAGGCGTGGAGCGACGCGCTGGCGCCGTTGACGCCGGCCGAGCGCCAACTGGTGATCTCGACGTTGGAGGCCTACGAACGCGGAACGTGCGAAGGGCCGGGCTGCTAGCTCAGTCCTCCGCGCGCTTTTCGCGGGCCAGCTTGCGCTGCGCCTCCGCGCGTTCGCGGCACTTGCGGAGGAACTCCTCGTCGTCGTCCGGGTTCCCGGCCGCGAACCGGCCCGGCCGGTCGTACTCCGGGTACGCCGGCGCGTTCCGCTCGTACGGCCCGCGCACCCGCGCCGCCGGCTGCGGACGGCCCGCCACCAGCCAGACGATCGACCCCACCAGCGGCACCACCAGCACGACCAGCAGCCACAAGCCCTTCGGCAGGTTTCGGCAGGACAACTCGTCCGTCGTGATCACGTCGACCAGGCAGAAGATCCACAGCCCGAGCGTGACGAAGCCCAGCAGGCCATCGAAATACAGCAATTCCCGCGCCTTCCCCAGAAGATGAACGCGGTAATTCTTAGCAGAACCCCCCGGCGTTTCGGTTCCGGGTCACCCGCAGCACAGCGGGCATCCGAAGATTCGGCGCCGGCACCCACGCCGGTTCCGCTTCTGTCAGGCGAAAACCGCGCAGCGCCTGGAGAACGCCGGTGGCGAGGGCGATCGCGTGCCGCGAGCCCGGGCATTCGCGCGGCCCGGCGCCGAACGGCGTCCCGGTCAGCTCGACGACGACGTCCTGCCCGTCCACCCGGCGGCGGGTGCTCAGCACCGGCGGCTGCGCTCCGGCGACCGCCTCCTCGGGGGTGCTTCCGTTGCGCGCCAGCAGGAGCGCGTTCCCGATCAGCCCGGCGGTGGCGTCGCACGCCTGGACGAGCAGGCCGATCCGCGCCGCCGCGAGTTCGGTCGGTCCGCCGCACCCGGAGAGCAGCCGGCCCAGCGCCTCCTCCGCGGCGGCGTCCGGCACGACGTGCGGGTGGTAGGCGGCCGCGACCGCCACCACGTCGGCGGGCGTCACCAGCAGGCCCAGCTCCCCCGCCAGCACGGCGATCGGCACCGGCCGCGCGACCACGGCCATCACGTCGACGCCGTCGCCGAGCACCCGGCTCGCGACTTCGAATGCCTTGCGCCGCAACACTTCCGGGTCAACTTGAGCCAACGCCGAAACCGCGAGAGCGCGCCGGCGGACGTGGTCGGGACCATTGCTGAACCGGGAAACCGACGCCCGCAGCCAGGCCACGCTCCCCAGCGGGACGTCGACGGGAACGGGCGGAACCGGAGCGGAAAGCGAAGTCATAGGGCGAAGGTAGCCACGGAAAACGTCGGCGACGACCGAACCTTCTACAGTGTCATCCGGGGCTTCGCCCCGGGCCGGGGGCTCCGCCACCCGGAACCCCCGAAAAGCTACTAGAGCGACGCCGGGAACCAGGTCGCTTGCGGACCACCGCACCGCGTCACCCGCGGCACCGCGTGCTCGAACCACCAGGCCTCGGTGACGCGGCCGTCCGGCAGCCGGTAGGTCGGCGGCCCGGCGACGCGCGCGAGCCCCGCGGCCTGCAGCGAACGCGCGCTCGCGATGTTGCCGACCTCGGCGCCGGCGCGGACCCGCGGCAGGCCGAGGTGGTCGTGCGCCAGCGTCAGGCCGGCGGCGAAGAGGACCCGGCCGTTGCCGCGCCCGCGGTAGTCCGGCGCGAGGTAGCCGCCGGTCTCCGGGCCGCCGTCCTCCCCGGTGTGCACGCTCACCAGGCCGACGCACCGGTTGGCCTCGACGTCGATCATCACGAGGTCGACCGACTGCGGATCGGGCGACACCCAGTCCGGGCCGGTCCCGGGCACGACGCGCAGCGCGTCGGCCCGCGCGCCCCGCGCGACGATGGAGTCGGCTTGCCAGCCGAGCCACCGCTGGGCGGCGGGATCACTGCCGCACGCGACGGCGGCGGCGTACTCCCACGCGGTCGGCGTCCGGAAGAGGAACCGCCCCTCGCGCAGCACGTGGCCCTGCCGGTCGCAGGTCCGCTTGGTCATCAGGCGCCCGCGGCGGGTGAGCCGGTCGAAGATCCCCTTGGTGGCTGGCAGCATCGCGGCGAAATCGTAGCGGAGCGATCGGCGCGCGAGTTGTTATTGTGGCCCGATGACGGGGGCTCCGGCCTCTACCAGCGGGAACGCGATGACCGTGGGACGTACGTGGGACGAAGGGCCTACTACGAGAGGCCCCAATGCGCTCCCAGACGCACCCTATCGCCCTTCGATTCTTCGCCCTCGTCGTCGCCGTCGCGGCCGTCGCCGGTCTGCTCCTCGGCGTGGCCCCCGCGCACCAGGCCGACGCCGCGACGCCGGCCTGCGACCGCGCCGCGCTCGTCGACGCGCGGCGCGGTCAGCTCGGCCGGTTCGGCGTCGAGTGGCGCGTCGGCACCACCCGGCCCGACGCCTGGGGCGTCACGTTTCCCGACGAGGGCGTCACGGTATCCGAGCTGGTGCCCTGCAACCCCGATCTGATCGTGTCCATCGTCAACCACGAGTGGATGCACACCCAGCAGCAGCGCGCGTACCCGAACTCACGGCTCCGGTCCCGCGCGTACGGCCGGTACGTCGAGACGGTCGCGGACTGCGGGTCGCTGCTGCTCGGGTCGCGGTACACCCCGTACCTCGACGAGCGGGCGCACGAGACCTGCCGGGCGGTGGTCGGGTGCACCGGGTTCGAGTACGGCGCGGCGCGCCGGCTGCTCGCGGCGGCCGGGCACGCATCCGCGGCCGACGCGTCCTGAGACGACGAAAGCCCCGTAGGTGGCCTCACGGGGCCACGTACGGGGCTTTCGTGCGCGTGCGGGACTTACTGCTGTTCCGCGGCCTCCGCCGCCTTCCTCGCCTTGCGCTTGTGCAGCCGGTCGCCGAGTGAACCCTCGGGGTACTTGCTCACGACGAGGCCCTGCGCCTCGGCCTGCCGGCGCGCGATCTCGGTCTGCTTGGCGATGTTGCGACGCTTCTTCCGGCCGAACACGGCACCTCCCTGGTCGACTACCCGCCCGACGGCGTGGTCCGCCATCGAAGTCGCCCACCTCGGGCGCGCTGTTACGGATCACGGACAACGGATCAGCGCGCCCGTGCGCCTCTAGGCTGACCGCATGGCTGTTCACCTCCTCGTGACTACGACGACCCCCGACCGCGCGTCTGCCGCGAAGATCGCCGGATCGGCGGTGACCGCGCACCTGGCGGCCACCGCGCAGGTCACCGGGCCAGTGGCGTCGTTCTTCTGGCACCTCGGCGAGCAAGGCGAGGGCGAAGAGTGGAACGTGACGTTCAAGACCACGGACGCCCGCTACGCCGAACTCGAAGCGCACATCGTCGAGCACCACCCATGGGACAAGCCCGAGGTGACCGCCGTCGAGCTCGCGCGGGGCTCTGCCGGCTATCTGCGGTGGATCGAGGAGTCGACCAGCGCGGAAGCCTAGACGCCCAACCGGGTCAGCAGCTCGCCGACCGTCGGCGTCGACCGGTACCGCGCCAGCTGGCGAGCGACGGCCTGAATCCGGATGGCCGGGCGCACCGAGCTCACCCCGGCGGCCAGGTCGGCGGCGCGCGTCAAGGTCGCGGCGGCCTGCTCGACCTCGTGAGCGTGCAGGTAGGACGTGGCGAGCCAGGTCAGGTACAGCGCCTTGTCCCGCGCGTGCGTGTCGTCGAACCCGGACAGCACGCGCTCCAACACCGGCACCGCCCGCAGCGGACGGCGCAGCTCGGTCCAGCACCGACCGGCCATGATGTCGATTTCGGCGTCGTTCACCCAGAACACCCAGTCCGGATCGGGCCGGTCATCCCGGACCTGCAGCGCCTCACGGGCCAGGTTCAGCGCCCGGTCGGCCTCCTGGGGCTCGCGCGCCGTCGCGTGCGCCCACGCCTTCCGCTCGAGCAGCAGCGCGTTCACCTTCGGCGTGGCCATCGGGCGGGCGACCTCGCACGAGTCGGTCGCCAGCGCGGTCCCGCTCTGGGCGGTGGTCGTCTGCTGGTAAGCGGCGTAGGCCAGGGCGTTTCCGGCGAGGTCGAGCGCGCCGGCCTCTTCGGCGGCTGTCCGGCTGTCGGTGTAGAGCCGCTGGGCGAGTGCGTGCTGGCCGTGGTCGAACGCCGCCCATCCGGCCTGCTGCTGTTGCTCGGCCAGCAGCGCCCGCAACTGCTGCCCGATCTCGCCCGAATGGCTGGAATCGCGGAGCAGCTGGTGGGTGAAATCGACCTCGGCGGAGTAGACCGGGAAGGTCTCCGCGCCGCCCATGATGTTGTCGAGGCGACGGAGGCGAGCTGTCCGGCGGCGCAGTTCGTCGACATCGGATTGACCGATTCGGCGCGCGGTGGGTTGGTCGGTGCGGGCCAGCGGAATCGCCAGGGCGGCCATTGCACCGATGAACTCGCGCCGCTGCACTACCTCTCCCGTCTTCGCCTTTCGCCGTTTCATGCGAGTCACCGCGACGGCTTGCCGAATTTCGTGCACGTCGATCTCGAAGCTCGCGGCGATGTACTCCTGCCAGAACGGCGTCGGCAATCGACGCTCGGACTCCCACCGCGACACTTCGTTCCGGGTGACGGGCCTCCCCGAGATCTCGGAAAGCACCTCAGCCAGGCTCGCCTGAGAACGACCAGATTCGTCGCGCCGGCTCCGGAGCAGTGCACCGATTCCTTGCTGCTCCACTCGTACTCCTCGCGGTTCTCGCCTCGCCAGGTGGCCATCATCGCCCTGGCCCCCGGTTCTGGCCACCCCCTGCGAATGGCCACCTCTCCGGGCTCCTCCTACCAGGCATTATCGCTCCTAGCGTCAACCGCGTGACGACGCGCGACCCGCACAACATCCCCGGCACTGTGGCAACGCTGGCCAGTGACGCCACGGCCGCCTACCGCCACACTCTCGCCGGAGCCGATTACGTGCCGCGCCGCTTCGCTCGCGGGGATAGCAGCCGCCCGGATGAGATCCACTGGTTCTACGAGCCGCGACTCCGGCCCGGCGTCTACGACGGACAGACCCTCTGCACTCCTGGCCCTAACTCGCTCGGCATGTTCCTCCCGAACAACCAGCTGTCCGAGCACCTCGAGGGCGGCGTGCCGTGCGAGAAGTGCAACGCCCGTTGGCCGCTCCCCACCGTGAGCGCCGACCGGTGACCGCGCTCGACGACCGGCCACTCACCCGCCTGCAGCTGCTGCCCCCCGGTGCCCGCTGGGAGTGGCGCCTCTTCGACGCCGACGGCCGCGCACACCTCTACCTCGTCGCCGAACTCGCCAACCCTCGAATGGACCTGCTGCGGCCGTGGTGCCTGCTCGGCCCCGGCTACCCACTCGAACACGACCGGCACGAACTGGGCCCGCGGGGCGCGCTCCCGCGCCGAGCCCAGGTCTGCCCGTCGTGCGCTGCCCACACCTGGGCTCGTGTCCCGCACCCCCGGGCCGAGACCGAGTGCGGTGGCGTGTTCGTCGGCGACCTGTTCGAGGTGGTGACCCGCGATGCACGCGCGTGACCGCCAGCTCCTCGCCGGGCTGGCCCGGACGAACACTGAGATCGGGCAGGTCGTCGTCGAGCTACTGAGCCTGCAGGACAGCGACGAGAAGTACGCAGCGGGCCTGCGGACCATCGGCCGCCAGCTGGTGCAGATCGGCGCCCAGCTCGCCGCACGGGCCGGCGAACTCGACGGCCGGGTACTCGGCGCCGCCGAGCTACTGGCGGAGCAGCAGCCAGAGTCCGGGACGGAGGCGCCGTGATTGGGACTTCCGAACGGGCGCCCATCCCCGACGACGTGGTGCGGGAACTGGCGGAGCACTACGCGGCCGGCGAGACGATCGAAGGGCTGGTTGCGCGGTACCCGTACAGCTACCGCAAGATCCGGACGGCGTTGCTGGATGCCGGGGTCACGCTGCGGCCGCCGCGCATCCCTCTTCCCCCGACCCCGCCCGGGCTGGTCAACGCCTATCGCGGCGGGCGGTCGATTCGGCAGCTCGCGACGACCTACGGCATGTCGTACAACCAGACGCGGAACGTGCTGCTGGCCGAGGGAGTGGAGCTGCGGGGGCGCGGCGCGCCGAGCTTGGAGCCGTCGCCGCGCGGGGGTCTCCGGTGACGCCTGAGGAGTGGGCTGTTCGCGAGCAGCAGGAGGCCGCCGAGCGTGCCCGCCGCAACGCGGCCATGGTGCAGGCGTTCCTGGACGGCGCCACGATCACCAAGGTCGCCGAGCGGTTCGACCTCTCGCCGAACTGGACCGGGCAGATCCTGCGCGCCTGCGGCGCGCCGCTGCCGACGAGCGGCCAGGGGTTCGCGCTCGACCTCGACTTCCGCCCGTACCGCCGGAGGTACGAGGCGGGCAAGACGGTGCGCGCACTGGCCGACGAGGCCGGGATCTCCTACAGCGCGATGCGCCGCGGCCTGGCGAGCGCCGGCACCGAATTCCGGTCCCGCGGCACGCCCCCGCGGAGATGACTCCCGGCCGACGCGTCTGCCCTCCCTCCCCTCGTGGCGGGCGCGCCGGCCGGGTTCCAGACCGCCGCCCACACCGTGCCGTGGCGGCGGAGTCGGGTCCGGTGCGCGGCTACGGCCGGCCTTGCCGGGCGCACCGGACCCGGACTTCACCTGCTCACCGCACTGAACCAAAGGACGGTCGATGCCGCGCAACCCCGCAGGACCAGGACCGACGAGGCCGGGACCGGGCAAGGACAGGCCTACCAGCCCGACGCGCGACAACCCCGGCCCACAGCCCCGTCCGATCCAGCCGCCACCCCCGAGGCGCTAGGAGAAGCCATGCCCAAGAGGCCGACACCTCGCCGGCGCGACCGCCGGAGCTGTCTCGCCGGAGGCCAGGACGGGAAGGTGGTCTACGACGGCCTGGCCGGGAGCTACCCCCCGCAGCAGCCAACCGGCCCGACTCGACCGGGCGACCCGTACCGATCGAGTTTGTTCCGCTGGGCGCAGCACCCGCCGGAGCAGGACGACGAGAGTTAGGATCGGGCTATGCGGTCAACCCGGGAAATGCGCAAGCTGGCGGCGGTACTCCTCGCGGGGGCCACCGATGCCCGCTTCTACCCCGAGGACCTGCGCCGCGCTGCGCAGGTGCATAGCAGGCGGCTCTACCCGATTCTGAACAAGATGCAGGACCGCGGCTGGCTCGCGGACGGGTGGGACGAACCCGACAAGACCCACCGCTACTACGTACTTACCGACGAGGGTCGGCGCGAGCTGGCCAGGCCGTAGCCGCCCAGCGCTGGACACGACGAAGGTCCCCGCACCGAACCGGTGCGGGGACCTTCGCGCATGAGGTGCCTACCGGTCGTTGGTGATCACCGGCCACCCCGGCGGTGGAGCCTCCGGCAGGCTCGTCACGACGGGGGTTCCGTCCCCGCTGGTGCCGTAGCTCGGCGGCTGGTTCGAGCCGAGCAGCAGCCGCGTCGCCCACGGGGGAAGGTACGCCTCGACGGCGCGCAGGCCGGCGTACACGCCGGCGAACACGAGCGGCACGAGCACCGTCCGGCCGAGCCCGTCGAGCGCGCCGGTGACGCTGGCCGGCAGGCCGAGTCCGACGAGGTAGGCGATCAGCGAGGACCAGAGGCCGGGCACGATCGTGCGCAGCCACGACACCAGCCGGTCGCCGAGCCCGCTCACTGGGCACCGCCGAGCAGGGCGCCAGCGCGGTCGGTGACGGCTTGGGCGATCTGCTCGGCGTCCTGGTCGCTGATCGCGTCGACCTTCTGCACCTCGGCGACGAGCGCCGTGGTGAGGGCGGGGAGCAGCTTCGCGGCGATCTCCTCGGCCGACGCCCCTCCCGCCTTGGCCGCCAGCGCGGTGACCTTGGCGTCCATGTCCTTGAGGAACGCGGCGAAGTTGCGGTTACCGTTCGTGTCGAAAACGTTGCCCCACATCAGCTTCGCGAAGTCGTCGGGGGTGAACATGTCGTCCTCCTTGTCGGGCCCGTCCACGCCGGGCCAGTAGTCGGCGACGACGGACACGTCGACGCCCTGGTAGTCGAGCAGGTACTGCGCGGCGATCGCGCCGTCGGGGATCACCGGCGAGCCGCTGGCGGTGGCGATCCAGTAGAGCGGCGGTGCTACGCCCTGGGCGGTGAAAGCGGCCTTGACCTTCGGCCAGGTCGAGCGGTTGCAGTAGATGACCGGGTGCGCGAACCCATCCCGTCGGCGTTGCGCGGCCCAGCCGGGCGCCTGCTCGGGCGTGGCGTCGCCGGGCTCCACGTCGAGCACGTGACCGTCCCGGGTGGACGCCTTCTTGACGATGGTCACCTTGCGGGCGTTCGGGAAGAGTGCCCAGTCGCCCGCGTTCCACGGTTCCAGCTTGATCTTGTCGATGTAGCCGGCCACCAGCGCGGGCGTCCGGTTGTGGTTCAGGATGTTCCGTGCCGTGACGGCGTCGTACATCGTGCGCATCAGCTACCTCCGGGGTCGGGTGGGTCGGTGCTCGGTGGCCTCGAGGTGTTGGGGTCGACGCACGCCTTGCCGGTGTAGGTGGAGCCGTCGGGCGCGGTGATCACGGCGTCGCGCAGCTCGTAGCCGTCCGGGCACGTCGGCCCCGGCGGGCCGGCCGGACCTTCCTGACCGGCCGGCC
Source organism: Amycolatopsis sp. NPDC114478 (assembly GCF_055633805.1). Taxonomy (NCBI): domain Bacteria; kingdom Bacillati; phylum Actinomycetota; class Actinomycetes; order Pseudonocardiales; family Pseudonocardiaceae; genus Amycolatopsis; species Amycolatopsis sp. NPDC114478. Next base: position 212,372 of record NZ_JBVKDO010000014.1, on the reverse strand, counting down.
CGCGACACTGGTCAGGCTCGGCCATGCACGCTGGGGTCTGGCCGTCCTTTCCGTTCGTCCCGTCGGCGCCGTTCTTCCCGTCCTGGCCGTCGGTCCCGTCGGTGCCGTTCTGGCCGTCGGCGCCGCGGCACTGGCTCGGCTCGAAGTAGCACGGCGCCGTCTTGCCGTCCGTCCCGTTGCGACCGTTCCGGCCGTCCCGGGCCGCGGCCGGCGCCGGAGTGGCTTGCACTTTCGCGGCCTGCTCGCACGCGCGGCCGAGCTCGGCCGCAGCGGGTCCGCCCTTCGCGCACGCCTCGGCCACCTGGTCGGCCAGCGACCTCGCCGCGCCGGCCGCCTGGTCCCGCTCGGTCGTCGCCGTGCTCGCGGCGTCGCGCGCGACAACCTGGCCGTAGACGAGCCACCCCACGCCGCCGAGGGCGACCAGCGCCAGGACCAGCGCGACGATTCCGGTCCTACCCCGCATCAGGCGCACCTCCCGCCCGTCGCTCGGCGGCCGCGGCGCGGTCCTCGGCGGCGCGGCGCAGCTCGCGCTCCTCGTCGAGCCGCGTGTTCAGTTTGTCCACTTCGGAGCGAAGCTCGGCGATGTCGCGCTTCAGCTCGGCGATTTCTTCGTCGTGCGCTTCGTTCACCCGCTTCAGCTCGGCGGTATTGCGTCGGTCAGCGATGACCAGCAGCCGCGCCAGGTAGCCGATGATCCCGGTCACGACGGCCCCCGTTCCGCCGGTGGCGAGCAGACTTCCCACATTCACCCGTCACCTGCCCTGCTCACGGCGGATCATCAGGCCGCCCAGATCTTGAATTTGGCGAACCGGTTGGTGACCGCATTGGCCGTCGCCGACCCGCTGTAGTAGTAGGCGCTGATCTGCGTACCGGCGTCCAGCCAGATGGTGCCGGCCACGAACACGTCGCCGTAGCCGGTCGTGGCCAGGCCGGGCAGCAGCAGCGTCGCGTCCGCGTAGGGCGCGGTGGTGACCGCCATCGAGTCTCCCGCCGCCGGGATGCTCTTGCGGCACTGGGCGTAGATGTTGTACGGGCGGCTGGCCCCGATGGTCCACGTGTCGGTCCCGTTGAACGTGATCCCGTTAGCCGGCCTGGTGTTGGTCGGAAACGTCAGCTTGGTAGCAGTACCGGTGACCAGCGACTGCCCGGTGTTCGCTGCCCACTCGCCGCCGACGGGCACGGCCGCAGCTGCTGTGGAGTCGGCGAGGGCGCCCACGGTGGTCTCGATAGCCTGCTCGGCGTTCTTGAGGTACAGGGACAGATTCGGTGGGTCGGTGACCTCCGGGTATGCCCAGCCGTATCGCGCGGTGTTGCCCATGACTGGGCTCCTTCCCTTGTGTCAGAACGGAATAACGGTGATCGAGCGGTCGGCAAAGTCGGCGCCAGGGTTGGCGGCGATCGCCCGGTACTTGAGCGTGAAGGTGTTCGTACCCTGGTTGAGCCCGTTCGCGGCGGTGATCAGCGCAACCTGACTCGACACGTACTTGAAGCCGACCGGCGCCGACGTGGTTGCGTACCAGGTGTATCCGCCGCAGTACCAGGGATTCGCGGCGATGGTCGACGCTCCGCTGACCTGAACTGCGGCCGTGCCGCCGATGTACTGCCCCGTCGCCGTGCCTGCGTTCGCGAGCGACACGACAGTGACTCCGAAGAGGACTAGGCATCGGCGGCTCGATCCGATGTAGACCGACACCTCGGGGCCGTAGGTAGCGAGGTCGCCGTAGGCCGTGCTCGTGGTGTTCTGCTGCGCACTCACTGCGTTGGCCTGGACCTGGTTGCCCGCGCTGGCACCCGGGGCGGCGACCTTGCCGATGATGTACCACTGCGACATACGTTTCTCGACCATGACGGTGTCACCCGGCTGGTACGTGACACCGATGCCGGACTGAAGCACGCGCATGTTCGACACTGCAGCGCCGTTGACCCACACCGAATTCAGGCCGGTTGACTCGTCCCACGAGAGAATCTGGCCCTGGTAGTGCGCGAGGTCGGAGCCCCCGGGCGGGGTTGCCGCAGCGGCGTTTGCGGCGGCCATGGCGACGGCGTAGGCAAGAGCGTCCATCAGCCTGCCCTCCGCGCAAGGTACTGCTTGCGGGTGTCGATGCCCATCGAGTCCCCCGGCGCCAGGCCATAGGTCGCGCGGTCGATCACGTGCACCTCGGAGTTGCCCGGGTAGGACACGGTGACCACGTCCCAGCCCTCCAGCGCCGGGTTCGGCACCGAGCCGAGCGACACCGCGTACGGCAGCCCGGTGACCTTCGCCAGCTTCGCCGTAGCAGCGGCCCGGCACTGGTCGACGGTCGTCATGAACGCCGAGCTGTAGACGGTGGGCACCAGACCGAACGGGCCACCGACCCACGTGGGCGAGGTCGGGTCGTCGTCGGACACCACGGCCTGCACGGGCGGCAGCTCGCCGACCGGCTCGCCGCGGGCCACGACGATGTTGTAGACCGCGTCCCGAGAGATCGTGCGCTGCATCGACACCAGCACACCGCGCGCGCCGGAGTTGATCTCCCACACCGGCGCTGCCTTCGTCAGGTCGGGCACGCTCCGCACCTGAAATCGGCCGGCGTAGTCGAAGTACCCGTACTTCCCGTACGCGGCAAGCAAGTCCTGCACGAACCCCAGCCGGTCCTCGTCGAGCACGTGATCCGCTCCGAGCAGCGTGGTGTACGCGCTGAAGTCGTAGACCGAAACCAGCCCCGGCACCGCCTGGCCCACCACGTAGTCGATGACCGACCCCACCGAGGCACCGGCGCCGAACTGGACCGGTGCGGTGTTGCGCGCGTCGCGGACCATCGCCATCCGGTCCGATGCGGTGATCCGGATCGCGCCGTCCGGGGCGGACTGCTGCTCGACCTTGTCGATCCGGAAGTAGCCGAGCCCCACCAGTTCCTGCGTGCCGGTGCCGTACTCGATGCCTCGCTCGACGTAGATCTCCTGCCCGTAGGGCGTGCCCGGGTCGCTGGGCTTGGACGGCCACGGGTAGATCGTCGACAGGTCCAACGTGGACTGAACGTCGGCGGTCATGTCGGTGGTCACGTCACCGGAGATGACCGGCAGCCGCCCGAGGTCGGACACACCGGGCATCGCGATCCCGGTCGGAGCCGTGCCGGTCTGGCCCGGCGCGACCAGCGTGCACCGGGACGCGAGCGTGTGCGAGCCGCGCAGGCCGGCGAGGAAGCTATCGGTGACGGGCCTCATGGCACGATCACCACCGCGGTCGACACCTTGTCCATCAGCGCCGAGATCGTGGGGACCGCGGCGAGCACGTCGGCGATCGTGGCGTAGGTGGCCACCACATCGGCGATCGTGAACGTGTCGCTGTAGACCGTGGACGCCGCCGCGGCGACTTCGGTCAGCGGCAGGTCGAAGTACCGGCGCACGCCGCGGGTGGAGGTCTTGCGCTGCGTGCGGTCGCCGATCGTGGCGTAGACCGTCGGGATCGCGCACAGTGCCTCGGGCGCTTGCAGGAACACCTGGTGCCCGGTCGCGAGGGCGTTGGCGAAGTCGGCGGCCGCGGCCAGGCTCGGCGTGGTCACAGTGATGGTGAACCGCCGGGAGCCGGGCACGTCGTTGATCGCGATCGGTATCGTGCGCCCGACGATGTCGAACAGCGCCACGCGCGCCGGGTTGGTGATCTCGGAGATGCCGGTAACGGTGATCTTCCGGTTCAGCGATGGCCGGCGGACATTCTTCAGCCACACCGTGTCCAGGACCGGCGTGATGGTCGAGGTTTCCACACCGACGTTCGGGCGGCGGGTCATCCTCATCAGCCGGGCCTTAGACACCGCGGCCGAGCCACCGGTGTAGTTCGACGTGCCCGCGGTGACAGTCCGGACATTGGCCGTGGCGTCGGTCCTCCACGAGAGGTTCGATTCGGTGTTTGCCCCGGCAGAGTTCGTTCCGCCCTGCGGGTCGGAGAACGACGTGGGCGCGGTGGCGCCCGACGTGAAGTTCGACGCCTTCCACATGTGCATGACCCATGCGACGCCGTCCTGCGCCAGCGTCGCCCCGGGGTACGCGACGTTTTGCGCCGACGCGTTCGTCTGTAGCGCGACGTGAACCGGCACGTCGGCGTTGAGCCACGCGCGGGTGTGCGCCGAGCAGCTGTCACCTGTGGCGCCGCCGGTGAATGCCACACTCGGCGCCGTCACACCGCTCGCCATGGTCCGGTAGAACACCGCGACGTTCGAGGCGCCGGACAACACCCGTGTCCAGCCGGTCGGCGTCGTGACGCTCGCGGCGTTGTTGGCGTGGGTGACGAACAGCAGCAGCATCGCGCCGTTCGGCACGCCTGCGGGCAGCGGCGGATTCAACGTCGCGTTGTTCCCCGTCGTGTACGTGCCCACCCCGAAGTGCGTCACGGCGGCGGAGTCGACGGCCGTCACGCGGTAGGTGTTCGCGACACCGGCGGCAAACTCGTAGTCGTCGACCTTGCCCGCGCCCGCGGAGAGGCCGACCTTGTCGCCGCCGCGCACCGTCGTCCAGGTGATGCCATCGGTGGAGCGCTCTACCAACGCGTAGTCCGCGTCCGGGTCCAGACCGGTGAACGCCACGCGCACCCGGCCGAGGTCGTCGAGGTAGGTCGTTGTGGTGCTCATCGCATACCGCCCGCCCCGGCGCCGGCCGCGCGCGCCGTCGCCCGCCCGGTCTCGTCCAGCTCGATCCGGATTCGCTCGCTCATGCCCTTGCCCAGGTCGATCGTCAGCTCGACGACTTGCGGGCCGCCGAAGGTCTGCGCGTTGGACACCACGCGCCCGGTCTGGCCAGGGACGAACAACTCGGGGCCGCGCTCGCCGACGATGTACGGACGGCCGCCCTGCGCCGTGCCACCCTTCGCGAGGTACGGAATGTGCGGGATCGACGGGATGCCGACCGCGCCGGTGATGTTGTTGATCCCGTCGATGGCGCCGTTCAGCAGCCGGATCGCGCCGTTGAGCGCGCCCTTCAAGCCGTTGCCAATGCCGGACCAAATGCCCGAAAAGAAGTCGCCGACCTTGCCCCAAATGCCCTTGATGAAGCCCAGCGCATCTGAGAAGCGGTCTCGCACCCAGTTCATCGCGCCGGTCACCCCGCCGGTGATCCCGCCCCACACGCCGGAGAACCAGCCGGTGACGCCGGACCACACGCCTTGAATGAAGTGCCAGGCGTCAACGAGCCGTTGCCAAATCCAGTGCGCCGCAGTGGATACCGCGTCACTAACCACACCCCAAAGCCACACGAAAAAATCAGAAATCGGCGTCCAATAGGTGATGATCGTGGCGACGATCGCGATCAGCGCGGCAATCGCGAGGATCACCAACCCGATCGGGTTGGCCGACAACGCGATGTTCAGCAGCCACTGCGCGGCCGCCCACGCCCCAATTGCGATGATCAGCGGCGTGATCCAGCCGGTGTTCTGGGCAATGAAGTTCGCGATGTTCTGAAGCACGGGCGCCAAGAAATTGATCACCGGAACGAGGATGTTCCCGATGGTCGTAGCCAGGTTCGCGAAAGCCGAGGCCAGCGGCGGGATCGCCGGTGCCACGGCCTGAAGCACCGCGCCGAGCACCTTGGACACCACACCGGCGACGGTGTTCAGCGACTCGAAGAACTTCACGAGCGTGTCGTGGCCCTGCGCGGAGTCCAGGAACTCGCGCACGGTCTTCAGCATCGGAGCGATGAAACCGCCGATACCGCCGCCGGCGTCCTGGATCGCGCCGAGCACGGAGCTGATGATGCCGACCACGTCGCCGACGACACCGAAGAACGACTTGAAACCAGCTACGGCGCCCTGGATCCACTGCGTCAGCTCGCCGGAGTCGGCGAAGCTCTGCACCGCGGCGTTGAACTTCTCGCCGGCCGCGCCGAGCCCGCCCGACAGCTGCACCAGGATCGGCATCGCGACCGCGCCGATCCGCAGGAACGCGGCAATCACCGGCGCAAGGAACTTGCCGAGATTCTGGACGATCCGCCCCGTGCCCGACAGCAGGGTGTTGACCTGCTGCGTGCCCTTCGCCGAGGCGACCACGCCGGTGACCTTGGTGGCCACGCCGCCCATCGCGGTCGCGATCTGCTGGAACCCGCTCGTCGTCTTCGGGAGCAACCCCTGAAGGTTCCGCACCGCGGGCAGCAACGCGGATTCGAAGCTCGACGAGACCGACGCCTTCAGCGCGTTCAGCTGAGGGTCCAGCTGCGCAAACGCGCGTTTGGCACCGTCGGCGCCCAGCTTGACCGCCAGCATCGCGCCGGCGAACGCGAACCCGGCAGCGACCGCCAGCGGCAGCAGCCCGGCCGCGGCGATGATCCCGTTGATGGCGATCGGTACCAGGTTCGCGACCGACGCCGCGGACGCGGCCTTGGTCGCCAGGTCCATCAGGCCGCGCGCGGCCTTGCCGACTCCGGCCGCGACATCGTTGAGCGCCTTGCTTCGCTTCTTCGCGTCGTCGCCCAGCGCCTTCAATTCGGCCTTGGCGACCGCAGCCGCTGCGACCAGGCCCTGGCTGGACCCGTCGAACTTGATGCGGACTGTGCGCTCTCCGAGAGCCATCACGCACCGCCGTCGGAGAACTTGCGCACCACGTCGTCGACCGCGGCGTGCCACTCACGCGAGATCGTGGCGGCCTCGCGCTCGACGAGCGGGAAGAACGCATAGGCGTCCTGACCCTGGTGCGGCCGGTACTGGCGCCCGGCCGAGCTGGCATAGCGGGCCGCGGAGTACCAGCCCGAGCGACCGTTCATGCCGAACAGCGAGCCGAACAGCATGCCGTACGCGGGCGCCAGGTGGCGACCGAGCTTGCGCGTGCCGCCCACCTGGATCGCCGGCACCCGGTCGCGCACCGCCTTGACGGTCGTCGACAGGTTCGGGCCCTGCGGCCCGCCATGCAGCGACACGTCCACCACCGCCTTCACCGCGAGCTTGCGGGCCAGCGCCTGCGAGTGGTCCCGGATCGCGTTCTGCGCATCCTTCGGCAGCACGGAGAACGCGCGCAGAATCTCCCGCACACCCTCGATGCGCACCTTCACGACGAGCGTCGTCTTCGCCATCGGGGTGCACCTCCTCGCGCCTATCCGGACATCTGGGCGGAGCCGTAGCGGCTCGGGACTTCACCCGTCCCCGAGGTTTTTCCCTTGGCTTGCTTCTCGGCCTGTTCGAGATGCCAGACCATCGTGGTGATCGATCGCTCGTCGAGTCGTTCGAGGTACTGCGGCGCAATGCCTGTGGCTACGGCGATCCCGAGGATCGTGTAGCTCAGGGAGCCGCGGGGGTAGGGCCCGGCGGCGGCTCCTCCTCCTGCAGCGGTAGCACGTCGAAGGTCTCTTCGAACTCGGCGAGCTTGATCGGGGTGTCGGCCGGATGCTGGATCTTCATCACCAGGTGTGCCAGCTGGTAGAGCGTGGCCATCGACACGCCGTCCTCGAAGTCCGAGAGCTTGGTGCCGGTCGCCCGCTCGAACGCGAGGATCTGCCGAGGTTTCGCGACGACCTCGGCATCGAACCCGTTGTCGCCAGTGATCTTCAAGGTCATCATGGTGGCTGGCTCCTAGTAGGACAGGACGGAACGCTTGATGTCGGCCGGGGTGCCGGTGTAGTTGACGAACGCCCGGCCGGCGTTGGCGTCGCCGTCGGGGAAGGCGAACGTGCCCGGCGAGATCGGGCCGACGACCCGCGTGACACCGGCGGCGAGCGACACCGTCAGGTCGTCGACCGCGAGTCCGTCGAACGTGGCCTGCGAGACTACGACGGCGGTGGCGGGCGAGGCGCCGGTGTTGGACAACAGCAGGAACACCGTCGCGCCGGTGTCGATGATGTCGCCGTCGACGTTCGGGGACGCCGCGGTCGGGATGGTCCCGGCGCGGGTGATCTTCTGTGTGGTGACGGACTGGCGTGCCATGTCTTCGATCTCCCTTACGGCCGCGAGAAGTCGGGGTCACCGACGACCATCAGCGTGATCTCGGTCATCTCCTGGTCACCGCGGTCACCGCCGACCGCCACCGGCTGAATCAGCACCTGCCCGTTCCAGCGGACGTGCTCGAGCGCGATGTCCGGGTGGTGGTCGAGCTGGAAGTCCACGACCACGCCGCGGTTGGTCCAGCAGAAATCCTCGAATCCGCCGGCCACCCACTTGCTGTAGGTCTTCAGCTGCAGCGTCGGTTCGCTGTCGGTCTCGGCGATCGCGACGCCGTCCGGGCAGTAGCTGTAGAGCCGATCGCCGTCCTGCACGCCCGGATCGAGCTTCCAGCTCGACAGCTGGCACTCGACCGACACGGTGCCGATCGTGAGGTTCAGCAGCTTCAGCCGCCGCGCGGTGAGCGCACCCATGGTGTTCCTCCTCCTACAAACCCACGTCGACCGTGAGGGCGTACGTGGGGAGCTGAATCCCGCCCTGCTGCAGCAGGCCCGGGGATGCCGTGGCGACCGTGAACAGCGGGTCCGCTTCGATCGCGTCGCGCACCGGCTCGACGAGCTCGTAGAGCCGGGCGGTGGCGTACTGGTCGAACGGGACGACCAGGTGCACGACGAACGTGGCCTCGGTCGGACCGCCGCCTCGGCCGAAGCTGTCCCACGCGACGGTCGGTGGTGTGATCACCGCGCCGATGCCCTGCACCGTGGCGCCAGGGTCCTGGTAGACGCGCAGCTTGTCGACGATGGAGAGCGCCGCATCGAGCGCGGCGACGGCGTCCTGCATGCTGGTGCTCATCCGACGATCGCCCGTGCGTGACGGCCGATGCGGAGCAGCCGGTCGATGTCGGCATCGAACGACGGGACGCGCGCCGAGCCCAGCTCCGCCATGTCCACCAGCGCCTCCGGCGACCGGCGGCGGGTGAACCACCGCACGGCCAGCCGGATCGTGCCAAGCACCAGGTCGGCTGTCGGGACCTTCGCTCCCGGCATTGGGAACTGCCCGTAGTCCACATCGGACCGGACGCGTTCGACGAAGGCCACCGCGGCGTCGAGGTTCGCCTGCAGCAGGGCGTCGTCCCGGTCGTCCGGGACGGTCATGTCCTCCTTCAGGTCCGCGAGCTGCGGCGGCCACGTCACGGTCACGTCTGGTCGCCTCCCTCGGCGTGCTCGTCGTCCTGGTGCTCGTCCGCCGCCTGGTCCTCGATCACCCAACCGCGGTCGGTCAGCACCCAGCCGCCAGCGCGGCGGGTGTAGTCCGTGGTGGTGTCGCTGCCCTCGATTGCGGCGGCCTCGGTCGCGGCGGTCTCCTCGGCGCGCGCGGCCGCAGCCTCGGCGGCCGCGGCCTTCTCGGTTGTCTGCTCGGGCGTGGGTCGGTCAGCGCCGACCACACGCGACTTCGGGGCGGCCATCAGGCGCCGACCGTGTGACGGATGGCGTGCAGGCCGGTCGGGCGCAGCAGGCGCACCGCGACGTAGCCGAACAGCGCGAGGTCGATGTTCGCGGGCCCGCCACGCTCCTCGAAGCGGAACGTCAGCAGCGGCGACTCCCACGCCCACACGTCGTTGCGGTTGAAGATCAGCACATCGGCGTCACCCGCCGCGTTGCCGCTCATCGACCAGGTGGGCAGGTTCGGGAGGCCGTCGACGAACCAGCCCTGCGTGATCGCGTTGCCGACACCGGCGGAGTTCTGCGCGCCGATGCTCGGCAGCAGCGGACGACCGTTGCTGTCGACCGCGGTGGCGTAGCCGGTGGTGCCTTCCTGCGAGAGGTGCGCCACGGTCGGCGCGGCGAAGCGGTGGAACGGGAACTGCGCCAGCACCGCGCGCTCGGCGGCCAGCAGCTTCTCGCCGCCGTACGTGCCGGCCGCGGCCGAGCCGCCGGTCGAGGTGTACACCCAGGCGCCGGACGGGACCTGGCCGGCGGTGATGGTGCCGCCCTGGCCGTTGGCGCCGTTGAGCTCGGCGTACAGCTTGGCCTCGGCATTCTGCGAGTACGCCTCGGACATCGCCTGCGTGGCGATCGCGTCGATCGCGGGGTTCGAGCTGTCGGCGATCTCCCGGGTGATGGTGAACAGGCCGGAGACGGCGTTCGGGGTGACGGTCTTGGTGCCGACGACGAGCGTGCCCGAGGTCGGGTTCGTGCCCTCGGTGTGGTTGCCGGCCATGCCCGTGCTCGAGGTGTACGCCGGGATGGTGAACGGCGTCGCGTCGGACAGGGTGCCGCGGGAGACCGAGCCCCACAGCGGCCGGCCCTGCAGCAGCTGCGTGACGTAGAGGTCCGGACGGTACCCCGGCGGGATCACGGCCGCGGCGTTGGCGGTGGTCGCGCCGACGAACGCGGCCGAGGTCGCGTGGTGCGAGGCGCGGCGCTGCGCGTCGGCCAGCTGCAGGGAGAACTTCTCCAGCCGGGACCGGGCGTCCACGTCGCCCTCGGTGCGGGACTTCCACGCATCCTTGATCATCGACGGGCCGTGACCGTCCATCTGGTAGACCAGCGGTTCGCTGGTGACCGTGGCGGCCTGCCCGGCGGGAATGACTTCCCGGCCCTGCGGGGCGGGGAGCTTGGCGAACGCCTCGGCGACGGCCGAGCCGATCGCCTCGGACAGGCCGGCGGTGAACGCCGCGAAGTCGGGTGCCGCGCCCGCAGCCGGCGGGGCGGTGGTCTGCGGCTCGGCCGTGGGTGCGGTCATGGTGGGTTCCTTCTTCTCTCGGGTGGCGGCGACGGACGCGACTCGCGCGCCGTCGAAGGCAGGCATGGCGGTCAGGGCGACCGCGCGCAGCGTGGCGCTGTAGACCAGGCACACGGTTTCGTCGGTGGGGTCGGGCTCCCAGCCGTCGCCCTGCTCGAAGTCGACTTCGATGGAGAACCCGTCGTAGACGTGGTCCTCGGCCAGCGCGAGCATCGAGTCACCGTCGGGGCCGCGGCCGATGCGGAACGCGGCGGCCAGGCCGGCGTCGGTGCTGGCGAGGGTCGAGGCGTACCCGAAGGACTGGTAGCGGTCGTGGTCGCGGTTGAGCTTCACGCGGGTGGAGTCGCCACCCCAGTGCAGCGAGTCCTTGGCGAACTTCCACTTGCGTCCGCCCGAGCGCGCGACCGCGCCCCAGGGCACCGCCGTGCCAGAGACCGTCCGCTTCGCACTGTCCACTTTGAACTCGGCGATGGCCGGGTCGGCGACGAAGCCGAGCGTCAGGGTGCCGGGGTTGTCGTCGGCGAAGTTGACCGTGGAGAAGGGCAGTGCAGCGGACACGGGCGTCTCCTGGGCTTTGGTGCCCGGCGTCGGCGGAGTCGGGGGAAGCGCCGGCGCCGGGGGCTGGGGCTGGGGCTGGGGCTGGGGCTGGGGCTGGGGCTGGGGCTGGGGGACGGTCGCGGTGGGGATGTTCTCCAGCCGGGCGATCCGTTCGTCGTTGTAGACACCGACCTCGCGGCCGGCCTTGTACGCCTGCATCCGGGTCAAGGTGTCGGACTTGAGGAAGTGGGCGTACTCGTAGCGGGCCAGGTAGCCCCGAGGAAGCACGTCGTTCATCGACATGCGGTCCTCGATCGCCGCGGCGTAGGCGCGCAGCGTGAAGTCGATGAGGTCGAGGCGCCGCTGCTCGGCGTTGGCGTACGTGCGTGAGGTGGTGGACACGCCGAGGTCTTCCGGGTCCAGCCCGGTGAGCCGGGAGATCTCCAGAACGGCGTAGTCACGGGAGGACGCAAGCTGCAGCTGCTCGGGCGACCACTGCAGGGTGTTCGCCTTGAGCGCTGCCCCTACGTAGCCCCAGGCGCGTTCCTGATTGGCCTTGGCCCACTCGTTGAGGATGTCCTGCACCTCGTCCGGGGTGGGGTCGGTCATGCCGTCGGCGGGCGAGAAGTAGCCCAGCGGCAACGGGTCCGACGCCGACCGCGACGCGGCGGCGTCGAGCATCAGCGCGATGCGGATCGCTCGGGCGCCGGCGACGAGGAGCGGGTCGCTCGGCGCGTCGATCCGGATCAACTCGGCGTCGGGGACGTACTCCCACGCCGAGCCCTGCGGCCGGCCGGTCGTCGAGGAGACGTAGACCTTGGAGTCCTCCTGGACGTTGACCGTGCGCGCGTCGAGCTTGCGGATCTTGGTCGGGTAGCCGTGCCAGCCGAACTCCAGCACCCGCCACCAGGCCACGCCCTCGAACAGAAGATCCTCGATGGTGCGGGTCATCGTGACCGACCGCGCCACGTCCGGTTCGGGCTGCAGCAGCAGCGTGTACGTGTCCTCGACCACCGCGCGCGTCGGCGCGTGGGTCTGCAGGGGCAGCGCGCCGAGGGTGCCGCAGATCAGGTCACGGGCCCGCTTCACGGCCGGCACCGACATGGCCATCCGGCGCGATACCCGGGTGGAGAGCAGCCCTTCCGACAGCGGGCCACCGGCGGCCATCTCCGGCGGGATGTCGAGGGTGAAGTTGAGCGGCCGGGCCCAGCGGGGAGTTTCGACCGGGTCAGCCTGCGCGCGGACGCGCTCGGGTGCGGGCGCGGGGCCAGCGCCCCACGTGAAGATGTCCCGCAGCAGTCCCACGCGATCAAGATACGATCAGTACCTGGATACCGTCATCATCCGAGCTTCGATGTGAGCTACTCACTACGGGGGCGTGCCACCACCACGAGCGGCCGAGCCGCCGGCGGCGGAAGGGTGCGCGCCAGGTGCACGGCGCCGGCGGCGGCGTACGCCGCATCGCAGTGTCCGGCGCCCTTGCGAGTGAAGCGCCACGCGTCGCCCTGGCGGGCCCGCTCCGCGCTCGTCACGTGCGCGGTCAGCAGCTCGTCGTCGGAGTGGGCGATCTCGTGCCCGGTGATCATCTCGGCGAAGCCCATGCAGATCGCTGCGCCGTCCTTGCGCAGTTCGTCGACCTCGACGCCCCGCGGCGGCCACGCTGCCCGCGGGCCCTGCTTGCGGTCGGCGAGATCGGCGGCGACCGCGGCGGCCGGGCCGTTGGGGAACCACCCCAGCTTGCGCGGCTTCATCTTCGCCACCAGGGGCGGCAGCTCGCGGCGCAGCTGCTGCGTGGCGTTCGGGCCTTCCCAGCGGCGCACGATCTCGATGCGCACCCGCCCGTCCGGCAGCAACGCGGCCGCGGCAAGCGTGGCGTGCTTGCCGTCCAGCGACACGTCGACAGCGGCCGCGACCCGGTCGCGCACGTCGTCGAGGGCGCCCGGGTCCGCGCAGTCGGCCCACGCGCCGGCATCCACGGCCGGGTCGAGCATCGGTACCTTGACGCAGAGGATCTCCGTGAGGAACCCGGCCAGCTCCTCACCGCCGGCCTTCTCGGCGCGCAGGGCGTCGCCCAGCAACGATTCGACTTCCGTACGCCTTCCGAGGTTCGGATTCGCCATCGCCAGCGCGCGCACATCGGTCGGCTTGGACCCGAGCGGAGCGCTCCACTCCAGCAGGCCGAGCCGTCGGTCACCCTCGCCGGTCTCGATGAACTGCATCGCCGAGGCGCGCAGCGAGTCCAGCACCACCGACCGGTGATCACCTTGGTTGCTGATCGCCCAGACCTGCGCGTCCGGCACGGCGTTCGTCGCCGGCACCGCGGCGTTCCACGCCGTCCAGTCGTGGTGTTCGCGCAGCTCATCGAGGATCAACCGGTCGATCGTGAGCGACCGACCGCCCTTGCGGTTCGACGCGGCGATCTTGTACCGCGTCTTGTAGATCGTGCGCAGCGTCTGCTCGCCGTTCGCGCGGCGGACGCCGTTCACCGGGATGTCCTCGGCCAACGCGTCGGAGCCCTCGGCGAGCTCGACGGCCTTCTCCCAAGACTCCCGCGCGTAGTCGAGGTTCGTGCTGGTGCCCAGCACCAGGCGCCGCTCCTCGATGAACAGCCAGAACAGCACCAGGATCACCAGCAGCTCGGTCTTGCCCTGCTGGCGGGCGACCAGGATCAGCAGCACGCGGAACCGCGGCCGGCCGTCCGGCAGCAGCTCCCCGGCGTGGATCGCCGCCCACCGCTGCCACGGGTCCAGCGGTCGCTCGAGGGTGTCCCGAGCGAACTCCTCAACCTCGAACCCGTAGCTGGTCTCCGGCGTCAGCGCGCACCCGCACCCGCACGGACCGGGCGGCCCCTTGATCAGCGGCCGGGTCCAGATCCGCGGCAGCGTCGAGCCCAGCACCGCGCCGGCCTCCGGCGCCTCGGCCGCGCTCATCAGCCGGTTCCGTCTGTCTGCCGTGCCGCTCGACGCGCCTTCAGCTCGTCCTTAGCCAGCTGCGCCGCTGAGCGGGCCGTCGGTGCGGCCTGCGGCACGATGGACTTCCGGGCCGCCGGGGTCGCGCCCAGCTCGGTCAGCACCGCCAGCAGCTTGCCCGCCAACTCGGCCAGCGTCCGCCCGGACTCCTCGGCGTCGATCGCCGCCCCGAGACGCAAGGCAAGCGCGATGGCAGCCTGGTCCTCCCCGTCCAGGTCAAGCTCGGCCAGCGCGACCCGGACGGCGCCCAGCACGTCCCCGGGGTCGGCCAGCGCGCCCGAGCCGGTCACCGCGGGCCCCCGCAGAGCCCGGGGAGAGAGAAGATGACAGGGACGTGGATCAACCGGGGTGGGGGGTCCGGGAAAAACTGCAGGTCAGAGCCACTGTCCACTGTGCACGCGCATTTCCGCAGGTCAGGGACTTGTCTTCGCATGGTCCGTCACCACCTGGTCATCGGTCGGGGGGCAGGGTCGGCCATGCGCGCGGCCTCGCGGGCAGCAGCACCAGCAGCTCGGTTGCACGTGCGGTGTTCGGGCCCGGAGTACTCGCGCTTGCCGGTGCCGTCGCGGTGGCCGAGGTCCCAGGGTTCGCCGGGCGCGATGAGGTAGCCGCAGCGTGCGCACGGCACGGTGCCCAGCGCCACGGTCGGCGCGAGCTGCGCGCGTAGCTGCTGGTGCCGGGCGCCGTAGCCCTTGCGGGTGGTGTCGCCTGGGCGCTGGTGGTCAGCCATCGCCGCCGTGTCCGATGTAGACGCGGGCGCCGATGGCGTCGCAGTAGCGGCGGATGGTCGACATGCGCGGGTCGTGGCGTCCGTTGTCGATGGCGCACACGGCTTCGCGGGTCAGGCCGGCGCGGTGCGCGGTCTCGGTCTGCGTGAGGCCGGCCTGCTCGCGCAGCATCCGCAGGTGCCGGCCGACACCGGTCGCGTCGTTCGCCATGCACCCATTCTAACCTTCTAACCCGGTGAGATGGTTAGTCTGCGGTGAGGCGGTGACTGCGGCCGCGATGACGTTCATGAGGCTGGCGGAGACTGAATTGCGCCTCGGTCCGTAGCACCTGGCGTCCGTTCGGTCGGCCACGTGTTGCACCACAGGCAGCTCCACACGAGGTTCGAAACATGGTTCCGGCCGCCCTCGACGAGCGGGACGACGTGCGACAGGCTGCCGATCCGCCGCCCGACCGCGGTCCATGTCGAGGGCGCACCGTTCGGCTTGGACGGCCTGCCCTCGACGGCAAGCGACCCGCAGTAGACGCACCGGCCCCGCGCGGCGTCGAGTACGTCGACGACTTCCTGGACCGTTAGTTTCTCCTCAGCATGGCTCAGCAGCTTGGGGCGGTTCGCGACCCTGACCTTGTTCCTGCACCAGGCGCGCCGTTCCTGCGGCGTCGTCCGCGCGAGGTATTCGTCCCACGAGCTGTACCGCGGAGGTGGCGGTTCCACGGGAGGCCCTTCCGGCTCTGGCGGCCGGGGCGGTTTGACCCGCGCGATGATCAGCTTGCCTTCCATGGTGTTCTCCTTGCGGCGGCAGGACATCAATGCTGTCGGACTCGCGGAGGCCCGACAGGCCGGCCTTGCCGCGCGGCGAAGGTTAGTGTCTCGTTCGGGTTGGCGCGCCGGCCGTGCGTCGGCGACTGCGGAGCGGCGAACTCGGCGGATTCCTCAACGGCAAGAGCTACTTGATCCCAGACGACGAGATCCGAGCGTTCCTCGCCCGCGGAGTGGCGGGCAATCAGCCGCGACGATGACGAGCGGCGCGTGAGGCCGGGCTCCCGGCACTGTCCAGGCCGCCCGGCCTCATGTCATCGCGCCGTTCCCGGCAGCGAGGGTTTCCTTCTCAGAGGTGCAGTTCGACCAACTCGTGCCTGTTCGAGCAGCGACCCCCACACCCGGTGTCGTTGATCAGTTTCAGCGAGCTTTGGGCGCTGTCGAGGTCGGCGTGTAGCTGAACGGTAACCGCCAGCTCGTACGGACCGTGCGGGCATCTGGCCACGGTGGCGTAGGGCCCTTCACCGGTGATCCAGACCGCGCGCCGCCAGATGCACTTGGCCATTGCGAAGAACGTCCGGTGCTTGCGGGTGCAGTTGTGCTGTCGGTAGACCTTCGGCATCAGGACATCCTCACCCGATTCTGGACAGGTACGGGCGCCAAGGCAGCTCGATTTCACCCATGCGGCCGAACCGGTTCTTGGCGATGTCGATCGTGAGCATGCCGTTGGGCTCGCCCTCGTCGTCGTACTGGCGGGCCAGCAGGATCACGGCGTCCGCGTCCTGCTCGATGCTTCCGGACTCGCGCAAGTCGGAAAGGCCGGCCTTGCCGCGCGCGACGGCGTTGCGGTTCAGCTGCGCGGGGACGACCACCGCGCAGTCGAGCTCCCGGGACAGCTGCTTGAGGCCGCGGGAGATCGCCGACACCTGCTGTTCGCGCGGCATCCGCCGGTCGCCGTTGAGCAGCTGCAGGTAGTCGATCACCACCACGTCGAGCCCGGTCCGCCGCTTGATCGCGCGGCACTGGGCGGCGATGTAGCCGAGGGTCAGGTCCGGGCGTTCGTTGATCGTGAGCGGGAAGTCCTGCGCGCGGGCCCGGTACTCGTGGAAGTTGCGCCACGAGTGCTCGGACAGCTCGCGGCGGGTGATCTCGCCCATCTCGACGGTGGCTCCGTTGGCCACGATCCGGCCGGCGACCTCGACCGAGCCCATCTCGACGGAGAAGATCACGGCGGGGTGGCCGAGGCTCGCGGCGTGCTCGGCGATCTGGTGTGCGGCGATCGACTTGCCTTCTCCGGGCCGCGCGCCGACGACGATCATCCGTCCCATGTGGAGCCCGCCGGAGAACCGCTCGTTGAGGTCGTCCCACGGCGTCGGGACGTAGCGATAGGTCTCTGGGTTGCGCAGCGCCGCGTCCAGGTCGGTGAGCACGTCCCGGAAGGTCCGGGTGTGCTCGTCCTGGCCGAGCTCGGCGGTGTCGAGCTTGGCCAGCTCCTCGTGTGCGGCGGCGAGCGCGGACGAGCCGTCGGCGGCCGCCATGGTGCGCTGCTGAATCCGCACGGTGGCCTCGACGACGCGCCGGAGTGCGCCGCAGCGGGTGACCTCGGCGAGCGCGTTCGGGAAGTCCGCCGGGTTTGGGACGGCGCCGACGAACCGGGCCAGGGTCCGCTCGGCGAGCTCGCCGGCGGTGTCGGCGGCCGCGGCGACGGTGCGCGCGGTGACCGGCTTGCCCTCGGCGTGCAGCCGCTGCGCGGCCTCCCACAGGCCGCCGTACGCGGCCACGGAGAAGTCCTCCGGCTGGACCCGCGCCAGGGCTTCCTCGCGCATCTCGCGGGCGGTGATCGTGGTCAGGAGGCTGATCAGGTACGCCTCTTCGGCGACCGGGCGCAGCTGGGCCAGCGCCTCGGCGGCCAGGTTCGGCGCCGGATACTGCACGTCGTCGTTGAGGTCGGTCATGCCGCCACCTCCTGGCCGAGCTTCGCCAGCGCGGCCTCGCGGTGGTCCTCGATCCAGGTCCGCGCCGAGGTCCGGAAGAACTCCGCGATGTTCGCTTTGCCCTCGACGGTGACCGGGAGGTCCGGCCGTTCGTACCGGTCGCCGAGCACGCGGGCCACGGCGGCGGCGTCACCGGCCTGCCAGCGGCCGCGCAGCCACTCGGCGGGGTCCCCGGTCGGTTTCGGCGCGTTCGCCGCGCCTCGGCCCGTACGGGGCCGGGACGGCGTGCGCTCCTGCTCGGTGCGCATCCACCGCTGCCACGTCCGCACCCAGTCGAGTTTCCGGGCGTCCTTGCCCGGCTTGGAGGCCCAGTGGTCCACGAAGTTCGCCGTCTGCGTGGCGAGGTCCACGTCAGGTGCGTTCTTGGCCGCCCAGGTGCGCATCGCCTCGGTCACGGCGAAGTCGTCGGGGATGCGGGTACCGCGCCGGTCCGGCGTCGACTTCGGCGAAGTCGTGCCAACGGAACCAACAACGGAAGGTGACTTACCCCCTTCCCCTACCCCTTCCCCTTCCCCGCAGCTTTTTCGCGGCCGTTCACTTTTTTTCTGATCGGCGATCCTGTCCGATGTGGAATTTCCACTCTGGACGGTCGGGGCCGGTGCCTCGGCGGTGTCCGGGTCGAGCTCGGCGGCCGCCTGGCGCGCGTCCTCGGTGCCGACCTTGCGCAGCTCCGCGGCAAGCACGTGGCGCAGCGTCTCGGACTGGACCTGCAGAGCGACCCTCAGGGCGTTCTTGAACACCTTGCCGTTGCTGGACACGCCGTCGTTGCGCATGAACGTGCGCACCAGCAGCTCGCCGGTGTCCTCGTCGATCACGACGTACCGCTTCGCGGCCAGCCCGGCGAGCGCAGCCTCGACGCGGTTGGGCGTCATGTCCTCGGCTAGCCGTGCCCACGGGCGCGGCGTGAGCGCCAAGACGCCGGCGTTGCTGATCGTGGGCTGCGACAGCAGCGCCTCGAACAGCCACTGCTGGTCGACCGTAAGGGCCCGGAAGTCGGCGTCCCGCCAGATGCGGCACAGAATGCGTGCGTGCTCGCGCGCCATCACGCCACCCTTTCCAAGATCATGTTTCGCACGGACCAGCGGACCCACCGCTGGCCGGCCTGGTAGTCCACCGTCCGATCGAGCGCGTCGACGCGCTGCAGCAGCGCGGCGCACTCGGCAGGATCGGGGGCGGCGTCGAGGAGGTCGCCGAGCGCGGCGAGCGTCGCCATGAGCTCGGCGTAGGCCGGGTCCTCGGCCCGGTAGGTCTCGGCGTCGGCGCGGGCGGCCGCGGTCGAGCCGGTGATGTCTACCGGCCCAACCGCGACCACCTGCAGTGCCCCGTCCACAGCGGACTCGCTCATGAAGGCACTACTGCATCGCTCGCCATGAAGGACACGCTACGGCCGTTCGCGCGTCGCAAAAGGGCAAAAGTATGACACCGCAGGAAGAAATCGTTCACGCCGCACCGCCGAGCAGCCCGGCCTCGGCGGACTCGTCGCCGAACTCGCGCAGCACGTCGTAGACGGTTGGGTTACGGCCAAGCTTGACGCGCACGGTGTCCGTTCGGGCCCAGCCGCGGCGTAGGTCGTCGGCATCGAGGACCGGCCCGGATCCGGCGGCGATGCGCCGGGCGATCTCCGCGGCCGCGATGCCGCTGCAGATCGCCACGGCGTCGCCGTCCATCGTCTCTCCGCGCCCCGGAACGTGCCGGAAGTGCCGAGCGTGCAGCGCGAAGTCCGACGCGTCGCGGTAGCGGAACTCAGCCACGGTCGTCCTCCTCACGTTCGCCGGTGTGCTCGCGCACGAGCCGGTACAGCTCGCGCGCGACGGCCTCGTCGTGCTCCTCGAGCACCTTCGCCGACGGGTTCGCCCGGCCGACGCGGAGAACAGCCACGGCCCCGCCGACGAACCCGATCGCCAAGAAGGCGAGCAGCCAGCTGATCAACGTCGCGTCGCTCACGCCGCGCCTCCGACCTGCCGCTGGTACCACGCGCGGCCTTCGTCGGTGGCCTCCCAGACCACCCAGTCCGCGCCGCGGTGACGCCGGGTCCGGCCGGAGTCGACGACGTAGCCGCCCTCGGCCAGCTCGCCGCGCCGCGGCCGCACGCTGTTGGGCAGGATGCGGAGGTCCCGGGCGATCTCGAAGTCGGTCGCCCCGTTCCCCTCGACGATGAACCGCAGGATGGCGCCGCGCTGGTTGCCGGTGCGCGGTTCGACGAGCCGCGCCGCGCGCGCCGAGGTCGCCGGCGGGTCCGCAGCCACCTTCCCTTCGGCGTTCCGGGTGACCTCCGCGTCGCGGACGGCGGCCATGTCGCCGAGGTGCCGGACGTAGCCCAGCACCTCAGCCTCGACCGCGGCGATCGCGTCGAGCGCGCGCATCCGGCCGACCCGGGCGGCCTCGGCGAAGTGCTTCGTCCGTGCCGCTAGCGCAGCCGGATGCATCGGCGGCGTGGCCCCCGAGGGGGTCGGAGCCATGCCGTCCGGAGTGGACAGAAAATCGTCAGACACTGGCCACCTCCGCGACGCCCTCGGCCGCCCAGAGCTCGCGGCACGCCGCGATCATCCGGGCGCGCGCTGCACGCTCGACCTCCTCGACGGTCAGGCCGGTGCGGGCGGCCTCCTCCTCGTTCAGTCGCTGGCATGCGGCGTCGGCGATCAGGAACGCGCCGTGCCAGTCCGCGGGGTCCTGCAGCAGCAGCGCCTCGATCTGGTCGACGAGCGAGGCCAAGTCGCTCGTCGACGCCACCGGCGCCGTCATCGCGCACCGCCGCGGGCCTGCTTGACGAGCTTGCGCAGGGTGCGCGCAACGCGGTCGGCCTCGTCGACGGTGAACACGACGCCAGGGCCGTGCTTGCCGTTCTCCGGGGTGATGCTGATCTGCGGGCCCACCTCGCGGAAGCCCTGATCCATGCCGATGATCAGGTGCACGGGGACATACTGCACCCCGCCGTAGCACTCCCCCAGATCCTCGATGGTGCCCTCGGCGAGCATCGAGTCCAGCTCCACGGACTTGGACCAGTGCCGTCGGTCCTCGGGGTGCTCGATCTCCGGGTGCCGACCGCGGCACCACGAGGGGCACGGAACGGCGTCAGTGTGGTTGAGCCAATCCGGGTAGTCGGTCACGCCACACTCACGATCCGGCGCATGGCGTCGCCCACCTCGGCAACCGTCGAGAAGTCGCCGGCCTCGACCCGGGCGAACAGCACACCGAGCTCGGTCAGCTGACGGTCCGACTCGCCGACGGCGTCCAGCTCGGCGACGAACTCGGCGGCGTCGGCCTGGCGCGCGGCGTCGAGCAGCTGCGCGGCCAGGGCGCGCGCCGTCGCGGGCTTCAGCCACGCCTCGGCGTACACGTCCTCGTGCTGCTCGTCCTCGTTGTACGGGTGCTCGATCACCACGAGCACCCGCTGTTCGCGGGTGCGTTCCTCCGACCAGGCGATCGCCTGCGCGGTGGCAGGCAGCTCCCGCACCGAGAACGCCACGTCCGGCAGCGTCGGCGCCGAACTGGTGCACGGGTGCACCCCACCCTCGGGGTAGTCGCAGAATGGCGCGTGGGCGAATACGGCGTCTCGCTCGGCGATTCCGGCCAGCAGACGCTCTGCGTACTCCTCGTTCGACTGGACACGGCCAGATGGGTGATCGGCCGCGGTGTGACGCGCGGTAACATCTGCGGTGGACATGCGGGTTCCTTCCTGCGTGTTCGCTACGGCGGGCCGCTCGCCGGGACCGGCAAGTTCGAGCGGGCGGCTCGTCCTGGGGATGGTTCTCGCGGAAGTCGTCATGCCGACCTCCGCGCCTTCGCGGGCGTCTCGCCCCTGATGTAGCGGTCCAGGTCCTCCTGGTAGATCCGCCAGGGGCAGTTCACTCCTCGCTGGTAGCCGACGCATTCACCGCGCTGCAACGCTTTCAGCATCGTCTTCCGGTGCACGTGGGCGTAGATGGCCGCTTCGTTGAGCGTCAGCGGCCTGACGAGACTTTCGGTCAAGGGTTCCTCCCGGTTGGACCGTTCAGCGGGTCAAGATCCCCCGCACGACGGCGAACCTACACACGAGGCTCCCATAGATGCAACACTGTCGAACGCGTGATCCCATGCTTGAACTGGGCTACTAACGAGTAGTCACCCATTTGGGTCACTTTAAGTCGGAGCTACATGCATGTAGTTACCAGTCGCACCTAGACACTCCTACATGTTCCTGCAATGCTAGAACCGTGGACGAAACCCAGTTGGTCGACGAGGCCGATGAACAGCGCCATCTCGCCCAGCTCGGCGAGGTCATCAAGCAAGAGCGCGTTCGCCTTGGCCTTACAGCCGAACAGGCCGCAAAGGAAGCCAAGGTTGCATATAAGACGTGGCTACGTGTTGAGTCCGGGCAACCCGTCCGAAATCTAACCTGGAATGGCGTCGATCGACTCTTCTCGCTTCCCCCCGGCACGGCCTTGCGCGCCAAAGGAATCGAATGGGGACTTAATCTACGGTATGAAATCCAGAGATACACAAACGGAATATCAGTACAATACGGAAGCGGACCCCCGAAGCGTCAGTCACTCCCCGGAAGGCGCACAGAAAGTGACTCGTACGACTTTGGGAAGCCAATCTTCAATGACAACGACCTCGCCAGCGTCCCACTTGAGAAGAGGCTCTTAGGACTCGACCTTGACGGCCTGCGTCGCTTACGAGACATGATTGACGGAGCAGTGTTCACCTTAGAACGCCCCGTATTTGAAGAGAAAGTCGCCTCAGCTGGAATGCTTCTAGCCGAGTTGTCAAATGAGCTTGCTCGGCTTCAAGAACACAGAGAGCACCTCTCATACGTATTCTATAAAATAAAGACCGAACTCTTAAATGCAAAAGAAAAAGGAACAGCGGAGGATGTCCAGAACCTGGAGGATCAGCTAGTCAGAGTGCAGGAGGATCGCGCCAGCGTAGAGGTGAACCTCAGGTTCGTCACAGACCGCCGCGGAGAGGCGCGAATGAGGTTCGAAATGCTGCAAGAAGAAGCCCGGCAAGCAGCAGAAAAGGCTGAAAAGTATAGGAAAGATCAGGAGACGTAATGCCCAGCACCGAGAAGCTTCCGAGCGGTAGGTGGCGCGGTCTCTACGTCGACGCCGACGGGAAGAAGCAGCGGGTCAAGGGCACCTTCCCGCGCAAGACCGACGCCCGCGAGGCCGCAGTCGACGCCGAGGCGAAGGCCAAGCGGAAGGCCGCTGCGTCGGACGGCACGCTCTCGGCTGGCGTCTCGTTCAGGGACTTCTACGAGACGCTCAGCGAAACGCGGAAGTTCGATTCCGACCGCGGCATGGTCGAGGCCAGCGTGATGAACAAGTACGTGCTGCCGAAGTGGGGCGACGAGCCCCTGAACCGGATCAAGCGCGTGCAGGTCAACAACTGGGTGAAGACCGACCTGAAGGTCCGGACGGGCATGAGCCCGGGGTACGTCCAGCTGATCTACTCGGCGTTCCGGCTCGTGATGACCGCCGCTGTGGACCAGGAAGTCCTCGATGCGAGCCCCTGCGTGCGCATCGACTTGCCGACACTGAACCGGCGGAAGCCAAAGAAGTTCGTGACCACCGAGCGCGCGCAGGAGAGCCGCGGCAACTTCGGCGACGACTCCGCCGTGTACGCCGACATGGTCGACTTCGGCCTCGAGGTCGGCATGCGCCCGAACGAGCTGGCCGGCCTGCACGTCGCCCGGATCGACCGGAAGCGGCGGAAGGTGCACGTGGTCGAGGTGTACGTGCAGCGCGCGAAGAAGATACGCGGCTACCCCAAGGACGGCGACGTGCGAACGGTCCCGATGACCAAGCGCGCGTGCGAAATCTACGACTCCCGCATCGAAGGGCGAGACCTCAAGGACGGGTGCGGGGCCGAGCACTACGACGGCTCGGAGTGCACCAGTGCCCTGCTGTTCGTCAACCGCGACGGCCGGCCCGCCAACCAGGCGGCGTTGCGCCGCGCGATGAAGCGAGCCGGGCTGGACACCGGTGGATACGGCCTGCGCCGCGGCTACGCCACGCGCGCGGTCGAGGGCGGCGCCGACGTGATGACCGTGAAGAGGTCGATGGGCCACGCCGACCTCGACGAGCTGTTCGGCTACGTACAGGAGACGGAGCAGTCGGACGACCTCCTGCGGGCCGCCCTCGGCGACAAGAAGCCGCTGCGCGTCGTGGGATCGCGTGGGACGAGCCGTGGGACGAAGCGCGGCAACCAGGCACTCCCAGCCGCTACCACCGACGACGTAACAAACGCCCGCTGACCAGCGACAACACCCCCAGACACTCCCCCTCGCAACCACACGCCCCAAATCGTGTTCTCCCCGGTGGCGAGCCACACGTTATTGTGGCCCGATGACGGCCGTACCCGAGGCAACCGAACTGGACGGCTCCGGCCGTGCGGCCCAGCCTCGCCAGCTCATCGTGACGGTGTACGGCCTCTACTCGCGCACCGAGGGCGGGTGGCTCTCGGTCGCCTCGCTGATCGACCTGCTGGCGGCCGTCGGTGTCGACGAGCCCGCCGTGCGCTCCTCCATCTCCCGGCTGAAGCGGCGCGGGATCCTCGAAGCCGTTCGCCGCGGCGCGACCGCGGGCTACGAGCTGTCCGACGCCGCCCGGGACATTCTGCGCGAGGGCGACGAGCGGATCTTCCGCCGCGGGCGCGCGACCCCGGCCGACGGCTGGCTGCTCGCGGTGTTCTCCGTGCCGGAGACCGAGCGGCACAAGCGCCACCTCCTGCGCACCCAGCTCGCCCGGATGGGCTTCGGCACCGCCGCGTCCGGCGTCTGGATCGCCCCGGCGCACCTGCACGCGGCGACCGAGGAGGCGCTGACCCGGCTCGGCCTGGCCGGGTACGCCGACCTGTTCCGCGCCGACCACCTCGCCTTCGGCGACGTCCGGGCGAAGATCCGCGACTGGTGGGACCTCGACCGGCTCAACGAGCTGTACACGACGTTCCTCGACGAGCACGGCCCCGCGCTGCGCCGCAAGTCCGTGACCGACGAGCAGGCCTTCGCCGACTACGTCCGCGTGCTGACCGGCTGGCGGCGGATGCCCTACCTAGACCCCGGCCTGCCCGCGGAGTTCCTGCCCCGCGACTGGTCCGGGATCCGCGCGGCCGACCTGTTCTTCGAGCTGCACGCGCAGCTGGAAGACCCGGCCCGCGCGTTCGTCGCCAAGTCGATCAACTTCGGCTGACGACCGCGAAGCCCTGGACCTCGACCAAGGCCTCCTCGTCCCACAGCCGGGAGACGCCGATGCCGGCCATCGCCGGGTACTCGGTGCCCGCGAGCCGCTTCCACACCGCGCCGATTTCGCGCGCGTGGGCGCGGTAGTCCGCCATGTCGACGATGTAGATCGTCACGCTGCACAGGTCTTCCGGGGCACCGCCCGCCGCGCGCAGCGACGTCAGCAGGTTGCCGAGCGCGCGCTCGAACTGCTCCACGACGCCGTCGCCGACGATCTTGTTCGACGCGTCGAGCGCCGTCTGGCCGGCGAGGAAGACGACCCGGCCCTCGGCCACGACCGCGTGCGAGAACCCGGACGGCTTGCCCAGCTCCGGCGGGTTGATGCGTTCCATGCGGCACACCGTACGCCATCTTTCGCGTTATTGACGGTCGTACCGGTGACGACATATCCTCGACGGCGTGCGTATCGCGGTCATCGGTGGCGGCCCGGCGGGTCTGTACTTCGCCGCGCTGGCGAAGCAGCTCGGTCCCGGTCACGAAATCACCGTCTGGGAACGCAACGCGCCGGACGACACGTTCGGCTTCGGCGTCGTGTTCTCCGACGAGACGCTCGGCGGCATCGAGCACGCCGACGCGTCCGTGCACGAAGCCATGAAGGCCGAGTTCGCCCGCTGGGACGACATCGACGTCCACTACCGCGGCACGGTCACCACCTCGGGCGGCCACGGCTTCGCCGCGATGAGCCGCAAGCGCCTGCTCGGCATCCTGCAGAGCCGCTGCGCCGAGCTCGGCGTCGGCCTCCACTTCCGGGAGGAGGCACCGGCCGACCTCTCGGGCTACGACCTGGTGATCGCCGCCGACGGCGTCAACTCCGCGATCCGCGCCCGGCACGCCGAGACGTTCCGGCCGAGCGTCGAAACCCGCCGGTGCCACTACATCTGGCTCGGCACGGACCTGGTGTTCGACGCCTTCAAGTTCTACGTCCTCGAGACGCCGGCCGGGATCATGCAGATCCACGGCTACCCGTACGGCCGCGACGGCAGCACGTTCATCCTCGAGGTGCACGACGACGTCTGGCAGCGCGCGTTCGCGCCCATCGCGGCGACGTCGCTCCCGCCGGGCGAGAGCGACGAGAAGTCCATCGCGATGATCCGCGACCTGTGCTCGGACATCCTGGGCGACCACCGGATCATGGCCAACAACTCGAAGTGGGTCACGTTCGGCACCGTGCGCTGCGAGACCTGGGTGCACGACAACGTCGTCCTGCTCGGCGACGCGGCGCACACCGCGCACTTCTCGATCGGCTCCGGCACGAAGCTCGCGATGGAGGACGCGCTCGCGCTGGCCGCGTGCCTGCACGAAAACGACGGCGTCGCTTCGGCGTTGAAGGCCTACGAGCTGGAACGGCGGCCGGTCGTCCAGTCGACGCAGCGTGCCGCGCAGGCGAGCCTGGAGTGGTTCGAGAACATCGCGCAGTACACCCACCAGGACCCGCCGCAGTTCGCGTTCAACATCCTCACGCGCAGCCGCCGGGTGACCCACGACAACCTCCGCCTGCGCGATCCGGAGTTCGCCGCCGAGCTGGACCACTGGTTCGCGCGGTCGCTCGGGACGACGTCGCGGCCGCCGATGTTCCAGCCGTTCTCCTTGGGTGGCCTGGAGCTGCCGAACCGGATCGTCGTGTCCCCGATGGACATGTACTCGGCGGTGGACGGTGTCCCGGGCGACTTCCACCTGGTGCACCTGGGCAGCAAGGCCCTCGGCGGCGCCGGGCTGGTGATGACCGAGATGGTGTGCGTCTCCCCCGAAGGCCGGATCACACCCGGCTGCGGCGGGTTGTACACGGCCGAACAGGAAGCGGGGTGGAAGCGCGTCGTCGACTTCGTGCACACGCAGTCCCCGGCCCGCATGGGTGTCCAATTGGGACACTCGGGCCGCAAGGGCTCGACGAAGCTGATGTGGGACGGCATCGACGAGCCGTTGCCGTCGGACAACTGGGAAGTCTGCGCGCCTTCGGCGTTGCCGTACTCCTCGCGGAACCAAGTGCCGCGCGAACTGTCCACATCGGAGCTATCGGAGATCCGGTCGCAGTTCGTCTCGTGCGCGGAGGCTGCCGCTCGCGCCGGGTTCGACGTCCTCGAACTGCACTGCGCGCACGGCTACCTGCTGTCGTCGTTCCTCTCGCCGTTGACCAACCAGCGGACCGATGCCTACGGCGGCTCGCTGGAGAACCGGCTGCGGTTCCCGCTGGAGGTCTTCGACGCGGTGCGTGCCGTCTGGCCCGCCGAACGGCCGATGACCGTCCGGATCTCGGCGACGGACTGGTGCGAGGGCGGCATCGACGCCGACGACGCCGTCGAGATCGCGCGCGCGTTCGCTTCTCACGGGGCCGCGGGCATCGACGTCTCGACCGGGCAGGTCGTCAGCGAGGAACGCCCGCAGTACGGCCGCAGCTACCAGACGCCGTACGCCGACCGGATCCGCAACGAGGTCGGGCGCGAGTACGGGATCGCGGTGATCGCGGTCGGCGCGATTTCGTCGTACGACGACGTCAACTCGCTGATCCTCGCGGGCCGCGCGGACCTCTGCGCCCTGGGCCGCACGCACCTCTACGATCCACAGTGGACGTTGCACGCGGCGGTCGAGCAGGACTACCCGCTGCCGTGGCCGAAGCCGTTCGCCGCCGGCCGCCGCAAGCCCCAGACCGGCCGCAGCGACGGGCCGGAGCCGCGTCTCGACCTCGTCCGCTCCGGGCCGACGGGGACCGCCCATGCCCGCTGGCGACCGGGAGCTTCGTCATGACGTTCACCCTCGACCCCGACCAGCAGGCGTTCGCCGCGGAGGTGCGGCGGCTGAGCGCGGAGCAGCTGCGCTCGCTCGCCGAGTCCGGTGTGGAGGGTGCGGTGAACCGGCCGCTCCTCAAGGAGATGGGGGCGCTCGGCCTGCTCGCGCGGCTCTTCCCGGGCGTCGCTTCGGGGTCGCCTTCCCGCCAGGCGGCCGCGACCGACCTGTGCATCTTGCGGGAGAACCTGGCCACGGTGAACACCGAGGCCGAGACGGCGCTCGCGTTGCAGGGCCTGGGGAGTTACCCGATCCTGCAGTCCGGACAGGACAGTCAGGTCGCGAAGTGGCTGCCCGCCGTGGCGGCCGGCGACGCGGTGGCAGCGTTCGCGCTGACCGAGCCGGACGCGGGTTCGGACGCGGCCGCGCTGTCCCTGGCAGCGGAGGCCGACGGCGACGGCTGGCGCCTGACCGGCTCGAAGATGTGGATCTCGAACGCCCCCGAAGCCGACTTCTACACGGTGTTCGCCCGCACGACGCCCGGCGCGGGCTCGCGCGGGGTCAGCGCGTTCGTCGTCCCGGCCGACCGCCCGGGCCTGGGCGGCGAGCACCTGGACCTGGTGAGCCCGCACCCGATCGGCACGGTCACGTTCGACGGCGTCGAGGTCCGGCGCGAGGAGCTGCTCGGCGAGGAGAACCGCGGGTTCGCGGTGGCGATGCGGACGCTGGACCTGTTCCGCCCGAGCGTCGGCGCGTTCGCCGTCGGGATGGCGCAGGCCGCCCTGGACGCCACTGTTTCGCATACGAGCCAACGGGAAGCCTTCGGTGGCCCGCTGATCAAGCAACAGGCGGTGGCGCACGCGTTGGCGGAGATGGCGACGCGCACGGAGGCCGCGCGGCTCCTGGTCTACGCGGCCGCGGGCGCGTACGACGCGGGCGAGCAGAACCTCGGCGGCCGGGCGGCGATGGCGAAGCTGTTCGCCACGGAGGCGGCCCAGTTCGTCGTCGACTCGGCGGTCCAGCTGCACGGCGCCCGCGCGTTGCGACGCGGGCACCTGCTCGAACACCTCTACCGCGAAGTCCGCGCGCCCCGGATTTACGAAGGGGCGTCGGAGATCCAGCGGACGATCATCGCGCGCTGGCTGGCTTCCTCGCGGGCCGGTGCTCCAGGATCAGCTGGCTGACGATCAGCGCGAAGGCCAGGCCGCCCCACGAGGAGAGCGCGCCGATGCTCTGGCTGTAGGCCAGCTGGCTGCCGCCGAAGGTGGTCGGGATCCGCGGTTCCAGGACGATCATCGCGATCGGCGTGATGAGCCGGTTGACGATGATCGAGAAGGTCAGCGTCACACTGCGGATCATCCACTTGCGGTGGTCGCCGAACCGGCGTTCGCGCACCGCGCGCCAGCCCGCGATCGTGCAGCCGATCCACAGCACCGCGGCGAGCACGTCGCTGACCCGGGTGACCGGCCCGAACGGGCTCTGCGACCCGATGGTCAGGGCCATCAGCCCCGAGGGCAGCACCCCGCCGAAGACGTACGCGCGGCCGACGTTGCGGTGGATCACCGGGTGGGTCCGCCGCAGCCACGGCCAGATCTGCAGCACGGCGCCGCCCATGGCGATCGAGCCGAAGATGACGTGCGCGACGAGGAACCAGTAGTGCGCCGGGAAGCCCTCGGGCTGCGGCACCCGCGACCGGGCGGGGTCGAGCGCCAGGTAGGGGGGCAGCGAGAAGGACAGGAAGGCGAGCACGAGCAGGGCCAGCGGGCCGATCCACGGCCGTCGCCACCAGGCCTTTCGCGCCGTCTGAGGTACGGGCCGGGCCGCGGTTCGGACTGCCATGATTCCCCTCCGTCGTCGGGATCCGTCCCAGCCGACGTTAGGGGTTGCCCGGGGGCGCGAACCATGGTGCGCACCACCGACGCGGGGGTGGGGCGTACCCCACCCCCGATCGAGTGACCTCGCTCAGCTGCCGCGGACCCGCCGCACCGTGTCGCGGTAGAAGTAGCCGCTCTGCTTGATCGTGCGCTCCTGCGTCTCGTAGTCCACCCGGATCAGGCCGAACCGCTTCGCGTACCCGTACGCCCACTCGAAGTTGTCCAAAAGGGACCAAGCGAAGTACCCGCGCACATCAGCACCCGCTTCGCGCGCCGCCGCGACCGCGGCGATGTGCGATGCCAAGTACGCCGTGCGCTGCTCGTCGCGGACGAAACCCGACGAGTCCGGGTCGTCGTCGAACGCCGAGCCGTTCTCCGTGATGTACATCGGCAGGCCCGGGTAGTCGCGACCCAGGCGCGTCAGCAGCTCAGTGAACTTTCCCGGCAGGATCTCCCAGCCCATCGCCGTCGTCGGCTCGCCGAACGGGACCACCCGGGATGCCGGGATGCCCTCGTCGTCGATCGCGCGGCCCGTCTCGTCGACGCCCGAGAACTGCTGGCCGAAGTAGTAGTTCACGCCCAGGAAGTCCAGCGGCGTCGAAATCACCGAAAGGTCGCCGTCCTGGACCGGAAGACGAACTCCGCGGTCGGCCAGGTCCTCCACCACGTCGGCCGGGTAGCGCCCGTGCACCAGCGGGTCCAGGTAGACCCGGACGCCGAGGCCGTCGGCCTGCCGGGCCGCGCGGACGTCCTCCGGGGAGTCCGTCGCCGGGTCCGCCGTGCACATGTTCAGCGTGATGCCGAACTCCGTGTCCGGCGGGGCGGCCTCACGCATCCGCTGCGTCGCGAGGCCGTGACCCAGCAGCAGGTGGTGCACTGCGTGCAACCCCGCCGCGTAGTCGCGCCGGCCCGGCGCCATCACGCCGTGGACGTACCCGTGCATCGCCGAGCACCACGGCTCGTTCAACGTCGTCCAGTGCCGGACCCGATCGGAAAGCCGGTCGAACACCAGCATCGCGTAGTCCGCGAACCGGTACGCCGTGTCGCGCGCCGGCCAGCCGCCCGCGTCCTCCAGCTCCTGCGGCAGGTCCCAGTGGTACAGCGTGAGCCACGGCGTGATCCCGCGGCTCAGCGTCTCGTCGACCAGCCGGTCGTAGAACCCGATCCCGGCCTCGTTGACGCCGCCGCGGCCGCGCGGCTGGACCCGGGGCCACGCCACGGAAAACCGGTACGTGTCCGCACCGAGCTCGCTCACCAGCTCGATGTCCGACGGCATCCGGTGGTAGTGGTCGCACGCCACGTCGCCGGTGTCGTTGTTGTCGATGGCCCAGGGGACCTGGCAGAACGTGTCCCAAATGGACGGAGTGCGCCCGTCTTCCGCGACCGCGCCTTCGATCTGGTACGCGGCGGTGGCCACGCCCCAGCGGAAGTCCGGCGGCAGCGTGTCGATCAGCGCCTGCTGTTCGGCGGTCGCGGCGGTGGTCTCGGTCAAGGCGGGTCTCCTCCAGGTGGACCGGATAGGACAGACGGCGTTCAGGGGGTCGCGACCGGGTGCAGGAAGCAAGCCACTTCCCGTGACGGGTCGCCGCCGGGCAAGCCCAGCTCGGGCACCTTCGAGTCGCACGGCTCGAAGGCTTTGGGACACCGCGGGTGGAACGCGCAGCCGGCCGGCATGCCGCGCGTGTCCGGCGGCGATCCGGGGATCCCGGCCAGCTCGCGGCGCGGACCGCGCAGGGCCGGGAACGAGTTCAGCAAGCCGAAGCTGTACGGGTGCAGCGCGTCCCGGTAGAGCGCCGACGCCGGCGCCTGCTCGACGATCCGGCCGCCGTACATGATCGCGATCCGGTCCGAGAACTCGACCAGCAGCGACAGGTCGTGCGTGATGAACAGGACCGAGAAGCCCAGCCGTTCCCGCAGTTCCACGAGCTGACCGAGGATCTGCCGCTGCATCACGACGTCGAGCGCGGTGGTCGGCTCGTCCATGATGACGACCCGGGGTTCGAGCGCCAGCGCCATCGCGATCATCACGCGCTGACGCATGCCGCCGGAGAGCTGGTGCGGGTACGCCTCCAGCCGGTCGGCCGAGATCCCGACCAGCTTGAGCAGTTCACGCGCCCGCGCCACCCGGCTCGCGCGGGTCGACTTCGGTTCGTGCGCCTTGATGACGTCGACCAGCTGCGTGACGACCTTGTGCACCGGGTTCAGCGAGTTCATCGCGCCCTGGAACACGATGGAAGTCTCCGCCCACCGGAAGTCCCGGAGCTGCCGGTCCGTCAGGCGAAGGACGTCGTAGGGCTCGCCGTCCGCAGGATGGTAAATGACCTGGCCGCCGCGGATCACGCCCGGCGGCGCGAGCAGCCGCGTCAGCCCGTAGGCCAAAGTGGACTTCCCGCTGCCGCTTTCCCCGGCCAGGCCGAGGACTTCGCCTCGGTGCAGCGTCAGGTGCACGTCCCGGACCGCGCGCACGGCCTCTTCGCCGACGCCGTAGTCGACGTCCAGGCCCTTGATCTCCAGGACCGGGTCCATCATGGCTGTTCCTCCCGCCCGAGCACGGGCGTGAAGCCCACGCGCATGCGATGCGTCCGCCCGTCGGCGCCCTTGACGCGGGCCTTGCCGCTGCCGCGCAGCCGCGGGCTGACGAACTCGTCGATGCCGAAGTTGAGCAGGGACAACGCGGTGCCGAGGATCGCGATGGCCAGCCCGGCCGGCACGAACCACCACCACGCGCCCTGCGCGAGGGCCTGCTGGCTCTGCGCCCAGAACAGGATCGTGCCCCAGTTCCAGTTGGACAGTCCGGAGACGCCGA
Organism: Amycolatopsis sp. NPDC114478; assembly: GCF_055633805.1. Taxonomy (NCBI): domain Bacteria; kingdom Bacillati; phylum Actinomycetota; class Actinomycetes; order Pseudonocardiales; family Pseudonocardiaceae; genus Amycolatopsis; species Amycolatopsis sp. NPDC114478. The sequence goes on along the minus strand of NZ_JBVKDO010000014.1, from coordinate 180,187 downwards.
CGAACGCGAGCGTGATCTCCGACATCACCGCGAAGATCACCGTGCCGACGAAACTGGACGCGATCACCGCGGTCAGGTTCGGCAGGATCTCGAAGAAGATGATCCGCCACGTCGACTCGCCGGTCGCCCGGGCCGCTTCGACGTATTCCCGGCCGCGCAACGAAAGCGTCTGCGCTCTGAGGACGCGCGCGCCCCACGCCCACGACGTGAAGCCGATGATCACGGCGACGAGGTAGTCACCGCCGGTGGGCACCGCGCTGCCGATGATGATGATCAGCGGCAGCGCCGGGATCACCAGGAACACATTGGACAGTGCGGACAGCCCTTCGCCGGGCGTCCCGCCGAGGTAGCCGGACGTCACGCCGACGAGCACCGCGAGGATCGTCGCCACGATCCCGGCGGTCAGCCCGACCAGCATGACGCTGCGCGTGCCGACCACGACCTGGCTGAAGATGTCCTGGCCGAGGTGGGTGGTGCCGAACCAGTGCCGGCCCGAGGGCGACTCCATCAGGTCGTTGCTGCGCGCCGACGGGTCGTACGGCGCGATCCACTCGCCGATGATCGCGATCACCACGAAGAAGACGATGACGGCGAGCCCGGTGACCGTCTTGCCGCCGGTCAGGAACCGGAACCGGCGCCGCTTCGACCGGCCGGCGACCGCGTCGACGGGGAGGGCTTGGGCGGCTTTGACGTCCGCCGCGGGTACGGCCATGTCAGCCCTCCTTCCGGGTGCGCGGGTCGAGCGCGAGGTAGGCGACGTCGGCGAACAGGTTCGCCACCAGCACCGACAGCGTGATGATCAGGAAGATGCCCTGCATCAGCGGGTAGTCCTGCGAGCCGACCGCCTGGAACAGCTGGTAGCCGACGCCCGGGTAGGAGAAGACGATCTCCACCAGGAGCGTGCCGCCGACGATGAACCCCAGCGCCAGCGCGAAGCCGGACACGCTGGGCAGCAGCGCGTTGCGCGCCGCGTACCCGACCATCACCCGGCGCTCGGGCAGGCCCTTGGCGTGCGCGACCGTGACGTAGTCCTCCGACGCGACGGTGACCATCATGTTGCGCATGCCCAGGATCCAGCTACCCATCGAGCTGATCAGGATGGTCAGCGCGGGCAGCAGGCTGTGCTGGATCGCGCTGCCGATGAACGTGCCGTCCCAGCCCGGGATGGTGCCGGGGTCGTAGCCCCCGGACGACGGGAAGAAGCTGCCCGGGCCGGCCAGCAGCGTCAGCGCGATCAGGCCGAGCCAGAAGTACGGGATCGACGAGAGGAACGTCGTCACCGGCAGCAGGCCGTCGACCCACGAGCCGCGCTTCCAGCCGGCGATGACGCCGAGCCCGGTGCCGAGCGCAAAGCCGACGATCGTCGTGATGCCGACCAGGATGATCGTCCACGGCAGACTGTCGCTCAGCAGGTCGGACACCGGCGTCGGGAAGAACGTGAACGAGATCCCGAGGTCGCCGCGGAAGAGCTGGCCCCAGTAGTCGAAGTACTGGGAGATCAGGCTTTCGTTCTTGTCGAGTCCGAAGAGGACGTACAGCGACTGGACCGCGTCCTGGCTGATCATGCCCTGGTTCTTCGCGATCAGCGACTGCACGGGGTCGCCCGGGATCATCCGCGGGATGAAGAAGTTGATGGTGACGGCGGCCCAGGCCGTGAAGAGGTAGAAGGCCAGCCGTTGCAGCAGGTACCTCATCGGGCGGTCCCGTCGTACAGCCAGCACGCGGCCCAGTGGCCGGGCGCGTCGTCGACCTCGAACCGCGGTGGCAGGTCCGTCTTGCACCGCTCCATCGCAACGGGGCAGCGCGGGTGGAACCGGCACCCGGACGGCGGGTCGATCAGGCTCGGCGGCTCGCCCGCCCCGCGCTCGGCCGGCACCTCGCCGGGGTCGAGCTCGGCCGCGCCGCCGGCCAGCCGGTCGGGGTCGGGCGCGGAGTCGATGAGCAGCCGCGTGTACGGGTGCGCCGGGTTCTGCGTGATGGTCTCACTGTCGCCGCCCTCGACCATCCGGCCGGCGTACATCACCATCGTCTCGTCGGCGAAGTAGCGCGCGGACGCGATGTCGTGCGTGATGTACAGGATCGCCAGGTGGAGGCGTTCCTTGAGGTCCCGCAACAGGTTCAGCACGCCGAGCCGGATGGAGACGTCCAACATGGACACCGGCTCGTCGGCCAGCAGCGCCTCCGGGTCGGCGCCGAGCGCCCGCGCGATCGCGACGCGCTGGCGCTGCCCGCCGGACAGCTCGTGCGGGAACTTGTCGATGTACCGTTCGGGCGGCGTCAGCTGGACGCGGGAAAGCAGCTCGTGCAACGACTTCTCGAGGTCGTCGCCCGCGCGGCCGTGGATCTTCAGCGCCCGCGTCAGGTGGTAGCGCACCGTGTGCACCGGGTTCAGCGACGCGAACGGGTCCTGGAAGATCATCTGGACCCGGCGCGCGTAGGCGCGGAACGCCTTGCCGTGCTTGACGTTCACGGTCTCGCCGTGCAGCCGGATGTCGCCGCCGGTGCGCGGGTAGAGCCCCGCGAGCAGGCGGGCGACCGTCGACTTGCCCGAGCCGGACTCGCCGACCAGCGCCGTGACCCGGCCCCGCCGCAGCGTCAGGGTGACGTCGTCGACGGCCTGGACGGCGCGGCGCGGCCCGGTGAGACCCGCGCGTCCGCGCCGCCGTACGGGGAAGTGCTTGGTGAGTCCCGCCGCCTCCAGAACAACGGGGAGGTCCCCCTCCGACCCGACGGCGATGGGGCCGGAGGGGGCCGGGGCGGCCGCGTCGCCGCGGCCGTCCCCGGTCTCCGTCATGACTGAATCCGCCATCAGGCCGCGGGCTTCAGGTGCAGGACGATGTCGAGCGCGTTGCGCAGCGTGGGCTGCGCCGGGCCGTACGGGTTGGCGTCGTCCGGCCAGCCGACCCAGTTCTTCGTGCTGTACTCGCCGCCGGAGTTGGCCGCCGAGGTCGGGACCATCGGCTGCTGGTCGATCATGATCTTCTGCAGCGTCGCCATGGCGGCGGTGCGGGCGGCGTCGTCCTCGGCGTTGGCGTAGGTCTCGAGCGCCTTGGTCGCCTCGTCGTTCTTGAAGCGGCCGTAGTTGCCGTTGATGCCACCCTGGCCGGTCGGCTTGTAGCGGTTGCCGTCCATGACGTCGCGGTACATGTCGTACGGCGTCGCACCGTCGTTGGTCCAGTGCATCAGGCCTTCGAAGTCACCGGTGTCGACCGACTTGATCCACGCGTCCTGGTTCATCTTCTCGACCGTGGCGGTGATGCCGATCTGCGCCAGGTTGTCCTTGATGATCTCCAGGTCGGTGATGTAGTCCGACCAGCCCGACGGGACCGTCAGCTTGAGGGTGACCGGCTTGCCGCTCGGGTCGGCCAGCTTGTCGCCGTTGAACTTGTAGCCCGCGCCGGTCAGCAGCGACTTGGCGCCCGGGACGTCGACCTGGACCGTCTGGCCCTTGTACTGCGGCGCGATGAACGGGTCGCCCGCCGGCGTCGGGATGCCGGTGACCTGGTCGTTCTTCGGGTAGAAGTAGCCGGCCTCGCCCTGGTTGAAGATGTCGTCGCGGTTGATCACCTTGCTGACCGCCTGACGCAGCTTGGCGTCGTTCCAGGGGGCCTTCTCGGTGTTGAACCACAGGCCGTGCACGGCCAGCTGCGCCGGGAACCACAGCTTGTAGTGCTGCGGGTCCTTGTTCGTGTAGACGGCCTTGTAGTTCGGGATGAAGACGAAGCTCCACTCCGACGCGCCGCTGACCAGCGCGCTGACCTGCGCGTTGTTGTCGGTGTAGGAGGTGTAGCGGATCTCCTTGACCTTCGGCGCTTCCTGCCAGTAGCCGGCGTCGCGCCGGGTGACGATCATCGTCTGCGGCGTGAACGACTTGAGCGTGTACGGCCCGGTGCCGATCGGGTTCTTCACGGTGTCGAGCGCCGGGTCCTTGACCGACTGCCAGACGTGCTTCGGCACGACGAGCGTCTGCAGGATCTTGAGCTGGTTGACGAACTGGGACGTCTCGAAGCCCAGCGTCACCTGGTTGCCGGCCGCGGTGATGTCCTTGTACGGCACGGCGTCGACGTTCAGCGCCTTGTTGTCGCGCAGCAGCTGGAACGTGTAGGCGACGTCGTCGCCGGTCATCGGCTGGTTGTCGGAGAACTTGACACCGTCACGGACGGTCAGAACCAGCTTCTTGTAGTTGTCCGACCAGTCCCACTTCGTCGCGAGCCACGGCTTGCCCGGCTCCTGCGGCTTGACGCGGTTGAGCATGACGAGGGGCTCGTAGATCATCCACCGGTACCCCATGTTCGACAGGGCGGACGTCTCGAGGAACGGGTTGTTGTTCTCCGATTGCGGGCCGTCGGGCTTGCCCACGTTGAGCACCTGGTCCGGGTTGCTCTGCGCGGCGTTCGAGCTGCCGCCCGAACACGCGGTCAGGCCGCTCAGGGCCATGGCGGCCACCAGCGCTGCGACGATGGAGCGCTTGACTCGCATCGTTCCTCCTAGTCATCGACGACGTGCGTAGATGTCGACTGGTAGCGAGCCCCGACCGCCGGCGACCGAACGACGTCCCGAAGTCAACCCGGGTGACTCGGGTCACGTCAATAACACGGCGGTAACGTTTTGTACCTAAGTTTAAGTACTGAAAGAACTGGCGGTCTGGACCTGTCTCGGTGATTACTCCTTGCGACGCAAGGGAATCAGCCAGTCCGGCCCCCGTTCGCGAGCAGCTGCGCGATGGGCAGGGTGGCCGCGCCGAGCGCGACCGCGTCCGGCCCGAGGCTGCCGAGGACGACCTCGGTGCGCCCGGCCAGGTAGTCGAGCGCGTGCCGGCCCACCGCGTCGCGCACGGCGGGCAGGATCGCCGGTCCCATGATCGCCCCCGCCGAGCCGGAGAGCACCACCCGGTCCGGGCTGAGCAGGTTGATCAGGTTCGCGATGCCGATCCCCAGGTACTCGCCGGTCTCCGCGAGGACGTCGGCGGCGGGGCCGTCGTCGCGGGCTTCGTCGACGATCCGCGCCAGCTCGTTGTCGCTTTCATCTCCGATGACCGGCTCCTTGCCGACGCGGTCGGCGTAGTGCCGGACGATCGCCTCGGTGCCTACGTAAGCCTCGAGGCAGCCGTGCGAGCCGCACCGGCACGCCGCCCCGCCCGCCTTGACGACGGTGTGGCCCCACTCGCTGGTGGTGATGCCGGGGTGCGACGGCCCGGCGGTCGCGACGGCGGCCCCGACGCCCACGCCGAGCAGGGCGACGATGGCGCGTTCGGCACCCCGGCCGGCGCCGCGCCAGGCCTCGACCTGGCCGAGCGTCCGGGCGCGGTTGTCGAGGTGGAGGGGCGCGGCGATGTGCGGGTGGATGAGGTCGGCGAAGGCGACACCGCGCCAGCCGAGGGTGGGCGCGTGCACGATCCCGCCGTCGCGGACCGCGCCGGGCACGCCGATGCCGACGCCGAACACCGCGTCCGGTTCGCCCCCTTCGAGCACTTCGTCGATGCCGGTTCGCACCAAACCGGCCACTTCGTCCGGGTCCAAGCGGGTGCCGACGAGCGGGTGGCGGACCGTGCCGAGCGTCCCGAGAGCGCAGTCGAACAAGCCGACCTCGACGTGCGTTTCGCCGACGTCGACGCCGACGACGTGCCCGAAGTCGGGCCGCACGGCGAGCAGCGTCCGCGGCCGTCCGCCGTCGGATTCGACCGAGCCGGCCTCGGCGACGACGCCGTCGGCGATGAGCTCGGAGACGACGTTGGTAACGGTGGCGGCCGACAGTCCCGATTCAGCTACTAGTTCCAGCCTGCTGACGGGGCCGCGGAGGTAGAGGGAGGACAGGAGTGCCGCGCGGTTGTGCCGCCGGAGGTCTCGAGTTGTCTGGCGTACCACCTGGGTCACCTGGGGGATTGTGCCAGATACCACCCATGCCACTATGGGTTCGGGACTTAGTTCACCACTTAATACATAGCCACAACTTACGGTGATCAGGCATCCTGGTCGCAGCCGGTGAGAGTTTCAGATGGGTTGCCCATGGCGAGCAAGCGCACCACCGTCCGTGATCTGCGGCGGCACAACCGTTCCCTGCTGCTGTCGAAACTGTACTTCGACGGCCCGCTGTCGCGGCACGAACTGAGCCAGCTCACCGGATTGAGTGCGGCGACGGTCAGCAACGTGACCGCCGAACTGGGCGAAGAGCGCCTCATCACGGAGGCGGGCCAGGTCGAGTCCGACGGCGGCCGGCCCCGGGTGCTGCTGCGCGTCGACCCGGCGTACGGGCACGTCGCGGGCGTCGACATCGGCGAGACGGGCGTCAAGGTGGAGCTGTTCGACCTGGCGATGACCCGCCTGGCAACGGTGGACCACCCGCTCCCGAAGGCCCCGGACCCGGCAACGGCGGTCGAGCAGGTGACGTCCGGACTGCGCGAAGTGTTCGCGAGCGCGGGCATCGACGAAGCAACGGTGCTGGGCGTGGGCATCGGCGTCCCGGGCACGGTCGAGCAGGGAGCGCGAGTACTGGTCCACGCACCGACGGTGGGCTGGGACGCGGTGCCGCTGGTATCGCTACTGCAGGACGCGGGGGTATCGCTGCCGTTGTTCGTCGACAACGGAGCGAAGACGCAGGGCCAGGCGGAGATGTGGTTCGGCGCGGGCCGGGGAGCGCGCCACGCGGTGATAGCGCTGATCGGCTCGGGCGTGGGCGCGGCGGTGGTGACGGACGGAACGACGTACCGGGGATCGACGAGCAGCGCGGGCGAGTGGGGCCACACAACGATCGCGTACGGAGGCCAGCAGTGCCGCTGCGGAGCGCTCGGCTGCTTGGAGGCGTACATCGGCGCGGGCGGAGTGCTGGCGAGGTACCGGCGAGTGCGGGGGAAGGAAGTCCCGGGCGAGGACGAGCAGGCCCAGTTCGCGGCCCTGCTGGAGGCGGCCCCGAAGTCCAAGACGGCGGCAAAGGTACTGGACGAGACGGCGGGCTACCTGGGCGCGGGGATAGCGAACTTGATCAACTTGTTCAACCCGGAGCGCATAGTGATCGGCGGCTGGGCAGGCTTGGCCCTGGGTGAGCAACTGTTACCCCGAATCCGCGAAGCGGCGAGCGAGCACGCGCTGAGGCACCCGTTCAGCCAGACATCAATCCAGCTGGGCTCGTTGGGCCTGGACGCGGTGGCAACAGGAGCGGCAACGCTACCGGTGGCGGACCTGCTGGAGCAGGGAGCAACATCGAAGATCGCCAAGCCAGGAGCCCCAAACTCAGACGCGGCGTGAGGCAAAACCAAGGGGAACCCGAGAACAGGCACCGACGAGGACCCAGACTCCCCCGCACCCCGATCCGAAGCCACAACACGGCCGGCAGCGCCGGGTCAAGGCATCTTTCCCGCCTTGACGCGGTGTTGCCGGCCGTAGTCACAATGAGGGCTTCGGGGTGCCGGAAGGGGCGACGGGCCAGGGTGCCGGAAGGGCACAACGAAGCCACCGAGCACGTGCCCCGCTGACCGGGAACCCGCCCCACCAGCGTCGCACCCGCCAAACCCGCCACCCACTCACCCTTAATTCGGGTTGAAAAAAAATGACCGCCCGACGGTTGCCCGGCTTGTCTGGACCATGCATACTTTGTTGCCAGGCACAACAAAGCACCCGGCAAAGACGTCGCCGCCCGTAAAGTCCGACCCCGCCCACGGACCGCGAGCGCCGGCCAAACGGTCGCGCCTGCCGCCGCCCCGGCATGCGAGGCCACCTCCCCCTCCCCGCGTTCCGTGCTGCGCGCGGAACGCCGTTCCCCCCACGGTGAGAGAGGCGACAACGATGTCCACCTCGTTCCGAAAAGCCCGAAAGAGAACAGCCGCGCTCTTCGCCGCGGCCTCCCTGCTCCTCCTCGGCCAGCAGGTCTTGACCCCGGTAGCAGCCGAGGCCGCCGCCACCTTCACCGACGACTTCAACGGCCCCGCGGGCGCCGCCGTCGACGGGTCGAAGTGGCAGCTCGAAACCGGCGACAACGTCAACAACCACGAGCGGCAGTACTACACCTCCGGCACCAACAACGCCCAGCTCGACGGCCAGGGCCACCTCGTCATCACCGCCAAGAAGGAAAACCCCGGCAACTACAACTGCTGGTACGGCCGCTGCGAGTACACCTCCGCGCGGATGAACACCGCCGGCAAGTTCAGCCAGGCCTACGGCCACTTCGAGACGCGCATGAAGCTCCCGCGCGGACAGGGCATGTGGCCGGCGTTCTGGATGCTCGGCGGCAGCAACTGGCCGACCGACGGCGAAATCGACGTCATGGAGAACGTCGGGTTCGAGCCGAACACCGTGCACGGCACCATCCACGGCCCCGGCTACTCCGGCTCCGGCGGCATCGGCGCGGCCTACAACGGCCCGAACTTCTCCGACGACTTCCACACCTACGCCGTCGACTGGTCGCCCAACCAGATCAAGTGGTACGTCGACGGCAACCTCTACCAGACGCGCACGCCGGCCGACCTGAACGGCAACCGTTGGGTCTACGACCACAACTTCTTCATCATCCTCAACCTCGCCGTCGGCGGGTACTGGCCCGGCGACCCGAACAGCAGCACGCAGTTCCCGCAGCAGCTCATCGTCGACTACGTCCACGTCACCACCGACACCGGGGGCGGCACCCCGCCGAGCGGCCGGACCGGCACTATCACCGGCATCGGCGGCAAGTGCGTCGACGTCGCGGGCGCGAACACCGCCAACGGCACGCCGATCCAGATCACCGACTGCAACGGCAACGCCGCGCAGAACTGGACCATCGGCACCGACGGCACGATCCGCGCCCTCGGCAAGTGCATGGACGTCAGCGCCGCGGGCACCGCGGACGGGACCCCCGTGCAGCTCTACGACTGCAACGGGACCGTGGCCCAGCAATGGGCGATCAGCGGGGCGAAGGACATCGTGAACCCCAACGCGAACAAGTGCCTCGACGCCACCGGCAATTCGAGTGCGAACGGCACCCGCCTGCAGATCTGGACCTGCGGCGGCACGGCCAACCAGAAGTGGAACACTCCCTGATCCACCCCCTCGGGCAGGCGGGCCCCGCCCGGCCCGTCTGCCCGGCACTCTTTCCTTACCCCACAAGGAGAATCCCAGTGCGACGAATGTTCGTCGCGCTAATGGGGTGTGCCCTGTTAGCGCTTTCTTCCCTCACCACCGGCTCCGCCCAAGCCGCCGTCGAGGCCGGTCCGTCCGCGAGCCAGCTGCTCGCGAAGACCCAGACCTGCCAGCAGATTTCGAACGGCAAATATTCCTTCGACGAAGGCGGCGCGGCCACCGTGCCCGTCTGCCAGGCCAACGGCGCGGTGTTCTTCACGGCCGACATGGACATCGACTGCGACGGGGTCTGGACGACCCAGTGCAACGAGAACACCGACTGCTGCTTCTACCCCGACACCGCGTTCCACACCTCGACCGACCAGCCGCTCAACGCGGCCCAGCTGCCGTACATCGTGCTGCCGCAGCCGACGTCCACTTGGGACTACCGCAACTACGGCATCGACGGCGGCTCGGTCGTGGCGGTGATCTACAACAACCAGGTCACCTACGCCGTCGTCGGCGACACGGGTCCGACGAGCATCATCGGTGAGGCGTCCTACGCCACCGCCGTCAACCTCGGCATCAACCCGGACCCGTCCAACGGCGGCACCGAGGGCCCGGTGACGTACATCGTGTTCCCGAACACGCACGTCAACCCGATCGAGAACCACGCCAACGCCACGAGCCTCGGCGAGCAGGTCGCGACGCAGTTCGCCGGCGGCACCACGACGCCGCCCGCCCAGAACGCCGGGCGGATCACCGGCATCGGCGGCAAGTGCGCCGACGTCGCCGGCGCGAGCAACGCCAACGGCACCGCCGTCCAGCTGTACGACTGCAACGGCACGACCGCTCAACAGTGGACAGCCGGCAGCGACGGGACCGTGAAAGCGCTCGGCAAGTGCCTCGACGTCACCAGTGCCGGCACGGCCAACGGCACGCCGACCCAGCTGTGGGACTGCAACGGTTCCGCCGCGCAGAAGTGGTCGGCCAACGGATCGCAGAACCTCGTGAACGCCGGCTCCGGCAAGTGCCTCGACGCCACCGGGAACTCGAGCGCCAACGGGACCCGGCTCCAGATCTGGACCTGCGGGTCCGGCGCGAACCAGAAGTGGACGCTGCCATGAAGAAACTGCTCACCCTGCTCGGCGTGACCGCGCTCGCCGCGGCCACCTTCGCCGCGCCCGCGCAGGCCGCGGGCGAGACCGTGAACGTCTGGCTCACCACCACCAGCGACTCCGGCGGCCGGACGGTCACCCGCGGCCTGCAGCAGCAGACGCCGGTCACCTTCGCCTCGGGCACCGGCTCCGGCGGCGTGACCATCAACGTCAACGAAAACACCACCTACCAGCAGTTCGAAGGCGGTGGAGCGTCCTTCACGGACACCGCCGCGTGGCTGCTGAACTCCAGCGGGGCGCTGTCCCAGGCCACCCGCGACGACACGATGCGCAAGCTGTTCGACCCGAACAACGGCATCGGGCTGAGCTTCATCCGCAACCCGCTCGGCGCGTCCGACCTGGCCCGCTACAGCTACACCTTCGACGACATGCCGGCCGGGCAGACCGACCCGAACCTGACGCACTTCTCGATCGCCCACGACCAGGCCGACGTGCTGCCGCTGACCAAGCAGGCCAAGCAGCTCAACCCGCAGGCCAAGGTGATGGCGTCGCCGTGGAGCGCGCCGCCGTGGATGAAGGACAACGACAGCTACCTGCTCGGCTGGGTCCAGTCGCAGTACTACCCGGCCTACGCGCAGTACTTCGTCAAGTACCTCCAGGCCTACCAGGCCGCGGGCGTGCCGATCGACTACGTCTCGATGCAGAACGAGCCGACGTGCTGCTCGAGCTACCCGTCGACCAACTGGAACGGCGCCGGGCTGGCGTACTTCGCGAAGAACAACCTGCTGCCGGCCCTGCAGGGCGCCGGACTGTCCACAAAGGTCCTCGCGCTCGACTGGAACTGGGACACCTACGCGTCCTACGGCGCACCGACCCTGGACGACCCGGCGATCCGCAACCACCCGAACTTCGGCGGCGTCGCCTGGCACGGCTACGGCGGCGACATCACGCAGCAGACGACGACGCACAACCAGTACCCGAACGTCAACGCCTACTCGACCGAGCACTCCGGGGGCACCTGGATCTCGAACCAGCAGGCCGAGGACATGAACAACATCGTCGACTACACGCGCAACTGGTCGAAGAGCTTCGTCAAGTGGAGCCTCGGCGTCGACCAGAACATGGGCCCGCACAACGGCGGCTGCGGCACCTGCACCGGCCTGATCACCGTCCACAACGGAGACTCGCGCAGCGGGCAGGTCGACTACACCGTCGAGTACTACACGATGGGCCACCTGACGAAGTTCGTGAAGCCCGGCGCGTACCGGATCGACTCGACCGACAACTCGACCGTCCGGAACGTCGCTTGGAAGAACCCGGACGGCTCGAAGGCGCTCATCGCGTACAACTCCGGCACGGGCAACCAGAGCGTGCGCGTGAACTGGGGCGGCTCGTCGTTCACCTACACCCTGCCCGGCCACACCTCGGCCACGTTCACCTGGAGCGGCAACCAGGGCACCGGCGGGGGCGGCACCGGCAAGACCGGTCCGATCACCGGCCTCGGTGGCAAGTGCATCGACGTCGCCGGCGCCAGCAGCGCCAACGGCACCGCCGTCCAGCTCTACGACTGCAACGGCTCCAGCGCCCAGCAGTGGACCGTCGGCACCGACGGCACGGTCCGCGCGCTCGGCAAGTGCCTCGACGTGACCGGGCAGTCCACAGCGGACGGTGCGCAGCTGCAGCTCTGGGACTGCGGCGGCACGGCCAACCAGCAGTGGGCGGCCACCGCGGCCCGGGACCTCGTCGGGGCCGGGTCGAACAAGTGCGTCGACGCGACCGGCAACTCCAGCGCCAACGGCACCCGGCTGCAGATCTGGACGTGCACCGGCGCCGCCAACCAGAAGTGGAACGTGCCCGCATGAAGAAGACAGCAGTATTCGGTGCGCTGATCGCCGCGTCGGCGCTGGTGCTCGCACCGGGCGTCGCGCAGGCGGCGACCGGCCCGATCACCGGCATCGCCGGCAAGTGCGTCGACGTCAAGGCGGCGAGCACCGCCAACGGCACGGCGATCCAGCTGTACGACTGCAACGGAACCAACGCCCAACAGTGGACGGTCGGCTCCGACGGATCCCTGCAGGCGCTGGGCAAGTGCCTGGACGTCACGAGCGCGGGCACCGCGAACGGCACCACGGTCCAGCTCTGGGACTGCAACGGCTCCGCCGCCCAGAAGTGGACGGCCAACGCGGCGAAGAACCTGGTCAACACCGGTTCGGGCAAGTGCCTCGACGCGACCGGCAACTCCAGCGCGAACGGCACGCGGCTGCAGATCTGGACGTGCGCGAGCACGGCCAACCAGCAGTGGACGCTCCCGTCCGGCGGCACCACGCCGCCGCCGAGCGGGCCGGGCGTGATGGCCGTGGCGCCGTACCTCTACAACGGCTGGGGCAACCCGCCGAGCCCGCAGACGATCCAGAACGCCACCGGCGTCAAGTGGTTCACGCTGGCGTTCATCCTGTCCAACGGCTACTGCAACCCGATGTGGGACGGCGGCCGGGCGCTCACCGGCGGTGTCGACCAGAACACCATCAACGCGGTGCGCGCGGGCGGCGGCGACGTCATCCCGTCGTTCGGCGGCTACTCCGGCAACAAGCTGGAGTCGTCGTGCGGCAGCGCGGGTGAGCTGGCGGCGGGCTACCAGAAGGTGATCAGCGCCTACGGCCTCAAGGCGATCGACATCGACATCGAGGCCGACGCCTACAGCAACCCGACCGTGCAGCAGCGCACGGTCGACGCGCTGAAGACGGTGCGGGCGAACAACCCGGGCATCAAGCTGTACGTCACGTTCGGCACCGGACAGTCCGGCCCGGACAACAGCCTGGTGAACCGGGCGGCGCAGTCCGGGCTGACGGTCGACGGCTGGGTCATCATGCCGTTCGACTTCGGCGGCGCCGGCCAGAACATGGGCACGCTGACCCAGCGCGCGGCCGAGGGACTCAAGAACGTCGTCAAGACCGCGTACGGCTACGACGACGACACGGCCTACCGGCACATGGGCATCTCGTCGATGAACGGCATCACGGACAACAACGAGACGGTCACGCTGAACGACTTCACCACCATCCTGGCCTACGCGAACTCCCACCACCTGGCCCGGTTGACGTTCTGGTCGGCCAACCGCGACCGCCCGTGCCCGGGCGCCTACCCGAACGACGACACGTGTTCGGGCGTTTCCCAGCAGGCGTGGGACTTCACGAGGATCTTCGCCCGCTACGCCGGCTGACGGCGGGCAACAGCAGGCCCGGCCGGGGTTCCGGCCGGGCCTGCCGCGTGTTCGAGGGCTGCCGGACCGTGACACTGGGGAGGCCCCGGCCCGGCAGCGGTGGGCTCCGCCTGCCGCTGGGGGTCTCCGGCGGCGAAACCGCTTTCGCAGGCTATCGAGCCGAGCGGGAATTGGGGACCGTCAAAATGCCGGGGTGCCCGAACGGGCAGCCGTAGACTGGCCGCCGTGCCCGAATCGACAGTGGACGCCGTGCTCGCGGAGCTGGCCGCGCTCGAGGACCCCAAGGCCCGCGCGATCAACGAGAAGCACGGCGACGACCACGGCGTCAACCTCGGCAAGCTGCGCGCGGTCGCGAAGCGGCTGAAGACGCAGCAGGACCTCGCCCGCGATCTCTGGGCCACCGGCGACACGGCGGCGAAGCTCCTCGCCACCCTGATCTGCCGCCCGAAGGCGTTCGACCGCGACGAGCTGGACGCCATGCTGCGGACCGCCGGCACCCCCAAGGCGCACGACTGGCTCGTGAATTACGTGGTGAGGAAGAGCCCGCACGCCGAAGAACTGCGCCGGACCTGGTTCGCCGACCCGGATCCCGTGGCCGCGAGCGCCGGCTGGGCGCTGACCACCGACCGCGTGGCGAACCACCCCGAAGACCTCGACGGCCTCCTCGACCTCGTCGAGAAGGAGCTGAAGGACGCGCCGGACCGGCTGCAGTGGGCGATGAACAGCTGCCTGGCCCGGATCGGGATCGAGCACGACAGCCACCGCGCCCGCGCGATCGACATCGGCGAACGCCTCGAGGTGCGCAAGGACTACCCGACCCCGCCGAACTGCACGTCGCCGTTCGCGCCGGTCTGGATCGCCGAAATGGTGCGCCGGCAGGCGTAGCTACTCCGCCGCGACCGCCGCCCGGGCCGCTTCGGCGCGGTCCGCGTACGCCTCGACCAGCTGCTCCTCGGCGTCCTCGAGGTACTTCATCAGCAGCTGCTCCGCGCCCGGCCCGTCGCCGGCCTCGATGCGGTCCAGGATCTCGTGGTTGCGCGGCAGGTAGCGCTCGTGGAAGCGCCGCGGCTCGGCCATGATGTGGAAGACCAGCCGCAGTTCGGCGGTCAGCCGGCCGACCAGCTCGTTGACGCGCTCGCTGCCGGACAGCGCGGCCAGCTCCTGGTGGAACCACACGTTCGCGGTGCCGAGGTCCTTCCAGTTCCCGGTGCGCGCGGCCTCGTCGCCGATCTCGACCTTCTCCTTGATCCGCTGGAAGGTCGCCGGCTTCGCCGTCACCCCGCGGACCGCGGCGCACTCGATGATCTTGCGGACGCGGTAGATGTCGACGACGTCCTCGACGCTCGGGATGCGGACGAAGACCCCGCGGTTGAGCTCGTGGGCCAGCAGCCGCTCGTGCGTGAGCAGCCGGAACGCCTCGCGCAGCGTGTTGCGGGAGACGCCGAGCGCGTTGCCGATGTCCTGCTCCGAGAGCCGGCCGCCGGGCAGGAAGAAGCCTTCCGCGATGCGCTTGCGCAGGACGCCGGCGACCCGCTCGGCCGTGCTCTTGCGGCTGACCAGGCCGCGGTCGGCCTCCAGGCCCGGGAGCCCGCTGTCTTCGATGACCACGCCGACGATGGTACCCGTCACACTAAGGACGATGTAATTGCCGTCTTGTGGAATTGTTCAACAATCCCTAGTGTGTGAGGCACGCCACGATGAGACACTGGCCAGGAGGTGCCCCATGACTGCGACAACTGCTACCGAGGCTCGGCCGTTCGACTGGTTCCGCACGCTCGGCA
The DNA here is from genome assembly GCF_055633805.1 of Amycolatopsis sp. NPDC114478. Classification (NCBI taxonomy): domain Bacteria; kingdom Bacillati; phylum Actinomycetota; class Actinomycetes; order Pseudonocardiales; family Pseudonocardiaceae; genus Amycolatopsis; species Amycolatopsis sp. NPDC114478. Next base: position 165,042 of record NZ_JBVKDO010000014.1, on the reverse strand, counting down.
AACGCGGGCGCCGCGCCTTCGTGGGCGCCTTCGGCGGCTACGGGCTGGACTCGTTCGACTACCAGACCCTGCCGCTCGGCCTGGCCGCGATCACCGCGTACTTCGGGATATCCAGCGGCGAAGCCGGGCTGCTCGGCACGACGACGCTGGTCGTGTCGGCCGTCGGCGGGGTCGGGGCCGGCATGCTGGCCGACCGGATCGGCCGCGTCCGCACGCTGCAGATCACCATCGCGATGTACACGATCTTCACCGTGCTCTGCGGGTTCGCGCCCAACTTCGAGACGCTGCTGGTCTTCCGCGCCCTGCAGGGCCTGGGCTTCGGTGGTGAGTGGGCGGCCGGCGCCGCGCTGGTCGCGGAGTACTCGCAGGCCAAGTACCGCGGCCGGACCGTGGCGTTCGTGCAGAGCGCGTGGGCGGTCGGCTGGGGCCTGTCGGTGATCGTCTACACCGTGGTGTTCAGCGTCGCGAGCGACGACGTCGCCTGGCGGATCATGTTCTGGACCGGCGTCATCCCGGCGCTGCTCGTGCTGTGGGTCCGCAAGAGCGTCAAGGACGCCCCGCGCGCCGAAGAACGGCTCAAGACCGAGCGCGTGAAAGGCACGCTGGTCAAGATCTTCCAGGCCGACCTGCTGCGCACGACGCTCTTCGCCGCGCTGCTCGCCACCGGCGTCCAGGGCGGGTACTACACGATCTCGACGTGGCTGCCGTCCTACCTGAAGAAGACACGCGAGCTGACCGTGATCGGCACCGGCGGCTACCTCGCGTTCCTCATCACCGGCGCGTTCGTCGGCTACGTCTGCGGCGGCTACCTCACGGACCTGATGGGGCGCAAGAAGACCTTCCTGACGTTCGCGCTGCTCTCGGCCGCGCTGATCGTCGCGTACACGCAGATCCCCAAGGGCGCCAACGGGCTCGTGCTCGTCCTCGGCTTCCCGCTCGGCTTCTCGATGTCCGCGATCTTCAGTGGTTTCGGGGCGTACCTCGCCGAGCTGTACCCGACGGCGCTGCGCGGGACGGGACAGGGCTTCACCTACAACTTCGGCCGCGCGGTCGGCGCGATCTTCCCGACCGTCGTGGGCTTCCTCGGCGCGGGCGGCGCGATCGTGTTCGGCGCGCTCGGCTACGGCATCGCCGTACTCGCACTGCTGGGGCTTCCGGAGACCCGGGGCATCGAACTCGTTGACTGAGGGGGAACTCATGACGACCTTCGACGAGCCGGCCACGTACACGCCCGCGCAAGCGCGAGCGGCGTTCCGCACCGGCACCGCCCGCCCCACCACGGGCTGGGCCAGCGGCTTCACCCAGACCAACCTGATCGCCGTGCCCGAGGACTGGGCCTACGACGTCCTGCTGTTCTGCACCCGCAACCCGCAGCCGTGCCCGCTGCTCGACGTCACCGACCCCGGCGACCCGGCCACCCGCCTCGCCGACGGCGCGGACCTGCGCACCGACCTGCCGCGCTACCGGATCTGGCAGAACGGCGTGCTGGCCGGCGAGGTGTCGGACGCGACCGGCCTCTGGCGCAGCGACATGGTCGCGTTCTCGATCGGCTGCAGCTTCACGTTCGAGACGGCGCTGGCCGCCGAGGGCGTCCCGCTGCGGCACGTCGACCAGGGCCGCAACGTCGCGATGTACGTGACGAACCGGCAGTGCGAACCCGCCGGGCGGCTGTTCGGCCCGATGGTCGTGTCGATGCGGCAGATCCCCGAAGACCGCGTCGACGACGCCGTCCGGATCACCCGCGCGATGCCGGCCGTGCACGGCGCGCCCGTGCACATCGGCGACCCGCGCGCGCTGGGGATCGAAGACCTCTCCCGGCCGGACTTCGGCGACCCGGTGGACGCGGAGCCGGGGGACGTCCCGGTGTTCTGGGCCTGCGGCGTCACCCCGCAGGCGGCGCTGATGGCGTCGCGGCCCCCCTTTGCGATCACCCACGCGCCGGGGTACATGTTCATCACGGACCGGCTCGACAGCGAATACCGGGTGGGCTGAAATGGATCTGAACAGCGATCTCGGCGAGGGCTTCGGCGCCTGGAAGATGGGCGACGACGAAGCCATGCTCGACATCGTGACCAGCGCGAACGTCGCGTGCGGCTTCCACGCCGGCGACCCGTCGGTGATGCGGCGGGTGTGCGACCTGGCGGCCGAACGCGGCGTCGCGATCGGGGCGCACGTGGGGTACCACGACCTGGCCGGGTTCGGCCGGCGCGCGCTCGACATCGCACCGGACGACCTGGCGAACGAGGTGCTCTACCAGATCGGCGCGCTGGACGCGTTCGCCCGCGCGGCGGGCAGCCGCGTGACGTACGTGAAGCCGCACGGCGCGCTGTACAACACCGCGGCGGTGGACGTCGAGCAGGCGGCGGCGATCGTCGACGGCCTGCGCCGGTACGACCCCGCGCTCGCGCTGCTCTGCCTGCCGAACTCGGAAATGCAGCGGCAGGCGGAAAAAGCGGGTGTGGTGGCGTACGCGGAGGCGTTCGCCGACCGGGCGTACACCGCCGACGGCAAGCTCGTCTCGCGCAAGGAGCCGGGCGCGGTGCTGCACGACGGTTCGGCGGTGGCGGAGCGCGCGGTGGGAATGGCCACCGGCGGCGGCGTCGTGACGGCGGACGGCGGGCAGCTCGACCTGCTCCCGGACTCCTTGTGCGTGCACGGGGACACGCCGGGCGCGGTCGACCTCGCCCGGCGGATCCGCGAGGGCCTGACCGCCGCGGACGTCCCGCTGACCGCGTTCACCGGATGACCGTCCGGCTGCTGCCGTGCGGGCGGCGCGCGGTACTGGTGGAGCTCGACGACGTGCTCGGCTTCCAAGCGGCGTTGACGCGGTTGTCCTTGGCCGGCGTCGAGGAGCTGGTCCCGGCGGCCCGGACGTTGCTGGTCCGCTTCGACCCCGCGGTGACGGACGCGGACCGGCTCAGCGCGGCGCTGCGTGAAGTGTCCCCTGTGGACACTGCGGTGTCCGCATCGGCCGAAGTGGTCGTCCCGGTGGTGTACGACGGCGAGGACCTCGCCGATGTCGCGGCCGAAGCGGGCTTGTCCGTCGACACGCTGATTTCCCGGCACAGCGCGGGTTCGTACGTCTCGGCGTTCTGCGGGTTCGCGCCCGGCTTCGCGTACCTGTCCGGTTTGGACCCGGCGCTGCACGTTTCGCGCAGGTCGACGCCCCGGACGCGGATCCCGGCGGGCTCGGTGGCGATCGCCGGCGAGTACAGCGCGGTCTACCCGAGCGCGTCGCCGGGTGGCTGGCGGCTGCTCGGCCGGACGAACGTGCCGGTGTGGGACGTCGAACGCGACCCGCCGAACCTGCTGCCGCCGGGCACGCGCGTGCGGTTCGAGGCGGTGCGGTCGTGAAGCTCGAAGTGGTGCGGCCCGGGTTTTCGACGACGGTGCAGGACCTCGGCCGCCCCGGCCACGCGGCGCTCGGCGTCTCCCGCTCCGGCGCCGCCGACCGCGCGTCGTTCGAGCTGGCCAACCGGCTCGTCGGCAACCCGTCGGACGCCGCGGCGCTGGAGGTGACGCTGGGCGGTCTGGTGCTGCGCGCGTCGAGCGTCACGACGGTGGCGGTGACCGGAGCTTTGTGCGCGGTCTCGCCGGGCGGCATGAACGGCCCGATCACGCTGCGGCCGGGCGACGAACTGGTGCTGGGCATGGCGTCGGCGGGCTTGCGCTGCTACGTCGCGGTGCGCGGCGGCATCGACGTCCCACCGGTGCTCGGTTCACGCTCGACGGACACCCTCGGAAAGCTCGGCCCACCGCCGCTCGCGGCCGGGATGCTGCTCCCGGTCGGCACTCCCGGGGCTTTCCCCGTGGTCGACTTGGCCCCGCGCCCGGCTTTGCCCTCATCGCCCGTCCTGCGCGTGACGCCGGGACCGCGTCGCGACTGGTTCGCCGCCCCGGACGAGCTGCTGTCCACTTTGTACACGGTCTCGCCGGACTCGGACCGGGTCGGCATCCGGCTCACCGGACGACCTTTGCAGCGCGCCCGCGTGGGTGAACTGCCGTCCGAGGCGTGCGTCCCGGGATCGCTGCAGGTACCGCCGTCGGGCCGCCCGATCCTGTTCCACGCGGACTCCCCGACGACGGGCGGCTACCCGGTGATCGCGGTCGTCGAGGAGGCCGACCTGGACGTCGCCGCTCAGCTGCGTCCGGGCCAGACTGTCCGCTTCACTTGGTCGTGACCACCAGCCAGGCCACGTTGGTGAGGACGATCGCGAGCCACAGCGGCCAGGTGCGCGTGCGCGGCAGGTGTCCCGGCTCCGCCAGGTAGGCGTCCAGGGCCTCCGCGACCCGGTCGTCGATCTCGTCGCGCAACCGCGCGTCCAGCTCAGACATGCGCCGGGACCGCCGGGCGCGGCATCGCCACCGACAGGCACGCCAGCGCCAGCGGGACCTCCAAACCGGCCATGAGCAGCGAGAACACGACGTCGTCGCCGGCCGTCACGACGTCGAACCAAGCGTCGGCCAGCAGCAGCGTCGCCGTGCCGATCGCCGCGAACGGCGTCCGCGGGTCACTGCGGCCGAGCAGCCACGCGGTGGCCAGCAGCCCGAGCGCCTCCGCCGCGTCTAAGCCCGTCCAGGCCAGCCGCCAGTTCCGCGCCTCCACGACGTCCGGCAGCGTCATCCCCAGTACCGCGATCCACGGCAGCAGGCACAGACCCGCCACCCAAAACAGTCTCTTCATCAGAACCCCCGATCTCCCGATCCAAGGTAGCCGATTGCAGAGATTCTTTGCAAACAGTCTCTGTAGTACGCTCCGGGCATGGTCGACCGTCCCGAACGCCGCGTCCTCACGGGCGCGGACCTCAAGGCCTTCTACAAGGCGCTGGCCAACCCCGTGCGCCGCGACATCCTGTCCTACCTGGGCAAACACGGCGAAGCGAACTCGACGAGCGTCGCGAAAGCACTCGGCGAGAGCACCGGGACGACCTCCTACCACCTCCGCCGGCTCGCCGACCTCGACCTGATCGCGGAGATCGAGGAGCGCTCGACCGGCCGCGAACGCTGGTGGCGGTCGCTGATGAAGGACATCTACACCCCGCCGGGCCTGGAGATGACGCCGGACGAGCGCGAGGCCGCGCACAAGCTCGGCGCGCTCAAGATGAGCCACGACCTCGGCCTGGTCACGCGGGCGTACGCGGGCTACGACAGCGCCGACGGCTGGAACCAGATCTACCGCGGCGGCCTGAACCTGACGAAGGAGCAGGTCGCGTCGTTCGTCGAGGAGTACCAGAACCTGCTCTGGAAGTACGTCACGGAGCCGGGCCACCACCCGCCGGGCTCGCGCGCGGTCGCCGTCCGGCTGATCGTCGTCCCGGAGGAAGAAGAGTCCACAGAGGACTAGAGACCCGAGACGCGCAGCGTGATGTTCAGCCGTCCGGTCAGGCCGAGCGCCGGGTCCGCCGTGCCCGGCAGCGTCTTCGGCACCCCGTGGTAGGCGAGCCGGGACGGGCCGCCGAACACGAACACGTCCCCCGAGCGCAGCTCGACGTCGGTGTACGGCCGGCCGCGGGTCTCGGTGTTGCCGAAGCGGAACACGCATGCGTCACCGAGGCTGAACGAAACCACCGGTGCCAGGCTGCGCTCGTCCTTGTCCTGGTGCAGGCCCATCTTCGCGGCGGCGTCGTAGAAGTTGATCAGCGCGATGTCCGGTGCGTAGTCCTCGGCGGCTTCGCCGTACGCGTCCGCCAGCGCGCGGCGGCCGAGGTCGCCGAGCCAGTCCGGGAACGGCAGCACCGGCGTCCCCTCGCCGGTCGTGCGCGAGTAGCCGTACGGGTACCAGTGCCAGCCGAGGCAGACGGACTTCACCGACATCACGCCGCCGTTGGGCAGCCGGGTGTGGCGGTAGCCCGCGAAGCCGCGGCAGGCCGCGACGAGCTCGCGCTGTTCGTCGAAGCCGAGCCAGTCGGGCACGTGGACGGCACCGGGCGCGAGTTCGGCGCGCGGGCGCGGCAGGAGGGCGTCCATCACCTCGATTGTGCCGGAGACTCCCGCCGGGCACGTTCGGTGATTGTCGAAGGCACGATTCGGTGACCGCGGAACGTCACGCCCCCGACAGTGAACAGCCGCAGGAGTCGCCCGAATGAACCAACCGGGCGCTCCTGCGGCCGAATCCCCTCGCGTTGGGCCACCATGCGCTAGACGTTCCCACACCTGAATGTCACAAGGCCAGCGTGGATCAGCTACGAACCGGTCACTTGACCTGGGCGCCGCGGATCAGTCACGAAACGTCACGACGGTGACGCCCGCGCGCGCCGGCACGGGGTCGTTCATCGCGGCCAGCGCGGCCGGGACGTCGTCGAGGCCGATCCGCTGCCCGATGAGCGCGGCGAGGTCGATGCCGGCCGTCTCGACGACGCGCAGCAGCTCCGGGTACTCGTGCGCCTGCAGGCCGTGGATGCCGACGAGCTCCAGCTCGCCGCCGATGACCCGGTGCATCGGGATCGGCGCGACGCCCTGCGCGGGCGGCATCAGCCCGGCCTGGACGTGCCGGCCGCGCTTGCGGAGGCTGCCCACCGACGCCGCGCAGGTGGACGGCGCGCCGAGGCAGTCCAGCGACACGTGCGTGCCGCCCCCGGTCAGCTCGCGGACGTGCTCGGCGACGACTTCCGGGCCGTCGAACGCCGTCGAGTCGACGGTGATGGCCGCACCCGACTTCGCGGCGAGCTGCAGCGCCGACGGCGAGACGTCGACGGCAACGACTTTCGCGCCAGCCGCGACGGCCAGCAGCACGGCGGAGATGCCGACGCCGCCGCAGCCGTACACCGAAACCCACTGCCCGGCGGTGACCCGGCCTTGCCGCAGCACCGCGCGGAACGCCGTCCCGAAGCGGCAGCCGAGCGCGGCGGCTTCGGCGGCGCCGAGCGAGTCCGGCAGCGCGACGAGGTTCGTCTCGGCGTGCTCGATGGCGACGCGCTCGGCGAAGGAACCCCAGTGCGTCGCGCCGGGCTGGAACTCGCGGTCGCAGATCTGCTGGTCGCCGCGGGCGCACTGGGGGCAGGTGCCGCAGGCGCAGACGAACGGCACGGTGACGCGCGCGCCGAGCTCCCAGCCGCGCACGCCTTCGCCGAGCGCGACGACCCGGCCGGCGAGCTCGTGCCCGGCGACGTGCGGCAGCGTCACCGCGGTGTCGTGGCCCTGCCACGTGTGCCAGTCGCTGCGGCAGACACCGGTGGCGTCGACCTCGAGCACCGCGCCACCGGGCGGCGCCACCGGCTCGGGCACGTCCCGCACGACCGGCGGGACGCCGAACTCCTCCATCACGACAGCTCGCATGACCACGAGCCTACGTGCTCAGGTGAGCGGATTTCCGTTGGTACCGCAGAGAGACTTATTCAACCGTCGCCCGGCGCAAGCGCACCTGACCTTGCACGGCGCGCGCCCCGTAGCGCCGGCCTAGCCCGAATAAGCCTCTCAATTGAGCGCGGGCGGCTGCGCGTGGAACCGGGTTCTGCCGCGCGGCGGGCCGAGGAGCCTGCTGAGCGAGCCGTCCGGCACGTTCAGGATGTCCTCGAGATTCCGCAACGCCTGCAACGATTCCGGCCGCTCGGGCCGGCACCGCCCGGACTGCCAGTGGCTGAGGGTGGCCAGGCTGACCGTGGTTCCCCTGCCGCGCAAGCGATAGCGGATCCGGTCGAGGCCGAGGCCGCGGGCCCTGATCGCCGCGCGCAGCGCGACGTCGAACGGCCCGGCGGCCAGGAGGTGACCCAGTTCCGCCTGTTCCCCCCGGTCGATGGTGCGAGTTCGCTGACCGGTCATCACAACGCTCCGAAGCACTCCCGAGTACGAAAATTGGAGCGTAGGCCCAGCTTCGCAAGATCGGAAGGGCCCTCACCCACCTGCGAGCCGCACCTGCGCGGCGATCTCGGCGAACGGTTCCGCGTAGCCCGAGTTGATCGTGACGTAGGAAATCCCCCACCGCTCCCGCCAGCCGAGAAGCCTTTCCACCGCTTGACCTGGATCAGCGGGCAGCACGGTGACGGCACCGCCGGCGGCGAGCTCCGGGACGTCGACCCCGGCCCACCGCGCGATCCCGGGCGACGGCGCGTCCCCGACGGCCATCAGGTTCAGCCCGAGCTCGATGTCCGGCAACCGTTCTTCAGCAAGCTTACGGAATCGATCCACAATGGACTCGGCCTCGGCTTCGGTGGTTTGCGGCCGCCAGGTGAAGGTCAAGGTGTCCGCTTCTTGCGCGGCGAGCGCCAGCATTTTCGGTCCTCCGCCGGCGAGCACCAGCCGAGGCCGGTCCGCGGTCTCCTTGAGGACGGCGATCGTCTCGGCCATCCGTGTGATGCGCTCACCCGGTCCGCCGAACTCCCGGCCGAGGCTTTGGGTGTGCGCTTCGGCCCCGGGCCGCCCGACACCGAGCCCGAGTTCGAAGCGACCACCGGTCTGCTGGTGCAGGGTCCGCGCCTGCCAGGCGAGCGCTTTGGCGTCCCGGAACGGATCGGCGAGCACGAAGGTCCCTAGCGTGACGTCCAGGGTGACCGCGGCGGCGGCCCCGAGCAGGACGAAGGGATCGGCGGTGCCGACGGGATCGGTGGCGAGCAAGGTGTCGAAGCCGAGCTTCTCGACCCGCTCGGCCTGAGCGGTCCACGAGGTGAGATCGGCGGCATAACCGGCGACGACGCCGAAGCGGAAGGGTTTCATGCAGCCATGGTCGCGGCGGCGGGGCCGTCACCACATCCGCTTCACGACGTCACTCGGGCGTACGCCCCTCAGCGCAGGGTGACCGACAGGGCCTGCGCGATCTCCTTGCCGATGGCGTGCGTCGCCGCGTCCGGCGGGGAGCCCACCTTCACCACCATCGGTCCGCCGAACGGCTGGCGCTCGACGACCTCGATGCGTTCGCCCAGGTTGATCGCGTGTTCCGTCAAGTACCTCAGCAGCTCCGGGTCCGTGTCCCACACCCGGACGATCTCGCCCACCGCGCCCGGCTCGAGGTCGTCCAGGATCCGGACCGACAGCTCCTCCACGCTGCCGTCCGGGGCCGGGATCGGGTCGCCGTGGGGGTCGCGGACCGGGTTGCCCAGCTTCGCCGCGATGCGCTCGACCAGCCGGTCCGACACCGCGTGCTCCAGCGCGTCCGCCTCCGCGTGGACCTCGTCCCACGTGTAGCCGAGCTCGGACACCAGGTACGTCTCGATCAGCCGGTGGCGCCGCAGCACCGAGCGCGCCAGGAGACGGCCGTCGGCGGTCAGCTCGATCCCGCGGTACGGCATGTGCGTGACCAAGCCCAGCTGGGACAGCTTCGTGACCATCCCCGACGCCGAGGACGGGCTGACCTCCAGCCGGCCGGCGAGCGACGTGTTCGTGACCGCCTCACCCCGCTCGACCAGGCCGTAGATCACCCGGACGTAGTCCTCGACCGACGAGGACCTCCGGACCGAACCATCTCCCATGCCGCATACGATACGGGGCGGGGTTCTTTCTCGTGAAAGTTCACGGCCGCCAGCGGTAGCGGACCCAGCCCGGCACCGGCTCGGCGCCGAGCTGGGCGTAGAACGCCGCGCCTTTTTCGTTGCCCTCCTGCATGTCCCACTCGACGCGGCCGCTCGTGCGGTTGCGCAGCTCGTCGAGCAGCTCGCTGCCGAGCCCGAAGCGCCGGTGGGCGGGACGGACGAACAGGTCGTCCAGCCAGATCCCCGGCCGGGCCTCCCACGTGGAGAAGTTCCAGCTGCAGAAGGCGAAGCCGGCGACCGTGCCGGGCTCGCCGGGCGGGGTCGCGATCAGCACCCACGCCTTCGGGTCCGGCCCGAACAGGTGACCGCTCATCTCCGCGCGGTCGAGCTTCAGGTCGTGGTTGTCCTCGTAGACGGCGTGCTCCTCGATGAGCGCGCAGATCTCTTCGATGTCTTCGAAGACGGCGTCGCGGACGGGCATCTCGCCTCCCTTTTCTGTCGGTGGTGGTCGTTATGGTCGGACGCGGAGGTGGTCGATGTCGCCGGAGGAGAAGTTCGAGGACCTGGTCGACGAGTTCACCGGACGCCCGGGCATCACGCCACCCGGCGCGACCGGCGGGTTCGGGCGCACGGCGCTGCGTGCGCACGGCCGGATCTTCGCGATGTTCGTGCGCGGGCAGCTGGTGCTGAAACTTCCGCGGGCGCGGGTCGACGCGCTGGTCGAGGGTGGGCACGGGGTGCGCTTCGACGCCAACAAGGGCACCCCGATGAAGGAGTGGCTGGCGCTGGACACGGCGTCGGCGCAGCCCTGGTCCGCGCTGGCGGAAGAAGCACTCGAGTTCGTGGGGAGGAAGTGAGCCATCACGCTTGATAACGCAGTTCGCCGCCGACGGCGGTGCCTTGCACGCTGAGTCCTTCACCAGCGAGGTCGTCCAAAGCGGACTCGTCCAGGGGCGAACCGGACAGCACGGCGAAGTCGGCGAGCTTCCCGGGTTCGAGCGTGCCCAGGTCACGCTCGGCGAAGGTCGCGTACGCCGAGCCGAACGTGTACGCGCGCAACGCCTGCTCCGGCGTCAACGCCTCTTCGGGTGCGAAGGGCGCGCCTGACGCCGTGCGCCGACGCACCATGTCGGCCAGCGCGAGCAGCGGCGCGCCGTTCACGACGGGCCGGTCCGAGGACGCGGGAAGCACGCAACCCGCGTCGAGGACGCTTCTCAGCCGGTAGCACCACGGGACGCGCGCTTCGCCGAGCGCGGCGCGCATGCCGTCGCCGAGCTCGTTGACGAACCGCCCCTGCGGTGACGGGATGAGCCCGAGGGAAGCGAGCCGGGACAGCTCCGCGGGCTGCAGCACCGCGCAGTGCTCGATGCGGTGCCGGTGGTCCGTACGCGGCGAAGCGGCCAACGCGGCTTCGTACGCGTCGAGGACGACGGTGATCGCGCGGTCGCCGATCGCGTGCGTCGCGATCTGCCAGCCGGCGTCGTGGGCGCGGCGGATCGTGCGCGCGAGCTCGTCCTCGGGCACCTGGAAGTAGCCGCGGTTGTCCGGCTCTCCGTCGAAGGGGTCGTGCATCGCGCAGGTGCGCCCGACCAGGGAGCCGTCGGCGAACAACTTCATCGGGCCGACGCGCAGCCACTCGTCGCCGAGGCCGGTGCGCAGGCCGAGGTCGAGGCCGAAGCCGGCGTCGTCGGGCAGGTCGTGCAGCACGCTCGCGGCGACCATCACCGTGCTGCGCACGCGCAGCACGCCCTGGTCGCGCGCCTGCTGGTAGGCGGCCAGCTCGGCGGGTGTCTCGCCGACCAGTCCACCGCCGATCCCGGCCTCCTGGACGCTGGTGATGCCCTCCGAGAGGTACTGCTCGGACGCCCGGCCGAGCCCGCGCACGACCCGCGAAACCGGCGTCGGGTACGTCAGCGGGCGCAGCAGCAGCTGGGCCTGCTCGCGCAGCAGGCCGGTCGGCGAGCCGTCCGGCGAGAGCACGACGTCCCCGCCGACCGGGACGTGCGCCAGGTCGAGCTGGTCGAGCACGGCCGAGTTCACCACGGTCATGTGCCCGGACGTGTGCTTGAGCCGCACGAGCATGCCCGGCGCCGCGCGGTCGAGGCCGTGCCGGTCGGGATGGCCGCCGGCGAGCTTGTTCTGGTCGTACCCGCTGCCGATCACCCAGCTCCCGGGCGGCAGCGTCGCGGCGCGCGCGGCGACGGCGTCGTAGACCTCCTCGACGCTGCGGCAGCCGCTGAGCGGGACGTCGTCGAGGCCCATCCCGAACCACGCCATGTGGTTGTGCGCGTCGTGGAAGCCGGGCACGACGAACCCGCCGGCGAGATCGACCCGCGAGCGCGCCGAAAGCGAGAGAGCGTCGTCCCCCCAGGCGACGACCCGGCCGTGCAGGACGGCGAGCGCGCTGGTGATGCCCGCGCCCGTCCACACCGTGGCGTTCTCGTAGATCGTGTCGACCCGCATAAATCCAGAGGCTATCGATCGATCGATCGAACGTCTAGCATCGCCCTCATGCCCACCGTGGACTTCGCCGTCGAGGACGGCATCGCGCACATCCGGCTGAACCGGCCCGAGCGGCTGAACGCGGTCGCCGCCGTGCTGGTCGACGACTTCCTCGCCGCCCTCGACGCCGCCGCCCGCAGCGACGCCCGCGTCGTCGTGCTGTCCGGGAACGGCCGGGCCTTCTGCGCCGGCCACGACCTCAAGGAACCCACCCCCGCGGGTGATTCGCGGACGCGGCTGGACCGGCTCCAGGACGTCACGCGGCGGCTGCGCGGGCTGCGCCAGCCGGTCATCGCGGCGGTGCACGGCTACGCGATCGGCGCCGGCGCGGAGTTCGCGCTCGGCTGCGACCTGATCCTGGCCGCCGAAGACGCCGTCTTCGCGTTCCCCGAGGTCTCGCTGGGCCTGAGCGTCACCGGCGCGGCGTCGCGGCTGCTCCCGCTGCTCGTCGGCCCGCTGAAGGCGAAGGAGCTCCTGCTGCTCGGCGAGCGCTTCGACGGCCGCAAGGCCGCCGAGCTGGGCATGGTCAACGCCGCCGTCCCCGCCGAGCAGCTCCAGGCCGAGGCGCTGAGCTGGGCCAAGCGGATCGCCGGGCACCCGGCCGCGGCCGCGGCGATGGCCAAGCGCGTCCTCGACGCGAGCACCGACCTCGAACCGGCCCTCGAGCTGGAGGTCAGCCACGCCCTGATCACCGAAACCTCGGCCGCGGTCGCGGCGTCGACGGAAGCCTTCCGGAGCCGGGCGTGACGCCGCTCGCCGAGATCGGGACCCTCGCGCAGCTCGTCACGCGGGCCGCCGCGCTGTGGCCGGACCGCACGGCGTGGGTGTTCGACGAAACCGGCCGCCGCTTCACCTTCGCCGACGTCGACCGCGAAAGCTCACGGATCGCCGCGGCGCTCGCCGAGCGCGGCATCGGCCCCGGCAACCGGGTCGCGGTGATGCTGCGCAACCAGCCCGAATTCCCGCTGACCTGGCTGGCGCTGGCCAAGATCGGCGCGCAGCTGGTGCCGGTCAACACGAACTACCAGGAGTTCGACGGCGCCCACGTCCTCCGCCACTCCGGCGCGAAACTGGCCGTCGCGGCCCCGGAGTACACCGATCTCCTGGGCCGGATCGGGCTGACCGACGTCATCACGCCGGACGAGCTCCGCGCCGACGCCGAGCCGCCGGAGTTCACCCCGGTGCCCGAGCTGCCGGTCAACATCCAGTACACCTCGGGCACGACCGGCGCACCCAAGGGCTGCGTCCTGCCGAACCGGTACTGGACGACCCTCGCGGTGAGCCTGGCCACCGACTTCCCCGCCGTCGGCGAGGACGACGTCGTGCTGACCGCGCAGCCGTTCCACTACATCGATCCACAGTGGAACGTCGCGTTGGGACTCGCCGCCGGCGCCACCCTCGTCGTGCTGGACCGCTTCCACCCCAGCACGTTCTGGGCGAAGGTCCGCGAGCACGGCGTCACCTGGTTCTACTGCCTCGGCCTGATGCCGACGCTGCTGCTGCGCCAGGAACCGTCCGAAGCCGACCGCGACCACCGCGTGCGCGCGATCTGCGCGTCCGCGATCCCGCACGAGCTGCACGCCGAACTCGAACAGCGGTGGGGCGTGCCGTGGTACGAGGCGTTCGGGATGACCGAGACCGGCGGCGACATCCGGATGACGGCGGGCGACCACGACGAGACCGTCGGCACCGGCTGCATCGGCCGGCCGAGCCGCGACCGCGAGGCGATGATCGCCGGCGCCGACGGGAAGCCGCTGCCGCGCGGGGAAACCGGCGAGCTGCTGATCCGCGGGATCGGCCTGATGCACGGCTACCACGACGACCCGGCCGCGACCGCGAAGGCGTTCGAGAACGGCTGGTTCCACACCGGCGACCTCGCGCGGATGGACGACGCCGGCCGCGTCTACTACGTCGGGCGCACCAAGGACATGATCCGCCGCAGCGGCGAGAACGTCTCCGCGGACGAGGTCGAGCGCGCGCTGCTGCTGCACCCCTCGGTCAAGCTGGCCGCGGTCGTCGCGGTGCCCGACGAGCTGCGCGGCGAGGAGATCAAGGCGTACGTCGTCTGCGACGGCGGGCGCCCGGAACCGGCCGCCCTGGTCGCGTTCTGCTCGGAAAAGCTGGCGTACTTCAAGGTTCCGCGGTTCTGGGCGTTCGCCGACGAGCTGCCGATGACGCCGTCGGAGCGCGTCGCGAAGGGCGAGCTGCGGAAGGTGGCCGACCCGCGCGCCGGGTCGTGGGACGCGAAGGCGGCGGCATGGCTGTGACCAGCCGGGAGCGCGTCCGCGCGGCGGCGGTGAAGCTGTTCGCCACCAAGGGTTTCCACGGCACCGGCATCCGCGATCTGGCGCAGGAGGCCGAACTCTCGTCGGCGAGCCTGTACCACTACATGGGCACCAAGGAGGATCTGCTCGCGGAGATCATGCACACGGCGCTGAACCGCCTGCTGGACGCGGCCCGCGAGGCGACGGCCGGCAGCGCGGACCCGGTGCACCGGCTGCGCACGCTGGTCGCGTTGCACGTCCTCGCGCACGCGGTCGGCCCGGCGGAAACCCGCGTGGTGGACAACGAAGTCGACGTGCTGTCGCCGTCGGCGCGCGAGCCGGTGGTGGCGCTGCGGGACGCGTACGAACACCTGTGGGCGGCGGCGATCGAAGAAGGGGTCGCGGCCGGGGTGTTCCACACCGAACACCCGGCGGTGACCCGGCTCGCACTGCTGGAGATGTGCAGCGGCGTGGCCCGCTGGTACTCGCCGTCGGGGCCGCTGGCGCTGGACCAGCTCGCCGAGCACTACGCGGAGCTGGTCTCGCGGGCCCTGGGCTGCACCGCACCGCCGGGTGTGGCCGACTTGCGACGCTGCCGGGAAATCGTCGCGAAAGAGTGGGGCATGTCCGTTTAGCGGCGCTTTTACCTGTGTACGCCTTGCCCAGACGGCGTGCGTGGGGGACGCTCGAAGGGTGACTGAGGAAACGATCCAACTGGAACTGGACGACTCGGGTCTCGCGCCGGGCCTCCCGGCGCCGGCACACCCCCGCGATCAGGTGCAGGATGTCCCCTATCGCCCCGTCGAGTTCCGTGATGACGATCTCCCCACCGCCTTGGAGCGGTGCTCGAAGTGGCTACGGCAGGCACAGGAGTGGCTGGGCGAACCCCTCGACGTCCTGGCCATCCACCTCGACTACGACGACCGCCAGGGTTCGCCGTACTACGACGTGAAGCTCCTGTGCAACGAAGAGGACCTGGCCGGCGTCCCGATCGCCATTCGCAACAAGCAGTAATCAGCAAGCAGTACGCAGCCGAACAGCCGTCAAGGCCGCCGGAGAGGGCGGCCTTGACGGCTTCACGCGTTTCGGGGGGCCTCAGCCCAGGACGCCGCCGACCTTCACGTGCCCCTTGAGCAGGTTGCGCGCGATCGTGCGGCGCTGGATCTCGTCGGTGCCTTCGTAGATGCGCAGCAGCCGCAGCTCGCGGTACCACCGCTCGATCGGCAGCTCCCGCGTGTAGCCCATACCGCCGTGGATCTGCAGGACGCGGTCGACGATCTCGTTGGCCTTCTGGCCGCCGTACAGCTTCGCCATCGACTGCGCGTGCCGCGAGTCGATGCCCTGGTCCACCTGCCAGGC
This sequence comes from Amycolatopsis sp. NPDC114478, assembly GCF_055633805.1. Taxonomy (NCBI): domain Bacteria; kingdom Bacillati; phylum Actinomycetota; class Actinomycetes; order Pseudonocardiales; family Pseudonocardiaceae; genus Amycolatopsis; species Amycolatopsis sp. NPDC114478. Next base: position 149,516 of record NZ_JBVKDO010000014.1, on the reverse strand, counting down.
CGCGTTGAGCACCAGCCACCGCAGCGCCTCGAGCTCGACACCGGAGTCGGCGATCATCCACTGGATGGCCTGGCGTTCGGCGATCTTCTGCCCGAACGTCTCCCGCGTGTTGGCGTGCTCGATGGCCATCGAGATCAGCCGCTCGCACGAACCGATCGCGCGCGCCGGCAGGAGGTAGCGGCCCTGCCCGATCCACTGCATCGCGAGCTCGAACCCGCGGCCCTCTTCACCGAGGATCTGCGTCTCCGGGACGCGGACGTCCTGGAAGATCAGCGACGCCGGGCCCCACTCGCCCATGGTGTCGATGTACTCGGACTTCCAGCCGGCCTCGCGGTCGACGAGGAAGCACGTGACGCCGCCGTTCGCGCCCTTCTCCGGGTCGGTGATCGCGAAGACCATGGTGAAGTCGGCTTCGTTGCCGCCGGTGATGAACGTCTTCTCGCCGTTGATGATCCAGTCGGTGCCGTCCTTGCGGGCGGTGGTCCGGATGGCCTTGGCGTCCGACCCGGCGCCCGGCTCGGTGATCGCGAAGCAGGACTTGCGCTCGCCCGAGATGGTCGGCAGCAGGTAGGTCTGCTTCTGCTCCTCGTTGGCGTGGAACAGGATGTTGTCCGCGGCGCCGCCGAAGCGGAACGGCACGAAGGTCCGGCCGAGCTCGGCCTCCAGCAGCGCGGCCATCACGGCGGACAGGCCCATGCCGCCGTACTCCTCGGGCGTGAAGACGCCCCAGAAGCCGGACTCCTTCGCCTTCAGCTGGAGGTCCTTCAGCTCCTCGCCGGTGAGGCCGGGCTGGTGGGCGCGCTCACGCCGCAGGACCTCCTGCTCGAGCGGGATCAGCTCCCGCTGGACGAACGTGCGGACCCAGTCGCGCACTTCCCGTTCTTCGGTGCTGAGAGAAAAGTCCATGGGTGAGCTGCTCCTCCGACACTGGCTAAGCGCTTGCTTAGTCCAGGGTACCTCCTGGGAGCGTGATTACCCCAGACCTCTCCCCGAATTCGTGACAACCGCCGCGGCGCCCGGGAGGATCGGAGGCGTGATGGAGATCGTGGTCCGCTGGTCGTCCCCGCTGCCCGCCGAAGAACGCTTCCTGCGTCTGCTGGACGACGTCGAGCAGGGCCGGTTCGAGGCGTACCGGCAGGACGCCGACAAGCGCCGGTTCCTCACCGGCCGCGTGCTGGCGAAGACGGTGGCGGCCGAGTGGCTCGGGGTCCCGGTGGATTCGGTGAAGTTCGACGCGACCTGCGAAGACTGCGGCAAGCAGCACGGCCGGCCGCACGTCCCGGGCGCGGACCTGACCCTGTCGATCTCGCACTCGGGCGACCTGATCGGTGTCGCGGCGACCCCGTCGGTCCCGGTGGGCCTGGACGTCGAGACGGCGACCCGCAAGGCCGACGACGGCCTGATCGAGTACGCGCTGAGCCCGGCCGAGGCGGCCCACCTGACCGGCCTGACCGACGCGGAGAAGGCGAACGCGTTCTTCGTCTACTGGACGCGCAAGGAAGCGGTGATGAAGGCCACCGGCAAGGGCCTGCGCATCCCGCTGAAGAGCATCACGTTCTCCCGCTTCGACGAGCCGGCGAGGCTGGTGGAGTCGGGCGACCCGGCGCTGGAGCCGGCCCGCACGCGCTTGGTGGACCTGAAGGCCGCGGACGGCTACCGCGCGGCCATCGCCGTCCTGACCACCGACGAGCTGTCGGTGACCGAGGAGCTCTGGGCCCCCTAGACGCTGTCCTCCAGGCCCATCGCGGCCAGCAGCGTGCGGAACTTGGCCGTCGTCTCGTCGAGCTCCGCCCGCGGGTCCGACGCCGGGACGATGCCGCCGCCCGCGTACAGCCGCATCGACGTCGACGCGATCTCGGCGCAGCGGATCGCCACCGCCCACTCGCCGTCGCCCGCCGCGTCGACCCAGCCGACCGCTCCCGCGTAGTAGTCGCGGTCGAACGGCTCCAGCTCCTGGACCAGCTCGCGCGCACCCTCGGTCGGGGTGCCGCAGATCGCCGGCGTCGGGTGCAGGGCCGCCGCGAGGTCCAGTGCCGTGACGTCCGGGTCGGCCAGCTCGCCCGTGATCGGCGTGCGCAGGTGCCAGATCGCCGGCGTCGTGACCAGCTCCGGCTCGGCCGGGACGTCCAGGGTCCGGCAGAACGGCCGCAGCGCCTCGACGAGGTAGTCGATCACCACCGCGTGCTCCAGCTGGTCCTTGCGGGACGTCCGCAGCGCCTCGCCGTTGGCGCGGTCGGCCGCCGGGTCGGCCGACCGCGGCATCGAGCCCGCGTGCGGCGACGAGAACACCGTGCGGCCGGTCCGGCGCAGCAGCAGCTCGGGCGTGGCGCCGACGAGCGTACGGCCACCGGGCACCTCGGCCGCGTACGTGAAGTGCCGGGGGTTGCCGACCGCGAGGTTGCGCACGACGCGCTCGGCGGACACCGGCGCGGCGAACTCGAGGTCGAGAGCCCGGGCCAAGACGGCTTTGCGCAGGTCACGCTCACCCAGCGCGGAGACCGCGGACCGGACGGAAGCCATGTGCCGCTCGGGCGAGGGCACCGCGCGCACCCGCACGGGCGCCGGCAGGACCTCACGCGAAAGCGAAGGCGCGCCCTCGGAGCGGTGGACGGTCCGGGGCACGACGAGGTGGCCCGGCACCTTCGTGTCGGGCCCGGTGTCGAACGGGAGCACACCCACGGCCAGCGGGGCTCCGGTCGAGGCCAGGACGCCGGGGATCGCCGCGGCGAGCTGCCGCGGGTCCGTGTCCGTGACGGTCCGGAGCACGCCCTGCGCGAGGAGTGCGCGCTGGGCCGTCGTGAAGAGGAAGTCGCCTCGCTGGTAGCGGGCGGCGAGGTCAGCCGGGGTCGCCGGGTCAGGAGAACTCACAAGACCTAGCGTCCCAGGCTTCGGGAGATCCGCGAGGGGAGTGTCACGAGCGACACTCCCCTCGCGGGAGCTCCGGGGTGACGAGCTACTTGAGCGCGTCGATGAGCGCCTCGCGCTGGCGCTCGCCCAGGCCGGCGGCCCGCCGGTCCGGGTCGATGCCGGCCTGCTCGAGCAGGGCGGCGACCTTCACCGCGCCGAGGCCGGGGACGGCCTTCAGCAGCTGGGTGACCTTCGTCTTCCCGATGGTCTTGTTCTCCTTGGCCTGCTTGAGCACCTTTTCGATGCTCTCCTTGCCGGACTTGATCGACGCGAGCAGTTCCGAACGCGCCTTGCGAGCCTCGGCGGCCTTGGCCAAGGCGTCAGCGCGCTGCTCCGGAGTCAACGTAGGCAGAGCCAACGTAGTGTCCTTTCCTCTCAGGTCTCCGCTTTCGCGGCCGACAGCTTTTCTGAGTGCTTGCTCCTGCAAGCGCTGCTCAGCCGTCTCTTGCCACGGCCCCAGTAAACGCCACCGGCTTCGCGGCCGTGCAACCGACACGCACTTATTACCCCCGGAGGTGATACCGGGCAACCCGCTCCGGCCTGCGGAAACGCTCCCAAGAAGTGGCCGGAGTGGCCAGACTCACCCGGAAGTGAAGCCTCCGTTACGGCGTGCATTTCCTCGCCTATAAGGAAAAGCGTAAAAATTGATGATCTTGATCATCGTCCGGTCGTCCCCCGATCGCGCGACGACCGTGACCGAACGGAGCCGTTGTTGACCATGCCCGCTTCACCCGATCCGCACTAGAGTCGGCGCAACCCCAGTCCACCGGCGAACGACCCCCGGGAGCGACCATGTTGAGCACCATGCAGGACGGCCAGCTGTCGCTGGCGAACCTGCTCCGCCACGGCACGTCGGTGCACTCGGCGAGCGAAGTCATCACCTGGACCGGTTCAGAAGCCCGGCGCGAGACCTACGGCGAACTCGGCCGCAACGCCGCCCGCCTCGCGAACGCGCTCCGGAGCCTCGGCGTCACGGGCGACCAGCGCGTCGGCACGTTCATGTGGAACAACGCCGAGCACCTGGCCGCCTACCTGGCCGTCCCGGCGATGGGCGCCGTGCTGCACACCCTGAACATCCGCCTGTTCCCCGAGCAGCTGACCTTCGTCGCCAACCACGCCGAGGACCAGGTCGTCATCGTCGACGGCACGCTGGTCCCGCTGCTGGCGAAGCAGCTGCCGGAGTTCAAGACCGTCCGGCACGTCATCGTGGCCAACGGCGACGCGGCGTCGCTTCAAGCCCCGGACGGCATTCAGGTGCACGCCTACGCCGACCTGCTGGCCGGCCAGCCGGACACCTTCGACTGGCCCGACGTGGACGAGCGCTCGGCCGCCGCGATGTGCTACACCTCGGGCACGACGGGTGACCCCAAGGGCGTCGCCTACTCGCACCGCTCGATCTGGCTGCACTCGATGCAGGTCTGCATGAGCGACAGCATGAACCTCGCGCAGAGCGACACGGCGCTGGCGATCGTGCCGATGTTCCACGCGATGGCGTGGGGCCTGCCGTACGCGGCGCTGATGGTCGGCGCGTCCCTGCTGATGCCGGACCGGTTCCTCCAGCCGGCGCCGATCTCGGCGATGCTGGCCGCCGTGAAGCCGACGTTCGCCGGCGCCGTCCCGACCGTCTGGCAGGGCCTGCTCGCCCACCTCGACGCGAACCCGCAGGACATCTCCCACCTGCGCGAGGTCGTCGTCGGCGGGTCGGCCGTGCCGCCGTCGCTGATGCACGCGTTCGAGGAGAAGCACAAGGTGTCGATCCTGCACGCCTGGGGCATGACCGAGACGTCGCCGCTGGGCAGCGTCGCCCGCCCGCCGGCCGGCGCGACCGGCGAGGAAGCCTGGAAGTACCGCTACACGCAGGGCCGCTTCCCGGCGTCCGTGCGCGCCCGGCTGATCGACGACGACGGCTCCGTGCTGCCCTGGGACAACGAGGCCGTCGGCGAGCTCGAGGTCCAGGGCCCGTGGATCGCCGGCTCCTACTACGGCGGCGCGGAGATCGACCCGGACAAGTTCCACGACGGCTGGCTGCGCACCGGCGACGTCGGCAAGGTCAGCGCGGACGGCTACCTGACGCTGACCGACCGCGCCAAGGACGTCATCAAGTCCGGTGGCGAGTGGATCTCCTCGGTCGACCTGGAGAACCAGGTCATGGGCCACCCGGCGGTCGCCGAGGCCGCGGTCGTCGGCATCCCCGACGAGAAGTGGGACGAGCGGCCGCTGGTCGCCGTCGTGCTCAAGGAGGGCCAGACGGCCACGCCCGAGGAGCTGCGCGACTTCCTCTCCGACAAGGTCGCGAAGTGGCAGCTGCCGGAGAACTGGACGTTCGTGGACGAAGTGCCCAAGACGAGCGTCGGCAAGTTCGACAAGAAGCGCATCCGCGCGTCCTACTCCGAGGGAAAGCTCGACATCGCCCAGCTCTAACGGGTAAATCTCCGGCGAGTCTGCACGCTCGGGACGGCCACCATGGGGGAACCTACCTCCCTCATGGTGGCCTTCAGAGCACGTCGGAGGGGTTCTGGGGATGCATAACAGGCGCAATTTTCTCGCGCTCGCGGGGCTGGGCGCGGTCGTCACGGCCTGCGGGTCGAACACCGGGCGGCAGGGCACGCCGCCGCCGTCGACGGCCTACTCGGCGGGGCCGCCGCCGTCCGACGCGCCGAAGGTCACGCTCCAGCAGTGGTACCACGCGTACGGCGAGGACGGCGTCCAGGAAGCGGTCAAGCGGTACGCCGCCAGTTACCCGGGCGCGAGCGTGAACGTCCAGTGGAACCCGGGCGACTACGACTCGAAGATCGTCACCGCGCTGCAGAACAGCGCGGTCCCGGACGTCTTCGAGGCCCAGGTCAAGATCGACTGGGTGCGGCAGAACCAGGTCGTGTCGCTCGACGACGTCATCGCGCCGGTCCGGACCGACTTCAGCCCGGCCTTGCTGGCCGCGCAGACCGTCGAGGGCAAGGTCTACGGCATCCCGCAGGCCGTGGACACGCAGGTGCTCTTCTACCGCAAGAGCCTGCTGCAGGCCGCGGGCGTCCAGCCGCCGCAGACGGTCGACGAGCTGATCGACGCGGCCGCGAAGCTGACGAAGGACGGCGTCAAGGGCTTCTTCGCCGGCAACGACGGCGGCGTCGCCGTCCTCACCGGGCCGCTGCTGTGGTCGGCCGGCCTCGACTACCTCAAGAACGGCAACCGCGAGGTCGGCTTCGACGACCCGCGCGCGGCGACCGCGCTCGCGAAGCTGCACACCTTGAACGCCAACGGTTCCCTGCTGCTCGGCGCACCGGCGGACTGGTCGGACCCCGGCGCGTTCGTCGACGGGCTCGCCGCGATGCAGTGGACCGGCCTGTGGAACGTGCCGAAGATCCGGCAGGCGTTCGACGACGACTTCGGCGTCCTGCCGTTCCCCCGGCTCGACGCGACGGGCGCGCCGTCGGTGCCGGTCGGCGCGTACGGCGCGATGGTCAACGCCAAGAGCGCGCACGTCGCCGAGGCCAAGGCGTTCGTGAAGTGGCTGTGGATCGACAAGACCGACGACCAGCTGGAGTTCGCGACCAAGTTCGGCTTCCACGTCCCGGCGCGCCAGAGCCTGGTCGGCCAGGCGAACAGCCTCGCGACGGGGCCGGCCGCGGACGCCGCCCGGTTCGTCCGGGAGAACGGCCACCTCGTCGGCGGTCCGGTGTGGACGCAGCAGGCGAACACCGCGTTGTCCGACGCGGTCGCGAAGATCGCGAAGGAGGGGGCGGACCCGGTCGAGCAGACCAAGACGGCGGTCGGAGTCGCTCAGGCTGAGCTGAAGCGCCTGTTCGGATGAAGCGGCGGGATGCCCGCGCGTTCTGGCTGTTCGTCGGGCCGTTCCTGATCGGGCTGGCGGTCTTCGCGTACCTGCCGATCGGCTGGAGCGCGTACCTGTCCTTCTTCGACGCGCGCAACACGGTGGCCCCGACCGAGTTCGTCGGGCTGGACAACTACGGGCACATGCTGACCGACGAGCCGTTCCTGTCGAGCCTGGGGACGTTCAGCGTGTTCGCGGTGTTCATCGTGCCGCTGACGTTCGCGCTGTCGCTGGCGCTCGCCCTCGGCGTCAACCGGCTGCGGTTCGCGCGGGCGTTCTTCCGGTCGGTGTTCTTCCTGCCGTTCGCGTGCTCGTACGTCGTGGCGTCGCTGATCTGGAAGACGTCGCTGTTCTCCGGGGTCCGCTACGGACTGGCGAACAGCGTGCTGTCCCTCTTCGGCGCCGACCCGGTCGCCTGGACGGGGACGGTCGACCCGCCGCTGTACTGGATCGTCCTGGTGACGGCGCGGCTGTGGCTGCAGCTCGGGTTCTACATGATCCTGTTCATCGCGGCGCTGCAACGGATCCCGAGGCACCTGTACGAGGCCGCGTGGCTCGACGGCGCGAAGCCGGGCTGGCAGGTGTTCCGGTACATCACGCTCCCCCAGCTGCGCGCGACGGCGGTGGCGGTGCTCCTGCTCAACCTGATCAACGCGTACCAGGCGTTCGACGAGTTCTACAACATCATGGGGGACGCCCGGGGCTACCCGCCGTTCGCGCGGCCACCGCTGGTGTACCTGTACTACACGTCGCTGGGGTCGGGCGGCCAGGACCTGGGCCGCGGCAGTGCGGGCGCGGTGATCCTCGCGCTGCTCATCGCCCTGGTGACGTTGCTGCAGGGTCGCGTCTTCCGCTTCGGGCGGGTGTCGTGAAGGCGGTCCTGCGCTGGACGGCGCTCGTCGTCGCGGCGGTGCTGTTCCTGCTGCCGTTCTACCTGCTGGTGCGCAACGGCCTGGCGTCCCGGGCGGAGATCACCGCGCCCGGCTGGACGTTCTTCCCGTCCACAGTGCACTGGGAGAACTTCTCGACGCTGTTTTCGCTCACGGACGTCCCCTTCGCGCGCAGCCTGCTGAACTCGGCGATCGTGGCGGTCCTGCAGACCCTGGGCCTGCTGGTGATCTGCTCACTGGCGGGCTACGGCCTGGCCCGGATCCCGTACCGGCACTCGCGGTTCGTGTTCTACGCGGTGCTGGCGACGCTGATGATCCCGACGTCGGTGACGTTCGTGCCGAGCTTCGTGGTGGTCTCGTCGCTGGGCTGGCTGTCGGACTTCCGCGGGCTGGTGATCCCGGGCCTGTTCAGCGCGTTCAGCGTGTTCCTCTTCCGGCAGTACTTCCTGGACTTCCCGCGCGAACTGGAGGAAGCCGGCCGGGTCGACGGGCTCAGTCGCTGGGGCGTCTTCTGGCGGATCGTCGTCCCGAACTCGAAGGGGTTCTTCGCGGCGATCGCGGTGATCACGGTGATCGGCAGCTGGAACGCGTTCCTGTGGCCGCTGATCATCGCGCAGTCGCCGGACTCGTGGACGGTCCAGGTGGCGCTGTCCGGGTTGCTGACGGCGCAGAACCCCCAGCTGAACCTGCTGTTCCTCGCGGCGGCGGTGTCGATCCTGCCGATCGTGCTGCTGTTCGCGTTCCTGCAGCGGTACCTGGTCCGCGGGGTGACGGAGTCGGGTCTGACGGGCTGAGTAACGTGCGGCACCGTCCAGGCGACTTCGCCGGTGACGGACAGAAGTGGGTGCCCTGTGACCAGTTACGACCCTTACCAGCCGGATCAGCCGCAGTTCCCGCCCCCGGCCGATCCCGTTTACCCGCCTTCGGCGCCGCAGTACGCGGTCCAGCCGTACGTGACGCAGCCGCAGCCGTACCCGGGGTACGCCCCCCAGCCCGGCTATGGGGCGTACCCGGGGTACCAGCCGTTGACGACCAGCGGAATGGCGGTGGCGGGCATGGTCGTCGGCATCGTCGCGCTGGTCACGTTCTGGATCCCGTTCGTCGACCTGGTCCTCGGGTTCCTGGCGATCGGCCTGTCGTGGGGCGGGATGATGCAGGCGAACCGGCCCGGCTACACCGGCAAGGGCATGGGCATCGCGGGCCTGATCTGCGGGATCATCGCGGTGATCCCGGCGCTGATCGTGATGCTGTTCTTTTTCGGCCTGTTCGCCGCCGGGACCGCGTGCGGGATCAGCTGCTGACCGATCCGGCGCCCGAAATCCCCACGACGTTCGGCGGTACTCCCCGCACCGAGGCCTGTGACAGGGTGGATTGAACTGTCACGGTGAATGTTTTTCACGTTCACCCCGCGTCCACCCACGTCCGGCACGGTGCTGGGCAACCGAGAAGACTGGGGAGCGAACAACCATGGCCGAACTCACCCGGCGCGCCGTCACGACCGCGGGCGCCGCCGGTCTCGGACTGCTGCTGTGCACGCCCACCGCGAACGCCCTCGACCGCGCGCTGCGGCTCACGAGCACGCGCTCGGTCACCACATCCGGCACCACGCTCGAGCAGGTCGCCACCGCCGTCACCGCCGGGCCGGCCTACACCCGGCTCCAGGGCGGGCCCGGCTGGCCGCTCGTCGTCCGCAGCGACCTCGCGACGCCGAAGACCGGGCGCGACGACCGCCGCCGCGCGCTCAGCGCGTTCGTGCAGTTCACCGACCTGCACATCACCGACACCGAGAGCCCCGCGCGCTTCGAGTACCTGCACCCGTTCATCGGCTCGGCGCACCGGCCGCAGGAGGCGCTCGGCACCGTCGCGACGAGCGCGCTCGTCGAGCGCGTCAACAGCGTGCGGCAGGGGCCGTTCACCGGCCGGCCGTTCGACCTCATGGTCACCACCGGCGACAACACCGACAACCACGAGCTGATCGAGCTCGACTGGTTCCTCAAGGTCCTCAACGGCGGCAGCGTCACGCCGAACTCCGGCGACCCGAACGCCTACGAGGGCGTCCAGAACTCCGGCAACCACGAGTTCTGGAACCCGGGTACGCCGGGCAGCGACGACTACTCCGCCAAGGGCTTCCCGCAGATCCCCGGCCTGCTCGAAGCCGGCATCAAGCCGTTCACCGCGCCCGGCCTCGACGTCCCGTGGTTCTGCACCTTCGGCAACCACGACGACAGCATCGTCGGCTCGCTGCCGGCGCAGATCCCCGGCATCGACGCCTGGTACACCGGCCGGTACAAGGTCATCGGCAAGGACGAGAGCACCGCGAAGAAGCTCGCCGACGCCATCAAGAAGCCCGGCTCGAGCGTGCCGGTCGCCGAGCTGTTCGGTGGCTCGGGCACGATCCGCGAGGTCACGCCGGACGTGCGGCGCCGTCCGTTCGACACCGGCGAGTTCGTCCGCGCCCACCTCGACTCCGCCAACACCGGCCCCGGCCCGGTCGGGCACGGCTTCTCGACCGCCAACGCCGACGGCAAGAACGTCTACTACACGTTCCGGATCGCGCCGGGCATCACCGGGATCAGCCTCGACACGACGACCGACGCCGGGTTCGCCGACGGCTCGATCGGCCTCGCGCAGTTCAACTGGGTCGAGGCGACGCTGAAGCGGAACAGCTCGACGTACTACGACTTCTTCGGCCGCAAGGTCACCCACGCCGTCACCGACGAGCTGTTCCTGCTGTTCAGCCACCACACCAGCGGCACGATGACCAACCTGCTGCCGGACTCGCGCCACCTGCTCGACCCGCGTCTCAACGGCGACGCGTTCGTCGGGCTGCTCAAGCGGTTCCCGAACGTGCTGGCCTGGGTCAACGGCCACACGCACCTCAACAAGATCACGCCGCACGCGGGGAACACGCCGCAGCAGGGCTTCTGGGAGATCAACACGGCGTCGCACATCGACTTCCCGCAGCACGCGCGGATCGTCGAGGTCGCGGACAACGCCGACGGCACGTTGTCGCTGTTCACGACGCTGATCGAGGCCGAAGCGCCGTACGCCGTGGACTACGGCGCCCGGACGCCGCAAGCGCTTGCGTCGCTGTACCGCGAGCTGTCGTACAACGACATCCACACCAACCTCGGCCGCGTCGGGGATCCCGCGGACCACAACACGGAGCTGCTGCTCGTCAACCCGCTGAGCTGAGCGCGTTACCTCCGGCGTAATCGCCCTCGGGCCGGGCGTGCGGCAAGGTGACCGCATGACCGATCCCGAGGGCACGCGGCTCTTCCACCGTTCCATGCCGTTCTCCGAGCGCCTCGGCGTCGAGGTGCTGGAGCACGGGCGTGAGCTCGTCCGCAGCCGGCTGAAGTGGGACGAGAGCCTCTGCACGCTCGGCGGCGCGCTGCACGGGGGCGCGCTCATGGCGCTGGCCGACTCGACCGGCGCCGTGTGCGCGTTCCTCAACCTGCCCGAGGGCGGCCAGGGCACGACGACCGTCGAGTCGAAGACGAACTTCCTGCGTGCGGTGCGTTCGGGCTACGCCGTTGCGTCGTCCAGACCACTGCACGCCGGGCGCAAGTTCGTCGTGGTGGAGACCGAGATCCACGACGACGACGGCAGGTTGGTCGCGAAAGTGACACAGACGCAGGCCGTCCTCTAGGTACCTGTTTACAGACCCGGCCGGACCGGCGAAAATCCCTGGCTACTGGGTGGGTCTATCAGGGAGCCGGGATGCGCGTACGCAAGTTGTTCACCTTATTGTCAGTGGTTGTGTTGACCGCTGTAACCGCGCAAGTGGCCGAGGCCGCGCCCGCCCGGCCCCACGACGACGAGGCGATCGACTACCACGAGTGGAACGGCGGGCGCTTCCACGAAGGCGACTTCGCCGGGCTCGCGCTGACCCGCGACGGCCTGCGCATCACGCGCCCGGTCGGCACGGTCGAGCACACCGAGCCGGAGCTGGGCACGACGAGAACGTACGAGTACGGCCGGTGGACGTCGCCGGAGTACCGCGAGGGCTTCGGCGCGACGCAGCTGGTCGCGTCCTGGAACGCGCAGACGCCGGCGAAGACTTGGCTGCAGGTCGAGGCGCGCGGCCGGACGTCGGCCGGCACCGAAACCGCGTGGTACGTGATGGGCCGCTGGGCCAGCGGCGACGCCGACATCCTGCGCACCAGCGTCGACGGCCAGGACGACGCGAACGCCCTGGTCGACGTCGACACGTTGGAGATGAAGACGGGCGTGACGCTGAAGTCGTACCAGCTGCGGATCGACCTCTACCGCGAAGCCGGGTCGCACGCGACGCCGTCGGTGACGTCGCTGGGCGCGATGACCTCGGCGGTGCCGGACCGCTTCGACGTGCAGACGACGAAGCCGGGCCGTGCCACCGGGATCGAGCTGAAGGTGCCGGCCTACGCGCAGAACCTCCACAAGGGACAGTTCCCGCAGTACGGCGGTGGCGGCGAAGCCTGGTGCAGCCCGACGTCGACCGAGATGGTGGCCGAGTACTGGGGCAAGAAGCCGTCGGCGGCGGAGATGTCCTGGATCCCGGCGGACTACGTCGACCCGTCGGTGGCGTTCGCGGCGCGCTACACCTACGACCACGCGTACGACGGCACAGGCAACTGGCCGTTCAACACGGCGTACGCGGCGTCGCGCGGCCTTCGCGGTCACATCACGCGGCTGCACTCGCTGAACGAGCTCGAGAACTACATCGCCCGCGGGATCCCGGTGATCACGTCCCAGTCGTTCCTGGCGTCGGAACTGGACGGCGCGGGCTACGGGACGTCGGGGCACATCATGGTGGTCGTCGGCTTCACGAAGGACGGCGACGTGATCGCGAACGACCCGGCGTCGAGCAGCAACGACCGCGTGCGCAACGTGTACAAGCGCGACCAGTTCGAGAAGATCTGGCAGCGGACCAAGCGCTACCGCGCGGACGGGTCCGTGGCGAGCGGCCCGGGCGGCGTCGCGTACATCATCACGCCGGCCTGACCGGATCGGCGGGGCGCCGGGCGGCGCCCCGCCGCGCCTCACCAGGTCTTGCCGGCCTGCTCCCGGATCGCGCGGTTGATCCGGTTGAAGAAGCCGGTCAGCGCGATGTGCAGGACGATCGCCGACAGCTGCTTCTCGTCGAAGTGCCCGGCGGCGGCCGCCCAGATCTCGTCGGTCACGCCCGGCTGGCCGTCCTCGATCCGCGTCGCCGCTTCGGTCAGCGCGAGCGCGGCCCGCTCCGGCTCGGTGAAGAACGGCGTCTCGCGCCAGGTGACGACGCTGTGCAGCCGTTCTTCGGTCTCGCCGTGCTTCTTCGCCGACTGGACACCCCCGTAGACGCACGGCGCGCAGCTGTTGATCTGGCTGGCCCGCAGGTGGACCAGCTCGAGCAGCAGCGGGTCGACGCCGGCGCCGTACACGACCTTGAGCAGCTGCTGGACCGCTCCGGTCACCTCGGGGCTGCTGGTGCTCTCGAGCCGTGCTTCCATCGTTCCTCCTGTTGTTACCTGTGGTGCTTCGGATCCGTCATCCCCATGACGGAGCGGAACCGAGGAAGGTAACGACATGCCCGACACGATGACCGAGGTCTTCGAGGCGCAGCGCGACCGGCTGCGCGCGGTGGCCCACCGCGTGCTGGGTTCGCACGCCGACGCCGAGGACGTGGTCCAGGAGGCGTGGCTGCGGCTGTCCCGCCAGGACGCCGAGACGATCGACAACCTCGACGGCTGGCTCACGACGGTGGTCGGCCGGATCAGCCTGGACGTGCTGCGCTCGCGCCGGTCCCGGCCCGAGGCGCCGTACGACGAGATCGTCGTGGCGGTCGACGAAAGCCCGGCCCCCGACGACGACGCCGAGCTGGCGGACTCGGTCGGGCTCGCGCTGCTGGTGGTGCTGGAGTCCCTCGCGCCGGGCGAGCGGCTGGCGTTCGTGCTGCACGACCTGTTCGCGGTGCCGTTCGAGGAGATCGGCCGCATCCTCGGCAAGTCCCCGGGCGCGACGAAGATGCTGGCGAGCCGCGCGCGCAAGAAGGTCCGGACGCCGGCGGGTCCTTCCGGTGCGGGGAGGTCGCAGCGCCAGGTGGTGGACGCGTTCTTGAGGGCGGCCCGCGACGGCGATTTCGAGGAACTGCTGCGGGTCCTGGACCCGGACGTCCGCTTGACGGTCGACACCCCGGACGGCGTGGTGGTGGTCCTGGGAGCGACGAACGTGGCGGCGGGAGCGCGCATCGGAGCGGCAGCGGGCGGCCAGGAGGTCCTGGTCGGCGGCCTGCCGGGCGTGGTGGCGTGGCACCCGGACGGGACACCGATGTCGGTGGTGGCGTTCACGGTGGTGGGCGGCCGGATCACGGGTATCGCGGGAGTCGCCGACCCGGCGCGGCTGGCGTCGATGGAGCTGCCCGAGCCGCCCGGAACTGTCGGTACCGCCCGCTAAGCTGGAAGACGGGGGCCGGAGGCCCGTGCCAGACTGCCGTAACCATGCGCCCCCTGCTCTTCCTCGACGTCGACGGCCCGCTGATCCCGTTCGGGCGCGGTTCCGGCGAGTACGCGCACTTCACGGACGCCGACCTGGACAACCCCCTGCTGTCCCGGGTCGACCCGGGCCTCGGCCCGCGGCTGCTGGCGCTCGGGTGCGACCTGGTCTGGGCCACGACGTGGCTGGACGACGCCAACGAAGCCGTCGCTCCGCTGCTGGGCCTGCCGCCGCTGCCCGTGCTCGATTTCCCCGAGGAAGACACCGGACCGGGGCCGCACTGGAAGACCACGCGGATCGTCGAGCACGCGGCGGGCCGCCCGTTCGCCTGGGTCGACGACGAAACCACCGACGCCGACCGGACGTGGGTCGCGCGCCACCACCCGGGACCGGCTCTGGTGCACACCGTCGCCGCAAGCACGGGGCTCACCGGCCACGACTTCGAAACCCTCGCCGACTGGTTCGCCACAGTTGCGTAACGCGCAACATGTTGCGCACAAACCACCAAGACTCACTCATGCGGATGTCGCCATCTCCGCGTGATCCGTGATTAGCTGCGGGCAGAGCCAGCAAAGCCGGAAGGTGGATTCGCATGCCGTACGAGGTCCAGGGGGTCGTTTCGCGGGCGAAGGGCGAGCCCGTCTCGCTGGAAACCGTCCTCGTGCCCGATCCCGGGCCCGGCGAGGCCGTCGTGAACGTGCAGGCCTGCGGGGTCTGCCACACCGACCTGCACTACCGCGAGGGCGGGATCAACGACGAGTTCCCGTTCCTGCTCGGCCACGAGGCCGCCGGGGTCGTCGAGGCCGTCGGCGAGGGCGTCACCGACGTCGCGCCCGGCGACTACGTCATCCTCAACTGGCGCGCCGTCTGCGGCACCTGCCGGGCCTGCAAGCGCGGGAAGCCGTGGTACTGCTTCTCGACCTTCAACGCGGCGCAGCCCATGACCCTCCAGGACGGCACCAAGCTCTCGGCCGCCCTCGGCATCGGCGCCTTCCTCGAGAAGACCCTCGTCCACAGCGGACAGTGCACGAAGGTGAACCGCGAGGCCGAGCCCGCGGTGGCCGGGCTGCTCGGCTGCGGCGTGATGGCCGGACTCGGAGCCGCCATCAATACCGGCGCTGTAACGCGGGGTGACTCGGTGGCCGTCATCGGCTGTGGTGGGGTCGGGGACGCCGCCATCGCCGGCGCGAAGCTGGCGGGCGCCACGACGATCGTCGCGATCGACATGGACGACCGGAAGCTGGACTGGGCCAAGGACTTCGGCGCGACGCACACCGTCAACAGCAAGGGCCTCTCCGAAGAGGCGGTCGTCGAGGCCATGCAGGACGCCACGAACAGCTTCGGCCCGGACGTCGTGATCGACGCCGTCGGACGGCCGGAGACCTGGCGGCAGGCCTTCTACGGGCGCGACCTGGCCGGCACCGTCGTGCTGGTCGGCGTCCCGACGCCGGAGATGCGCCTGAACGACCTGCCGCTGATCGACTTCTTCTCGCGCGGCGGCTCGCTCAAGTCGTCCTGGTACGGCGACTGCCTGCCGAGCCGGGACTTCCCGATGCTCGTCGACCTCTACCTGCAGGGCCGGCTGCCGCTCGACAAGTTCGTCACCGAGCGGATCGGCGTCGACGGCGTCGAGCAGGCCTTCGAGCGCATGCACCACGGTGACGTCCTGCGCAGCGTGGTGACGTTCTGACTCTCTTCAGCGACGCGGACTACCCGGCCGACCCCTACCCGGGGACCCGGCCGGGCTTCTCGTTCGTGCACGAAAACGGGGCCGGGTACCCGCTGGACACCGCGCCGGCGGGCTGGCGCGACCGGCAGGCCGTGCTCGCCTACGGCTCCAACGCCAACCCGTCGAAGATCAGCTGGATGCGCGCCGAGCTCGGGCTCGAGGGCCCGGTCGTCGTCGCGCACGCCCGCTGCGACGGCCTCGCCGCCGTGTGGGCGTCGGGGCTGCGCTACCGCGACGGCCAGCGCCCGGCGACGCTCACCGCACTGCCCGGTGTCGAGGAGCACGCCGTCTGGTTCGTGACGCCGGAGCAGCTCGTGGTGCTGGACCGCTGCGAAGGCCGCGGCAACCGCTACCACCTGGTCCGGCTCACCGAGCCGGACATCACCCTGGAGGACGGCAGCCGCGTCACCGACGTGCTGGCCTACATCGGCGCGGTGCCGATCCGCTACCCGCTGCTGGTCGACGGGAAGCCGGTGCGCACGGCCGACGTCGCGCAGGCGCAGGCCGTCGAGCTGGACGGCGTCCCGGCCGATGGCCCCGGCGTCGCCTGCGAAGTCGTCGAGCCGCCGGACGGGCGCACCTTCCCCTAGACCAGCTTGCCCGGGTTGAGGATCCCGGTCGGGTCCACTGTGGACTTGGCCGCGCGCAGCACTTCGACGCCCAGCGAGCCGATCTCCGCCCGCAAGTACGGCGCGTGGTCGACGCCGACGGCGTGGTGGTGCGAAATGGTGCCCAGGCCGACGATCGCCTCGCAGGCCGCCGCCTTCGCGCGCTGCCACTGACCGACCGGGTCGGTCTCGTCGCGAGCCGTCAGTACCGTGAAGTAGAGCGACGCGCCCGTCTCGTACGCGTGCGAGATGTGGCACATCACGATCGCGCGGCCCAGCGACGCGGTCAGCGCCGCGCGGACGTCGTCACGGAGTTCGTCCACATTGGACCAGTAAGCGGCGGTTTCCAGCGTCTCGACGCAGACACCTTGATCCAGCAGGGCATCCCGCTGCCGCGGCCCGGCGAACCGGCCGTGGCGCCACGACTCGCCGAGCGCCTTGCCGACGCGCACCGCACCCGCGGCCTTCAGCCGGCGCGTCGTCTCGCGGCGGCGCAGCGCCACGTCGCGCGCGGTGCCTTCCCAGCCCACGATGAGGAAACACGGGTGCGGCACCCCGCGCGCGGCGAGGTACCGGCGCAGCGCCGCCGTCTTGAGGCCGGCGTTCAACACCAGCGAAACCCCGGTTTCGTCCACATCGGACAGCCGGGTGACGTCGGCGAGCGCGTGGTGCTGCGCGAGGTCGCGGACGGCCTCGCGGCCCGCTTCCCAGCCGGGCAGGGCGTAGCCCTCGTACCGGCGGACCGGCGGCGCGGGGCGGACCCGCAGCGACACCTCCGTGATCACGCCGAGGGTGCCCTCGCTGCCGATCGCGAGCTGGCGCAGGTCCGGCCCGGCCGCCGACGCCGGTGCGACGCCGAGCTTCCACTCGCCGCGCGGGGTGGCCAGCCGCACGCCGGTGACCATGTCCTCGAACCGGCCGTAGCCCGACGACGCCTGCCCGGCCGAGCGCGTCGCCGCGAAGCCACCGATGGTGGCGCGCTCGAACGACTGCGGGATGTGCCCGAGCGTCAGGCCGTGCTCGCCGAGGAGGCGCTCGGCCTCGGGACCGCGGACGCCGGCCTGCAGGACGGCGATGCGCGACTCGGCGTCGACCGACACCAGCGCGTCGAGCCGGACGAGGTCGAGCGCGATCACCGACGCCTTGTCGCCGCGCAGGGCCGCGACGCCGCCGACGACCGAGGTGCCGCCGCCGAAGGGCACGACCCCGACGTCGTGGGTCACGCAGACGTCGAGCACTTCCTGGACTTCGTCCGGGCTCGCGGGCAGCACGACCGCGTCCGGCACCGGGAAGTCCGCGCCGGGCGAACGGCGGCGCAGCAGGTCGAGGTAGGACAGGCCGGTCGCGCGCGCCAGCCGCGCCGCGGCGTCGCCCAGCACGTTCTCCGCGCCGACCACTTTCGACAACGCGGTGACAGCAGATTCGTCCAGTTTCGGTGACGGTATTTCCACCGGCAAATTCCCGGCCGGGGCAGCACCGGGACCCGCCTGGCCTATACGCTGTTCAAGCCACTTGGCCGCCCGCGCGGGCAGCCGGGCGGCGTCGGCGGCTTCCGGGGTCCAGGACCGTCGAAGGCGGTGGTCAATGAGCGCGTTCACCGATACAGTGTGACACATGGACGTGAAACGTCACACCACTTCGACCGCGGGCTCGTCCGCGCTCGCGGACACCCGCAACCGCCAGACGGCGACGCGCGTGGCCGATGACGTGCTGCTCGACGCCGCGCGCTCGTGCGTGCTGGCCGTCGGTGTGCGCCGCACCACACTCGCCGAAATCGCCCGCACCGCGCGCGTCAGCCGGATGACGGTCTACCGCCGCTTCCCCGACGTCCGCAGCGTGCTCGCGGCGCTGATGACCCGGGAGTTCAGCGGGCTGCTGCGCACGGCGAGCGAGCGCGGCGCCGACGCCGGGAACAGCCGCGAGCGGCTCGTGCTCATCGCGGCGGCCGGCGTCCGCGCGCTGTCGGCCGACCCGCTGTTCCGCACGCTGCTCGACGTCGACCCCGAGCTGGTGCTCCCGTACATCGTGGAGCGGCTGGGCGCGACGCAGAAGTTCGCCGAGCAGGCGCTGCACGGGCTCCTGGAGGCCGGCCACCAGGACGGCTCGATCCGGCGCGCGCCGGTCGCGGTGCAGTCCCGGTCGGTCCTGCTGGTGGTCCAGTCCTTCGCGTTCTCGCTGCGGCCGGCGACGGCGGACGTCGGCGAGGCGGCGCTGCTGGCGGAGTTAACCCACGTGCTCGACGCGGCGCTGAAGCCGTGACGTCCGGCTCGCTCAACGCGCGGCGCCGCGAACACGAGCTCGCGGAGCTGGCGGCGGGCGAGCGGGTCGACATCGTCGTGGTCGGCGGCGGCGTCACCGGAACCGGCATCGCCCTCGACGCGGCTTCCCGCGGATTGTCGGTGGCACTGGTCGAGGCACACGACCTGGCGTTCGGGACGTCCCGCTGGTCGTCGAAGCTCGTCCACGGCGGCTTGCGGTACCTGGCGCACGGCGAGCTGGGCCTGGCGCACGAGAGCGCGGTCGAGCGCGGCATCCTGATGACGCGCACGGCCCCGCACCTCACGCGCGCGATGCCGCAGCTGTTCCCGTTGTACCCCAGCACATCCCGGGCCCAGCAGGCTCTCGTAGCCGCCGGCCTGCGGGCCGGGGACGCCCTCCGCCGAGCGGCGCGGACGCCGTCATCGGTGCTGCCGCGACCGCGGTCGATCCCCACCGCCGAGGCGTTGGCGCTGGCGCCCGGGTTGTCCCCGCGCGGTTTGCGCGGCGCACTGCTGGCCTACGACGGCGCGTTGGTCGACGACGCCCGGCTGGTGGTGTCCCTGGCCCGGACGGCGGCGTCGTTCGGGGCCCGGATCTTGACGCGGTTGTCGGCGACATCCCTGACGGCGGACCGGGTGTCGGTGGTCGACGGCGTTTCGGGTTCCACTGTGGACATCCACGCGCGCCAGGTGATCAACGCGGCCGGGGTGTGGGCGAGCACGCTGACGGGCGCGGTCCGGCTGCGGCCGTCACTGGGATCGCACCTGGTACTGGCGCCGGGAACGGTCCCGATGGGCACGACGTCGGTGAACATCGGCGTGCCGGGCGAGACGAACCGGTTCGTGTTCCTGCTCCCCCAGCCGGACGGCCGCGTCTACTTGGGACTGACGGACGAGCCGGTTCCCGGCCCGATCCCGGACGTCCCGGTGGTCCCCGAGTCCGATGTGGACTTCCTGCTGTCAATGGCTTCCTCGGTGCTGGCCCGGCCGCTGACCCGCGACGACGTGGCCGGGTCGTACGCCGGGCTGCGGCCATTGGTCGAGGGCGGCGGGCGGTCGGCGGACCTGTCCCGGAAGCACGCCGTCCTGGCGGGTTCGGACGGGCTGCTGACCGTGGTCGGCGGCAAGCTGACGACGTACCGCCGAATGGCGGAGGACGCGGTCGACGCGGCGGTGAAGCTGGCCGGCCTCAGCGCGTCGCCGTGCCGGACCGCCCGCCTGCCACTGCTCGGCGCGGCACCGAGGTCGAGTCTGTCCCTTGTGGACGCTTCGCCGCGACTGGTGGCCCGCTACGGGACGGAAGCGCCGCGGGTAGCGGCACTGGGCGAGCTGGACGCGGAGTTCGCGGCCCCGGTGGCACCGGGGACGGACATCACGGCGGCCGAGGTGGTGTGGGCGGTCCGCAACGAAGGGGCGCTCGACGTGGCGGACGTACTGGAACGCCGGACACGGCTGGCACTGATCCCGTCGGACGCGGAAGCCGCGCGGGCGCGGGTGGCGGAGCTTGTCGACAAGTCGCTCGCCGGCTTGGCCTGAGCCGCCGCCCCACCGACACGCCCCCGCTGGCACACCCCGCCCCGCCGGCACGCCCCACCGACACGCCCCGCCCTTCCCTAGGGGGCCGTGCCCACGTCCAGTCTACCGGCGACCACCGACAGTAAACTCTCCTCAAGCGCCGGGGCAGCCACCTATCCACATCACAGCCACCCTGTGGACACCACTTGATGTGCAATTAACTTGACGACCCGTTGGGTTTTTGCAACAGTACGTTCATGAGTCCGGTCAGGCGCGGCAAGGAGCTGCCGATCTACAACCGGCTCCCCGTGCTCCGGGCCGAGCGCGGGCTGAGCCGCGCCGCGCTCGCCACCGCCGTCGACGTCAACCCGCAGACCATCGGCGCGCTCGAGCGGGGGGACCACTATCCGAGCCTGGACCTGGCCTTCCGGATCTGCGCGGTGTTCGACCTGCCGGTCGAAGCGGTGTTCAGCCGCGAGCCGTTCACGCCGTTGTCCACCCAGGTCTACCGCGAGGGGGGAGCATGACCACGAAACTCGCCGCCTACTGGGAACGCCAGCTGGACAAGATGGACCAACGGGAGCTCCGGCACGCCAAGAGGATGCCCGGCTGGCGCACCCGGAAGCACCGCCGGGCCCTCGCCGTCGTCGTGGCGGCCGCCGACCTCGGCCTGGTCGCCGCGGCGTCGATCTTCACGACCGGCGGCGACTGGGTCTACGGCGCCGTCTGGATGAGCAGCATGCTCGTCGGCGCCGGTTCGTTCGTGCTGCTGCGGATCCTCACCGGCCGGATGAGCGGGGGCTTCTCGCGGCTGCTGGACGAACGTGAGCGCGAATGGCGCCACCGCGTCACCTACATCGGCTTCCAGATCCTGTGCTACCTGATGATCGCCGCGATGATCTACAGCATCGTGGTGGCGGACACCGAAGACGGCGGCTTCCGCGGCGCGATGATGCTGTCCGCGCTGCTGGTCACCGGCACCACCATCCCGACGATCATCCTGGGCTGGGCGCTGCCGGACGACGACCCCGAGGACTTCGAAGAGGGGAACGCATGAAGGGGACACTGGAGATCGACGGGATCTCCAAGCGCTACGGCGCCAAGGTCGCGCTGGACGGCGTCACGTTCGACGTCCGCGCCGGGGAGCTGTTCGGCTTCGTCGGCAGCAACGGCGCCGGCAAGACCACCACCATGCGGATCGCGCTCGGCGTGCTGGCCGCCGACGGCGGCGAGGTGCGCTTCGACGGCGAACCGATCACCCACGAAACCCGCACCCACATCGGCTACATGCCCGAAGAACGCGGGCTCTACCCGAAGATGAAGGTCCTGGAGCAGCTCGTCTACCTGGCCGAGCTGCACGGCCTCACCGCGAACGAGGCCCACCGCAACGCCGAGACCTGGATCGGCAGGCTCGGGCTGACCGAGCGGCGCAAGGACGAGGTGCAGAAGCTCAGCCTCGGCAACCAGCAGCGCGTCCAGCTGGCCGCCGCGCTGGTGCACGACCCGGCCGTGCTGGTGCTCGACGAGCCGTTCTCCGGCCTCGACCCGCTCGCCGTCGACGTCATGAGCGCCGTGCTGCGCGAGAAGGCCGCGGCCGGCGTGCCGGTCGTGTTCTCCAGCCACCAGCTCGACCTCGTCGAGCGGCTGTGCGACCGGGTCGGGATCATCCGCGGCGGCCGGATGGTCGCGGTCGGCACGGTCGACGAGCTGACGGCGGGCGCGAGCAGCAAGCTCGTCGTCACCGCGCCCGCCGCGCCCGAAGGCTGGGCCGCGGGCCTGCCCGGCGTGCGCGTCCTGGAGAACCACGGCGCCACCGCGGTCCTCGACCTCGACCCGAGCGCCGACGACCAGGCCGTGCTCGCCGCCGCGCTGGCGACCGGGCCGGTCACCGAGTTCAGCCGCCGGCGCCGGTCGCTGACCGAGCTGTTCCGCGACGCTGTCTCAGAAGAGGGGGTTCGGCGATGAAGAAGCTCAGCGGCCGGCGGGCTGTCTGGCTGGTGATGAAGCGCGAGCTGAACACCCGCCTGCGCACGCGCTCGTTCGTCATCGGCACCGTGGTGCTGCTCGTGCTGCTGCTGGGGTACGTCGGGTTCCAGACGTCGCTGGCGGGCTCGGCGGACAAGAGCACGGTCGGGCTCACCGGCCAGGCGACCGGGATCGCGCAGCAGCTGCAGGTCGCGGCGGTGCAGTCCGGGCGGCACATCGACACGGTCACCGTCACCGACCCGGCCGAGGGCCGAGCGAAGGTCGAGGGCGGCGACCTCGACGCGCTCGTCTCGGGCAGCGCGGCGAAGCTGACCGCCACCTACAAGTCCTCTTTGGACGATCAGCTCCGCAGGGTGCTTGACCAGGTGGCGCAGCAGCAGGTCCTCGACGGCGTGCTGTCGTCCGCGCAGCTCGAGCCGGCCCAGGTGATGGCCCAGGTCGACGGCACGCACGTGCACGACGACCCGATCTCGCCGGAACCCGCGGACCACACGCAACGGCTCATCGTCGGCCTGATCGTCGCGTTCCTGCTCTACCTCAGCATCATCACCTACGGGATGATGGTCGCCCAGGGCGTCGTCGAGGAGAAGTCGAGCCGGGTCGTGGAGATCCTGCTCGCGAGCGTGCGGCCGTGGCAGCTGCTGCTGGGCAAGGTGATCGGGCTCGGCCTGGTCGGGCTGACGCAGCTGGTGATCCTCGGCGCGGCCGGGCTCGCCGCCGCGTCGGCGACCGGGGTGTTCTCCCTGTCCGGCTTCGCCACCGGCACGCTGCTGTGGGGCCTGCTCTGGTACCTGCTCGGCTTCCTGCTGTACGCCACGATCTACGGCGCGCTCGGGTCGCTCGTCTCCCGGCAGGAGGACACGCAGTCGGTCGTCTCGCCGCTCAACATCATCCTCATCGCCGGGTTCATCGCCGGGATCAACCTGCTGCTGCGGGACCCGTCCGGCTCGGGAACCAAGGTGCTGTCGCTGATCCCGTTGCTCTCGCCGATCCTGATGCCGGCCCGGATCTCGACCGGCGCGGCGGCGGGCTGGGAGATCGCGCTGTCGCTCGGGCTGACCGTCGCGCTGGTCGCGCTGCTGACCTGGCTGGGCGGCAAGATCTACGGCAACAGCGTGCTGCGCATCGGCAGCCGCATCAAGCTGTCGGAGGCGTTGCGCGGCTGATCACGACGTGATCTTGCCGTACCGCTCCAAGGACACCTGGCGCTCGTGGGCGTGGTCGACCATGGGTTCCGGGTAGTCCTTGGGGCGGTCTTTCAGCTTGTGGACGGCCTTCCCCTCGACCGAGCGCAGCTCCGGCACGTACTTGCGGACGTAGTCGCCGTCCGGGTCGAACTTCTCCCCCTGCATCGTCGGGTTGAAGATCCGGAAGTACGGCGCCGCGTCGGTGCCGCAGCCGGCGACCCACTGCCAGTTCAGCTGGTTCGAGGCGAGGTCGCCGTCGACGAGGTGCTTCATGAAGTGCCGCGCGCCGAGCCACCACGGCAGGTGCAGGTCCTTCACCAGGAAGCTCGCGACGACCATCCGCACGCGGTTGTGCATCCAGCTCTCGGCCAGCAGCTGCCGCATCCCGGCGTCGACGATCGGGTAGCCGGTCTTGCCCGCGCACCAGCGCTCGAAGGCCTCGGGGTCGTTGTCGTGCAACATGGCGTCGAAGCGCTTGTCGTAGTTCTCCCGCGCGGTTTCCGGGCGGTTCCACAGGACGTCGGCGTGGAACTCGCGCCAGCAGATCTCGCTGCGCAGCGACTTCGCGCCGACGCGGTCGTCACCCGCCAAGTCGGCCAGGATGGTCCGCGGGTGGATGCACCCCCAGCGCAGGTACGGCGAAAGCCGGGTCGTGCCCGCGCGGTCCGGCCGGTCGCGGTCGGCGTCGTACGTCTCGATCGGGCCGTCGAGGAAGTCGTGCCAGACGTCCAGCGCGGCCTGCTCGCCCGGCTCGGGCAGAGCCGCGGAAACCTTGGGCGGCTTGGGGATCTTCAGCGACTTCGGCGGTTCGACCCAGTCCACAAGGGACGGTCCGGTGTCGGCCGGCGAATGCCAGCCGCGCGCGGTCCAGGCGCGGTAGAACGGCGTGAAGACGCGGTAGGGGTCGCCGTCGGGCTTGGTGACGCGCCCCGGCGTCACGGCGTACGGCGAGCCCGTCTCGACCCAGTCGATGTCGTGCTCCGCCAACGCCTTCGCGACCTCGGCGTCCCGCCGACGGCCGTACGGGCCGGTGTCGGCGCTGACGTGCACCGCGGCCGCGCCGATCTTCTTCGCCGCGCGGACGACCTCCACCGCCGGCTCGCCGCGGACCAGCATCAGCCGGCCGCCGAGCTGCTCGTCCAGCTTCTCGAGGCACCCGTAGAGGAACGCCTCCCGCGGCGCGCCGCCCGGCTTCAGCAGTGCCTCGTCGAGGACGTACAGCGCGAGGACGTGCTTGCTGTGCTTCGACGCCTCGAGCAGGGCGGCGTGGTCACCCAGCCGCAGGTCGCGGCGGAACCACAGGACGACGGGTGCTTCGCGAGTCACGACGGACAACGATAAGCGCCCCGCCGTGCGGGTGCACGACGGGGCGTTCATCGATCAGCTGAAAAACTCAGCGCTCCGACATCGGGGTGTAGTCCCGCGAAGCGTGGCCGGTGTAGATCTGCCGCGGGCGGCCGATCTTGGTGGCCGGGTCGTTGATCATCTCGCGCCAGTGCGCGATCCAGCCCGGGAGCCGGCCGAGCGCGAACAGCACCGTGAAGAACTTCGTCGGGAAGCCCAGCGCCCGGTAGATCAGGCCGGTGTAGAAGTCCACGTTCGGGTACAGCTTGCGCTCGATGAAGTAGTCGTCCGAAAGGGCGGTCTCTTCGAGCTTCTTGGCGATCTCGAGCAGCTGGTCGCCGCCCTTGAGCTTGCCGAGGATCTCGTCGGCGGTGTTCTTGATGATCTTCGCGCGCGGGTCGTAGTTCTTGTAGACCCGGTGCCCGAAGCCCATCAGCTTCACGCCCTTTTCCTTGTTCTTCACCCGCTCGACGAACTTGGCGACGTCGCCGCCGTCGTTCTTGATGCCCTCGAGCATGTCGAGCACCGCGGCGTTCGCACCGCCGTGCAGCGGGCCGAACAGCGCGTTGATGCCGGCCGAGATCGAGGCGAACAGGTTCGCCTCGGACGAGCCGACCAGGCGCACGGTCGAGGTCGAGCAGTTCTGCTCGTGGTCGGCGTGCAGGATGAACAGCAGGTCGAGCGCCTTCGCGACGTCCGGGTCGACCTCGTACGGCTCGGCCGGGAAGCCGAACGTCATGCGCAGGAAGTTCTCGACCAGGCCGAGCGAGTTGTCCGGGTACAGCAGCGGCTGGCCCACGGACTTCTTGTACGCGTAGGCGGCCAGGGTCGGCACCTTCGCGAGCAGGCGGATGGTCGACAGCTCGACGTTCGGCTCGTCGAACGGGTCGAGCGAGTCCTGGTAGAAGGTCGACAGGGCCGACACCGCGCTGGAGAGCACCGGCATCGGGTGGGCGTCGCGCGGGAAGCCGCTGAAGAACGCCTTGAGGTCTTCGTGCAGCAGCGTGTGGCGCTGGATCTTCTCGGTGAAGTCGGCCAGCTGGGTCTCGGTCGGCAGCTCGCCGTAGATCAGGAGGTAGGAGACCTCCACGAAGGTCGACTTCTCGGCCAGCTGCTCGATCGGGTAGCCCCGGTAGCGGAGGATCCCGGCGTCACCGTCGATGTAGGCGATGGCGGACGACGCGGCGCCGGTGTTGACGAACCCGGGGTCGTAGGTGATGTACCCCGTCTGCGCCAGCAGCTTCCCCAGTTCGATCCCGGGCGCGCCCTCGACCGGGTGGACGATCTTGAACTCGTGCTCGCCACTCGGCAGGGTCAGCTTCGCGGTTTCGCCGCCGGACTGCCCCGCAGTCGTCGCGTCGGACATGCAAGTCCCTCTCACGTTCGGCACGGGTCGGCGGCGCCTGCGGGTTCCACAGGTAGCCACGTGTTCACGCGAGGAAACACTGGCGCCTCGCTGCACACCGCCCCGCTGGGGTATGAAGAATGCCCCTCAACGTTAGTCGAGAAACGTGCGTTCGCGCAGCGGTGGCGTTGCTCCTGGGTGCCCCTTTGGGACCAGGTTCACACGGCGGCCGCCATATCGGCGGACGTGGGCGGCTCGGCACCGCTGCGCGAAACCGTGATGGATGCCGCTTTCGCCGCGAATTCGAGGGCTTCGCGCCACGCGCCCGCGTCGAGAGATGCCAGGTCGGTGACGTCGTGGGTGTGCAGCCAGGCCAGCAGCGCGCCCTGGACGGTGTCGCCGGCGCCGATGGTGTCGACGACGGTCACCTTGCGCGACGGGACGTGGGCCAGCTCACCTGCGGCGGTGATCACCGCGACGCCGTCTGCCCCGCGGGTGAGCACCACGGCGTCCACACCGGACTCGACCCACGTCTTCGCGGCGGCGACCGGGTCGGTGCCGCCGGTGAGCCACGCGGCGTCGTCGTCGGAGATCTTGAGCAGGCGAACGTCCGGCAGCCAGGAGGTGAACCGGGCGCGGTAGGCGGCCGGGTCGGTGATCAGCGCCTCGCGGATGTTCGGGTCGAGGACGGTCAGCACGCCGCGCGCGGCCTCACGCCGCAGCATCGCCTCGTAGGCCGACGCGCCGGGCTCGAGGACCATCCCGAGGGTGCCGAGCGAGAGCGCGGTCACGTTCTCCGGAAGCGGTCCCGGGTCGGCGACGAGCCGGTCCGCGGTGCCTTCGACGTAGAACGTGTAGCGCGCGGCGCCCTTCGCGTCGAGCGCGACGACGGCGAGCGTCGTCGGCTCGTCGCCGCGCTGCAGCAACGACGTGTCGACGTCGGAAGCGTGCAGGCGCTCGACCATCGCGTCGCCGAAGCGGTCGGTGGACACGCGCGAGAGGAACGCCGCCGGCACGCCGAGGCGCCCGGCCGCCAGCGCGACGTTGTACGGCCCACCGCCGAGCCGCGGCAGCAGCGCGCGCAGCCCACCGTCCACAGTGGAATCCAGGGGGTCACCGGGGACCAGGTCGACCAGAGCTTCTCCGCCTACGACGATCACGCCGGGAGTTTAATGGAGTTCCGGCTGACAATTCCTGTCCGCTATTTGTTCAGCCCGCCGAGCAGCAGTTCACCCAGAGCGGTGAAGGCTTCGGCGTCGGAGACGTCGATCCGCCGGCCGAGCACCCCGGTCTGGATGCCTTCGATGATCAGGTTCGCCATCTCGGCGACGAGCCGGGCGTGGACGTCGCGGAAGACGCCGTCGGCGACGCCCTTGTCGATGAACTGCCGGAGCCGCTGCGCCGCGAACCGGCTGTTGACCTGGTAGGCGTCGCGGGCCGGGGCGAACTCGGCGAGGTCGCGCATGAACTCCGGCGACGCCCGGTTCAGGTGCTCGGCGACACCGGCCAGGTACTCCCCGATGAGCTTGCGGGCGTCGTCGATCCCGGCGACGCGCTCCTCGATCCGCTCGCCGGCGCCCCGGAAGAAGTGGGTGACGACCTTGACGGCGAGCTGCTCCTTGCTGGGCGCGAGCGCGTAGAGCGTCGACTTCGAGCAGCGCAGGCGCCCGGCGAGGTCGTCGAGGGTGAAGTCCGCGAAGCCCTCGGCGAGGAAGAGCGCCTCGAGGTCACCGAGCAGGGCGCGCTGGCGCGCGGTCGGCCGGCGGCGGGGTTCGGGGGGCATCGGCTCACTATCTCCTACGTCTTCCGGGTACCCCAGGCCTGTCGTACTGTACTCTAAACGAGCCCACAGTACTGTTTTCAGTACCGCTTTGGAGGACACCGATGCCCGCCGAACGCCTGCTGCCGGATTCGGACGCCGAAGACCTGGTCGCGCTGGCCAGGGAGATCGCGCGCGACGAGTTCGCACCCCGCGCGGCGGCGGCCGAGGAAGCGGAGCAGTTCCCGCGCGAGCAGTTCCGCCTGCTGGGCAAGTCCGGTCTGCTGGGGCTGCCGTACCCGGAGCGCTGGGGCGGCGGCGAAGTGTCGTACGAGGTGTACCTGCAGGTCCTGGAGGAGATCGCGGCGGCCTGGATGACGGTCGGCGTCGGCCTGTCGGTGCACACGATGTCCTCCTACGCGCTGGCGGAGTACGGCACGGACTCCCAGCGCGCCGAGTGGCTGCCGGAGATGCTCGAAGGTTCGCTGCTGGGCGCGTACGCGCTGTCGGAGACGCAGGCGGGCTCGGACGCGGCCGCTTTGTCGACCCGCGCGCGTCTCGACGGTGCGGACTACGTCGTCAACGGCACGAAGGCGTGGATCACGCACGCCGGGGTGGCGGACTTCTACACGACGATGGTCCGGACGGGCGCGGAAGAGATCTCCTGCCTGCTGGTGCCCGCCGCCACCGACGGGCTCTCGGCGGCTCCTCGCGAGCGGAAGATGGGACTCACCGGGTCGCCGACGGCCCAGCTGATCTTCGACGGCGCCCGGGTGCCTTCGTCGCGGCTGCTGGGTGCCCCCGGTGACGGTCTCCGGATCGCGCTGGCGTCGTTGAGTTCGGGCCGGCTCGGGATCGCGGCGTGCGCGGTCGGCTTGGCGCAGGCGGCGCTGGACGAGGCGGTGGCGTACGCGAAGGGCCGGTCCCAGTTCGGCCGTCCGATCATCGACTTCCAGGGGGTGGAGTTCCTCCTGGCCGACATGGCGGCGATCGTCGAGTCCTCGCGAGCCTGCTACCTGGAGGCAGCCCGCCGACGTGACCGCGGGCTGCCGTTCCAGCGGCAGGCGTCGATCGCGAAGCTGGTCGCGACCGACGGCGCGATGAAGGTGACCACGGACGCGGTCCAGGTCCTCGGCGGGGCCGGGTACACGCGGGACTTCCCGGCGGAACGCTACATGCGCGAAGCGAAGGTGCCGCAGATCTTCGAAGGGACGAACCAGATCCAGCGGCTGGTCATCGCCCGTGAGCTGAAGAAGGCCTGAGGCTCGTTTCCCAGACGCGCATCGTCCACCCCCCTTTCCTTTTCCCGCACGGGTGCGGCCGGCGGTGAGCCGGCCGCACCCGCGCCCCCTCGGTCCGGTCGGGCTATCGGTTGTCGCCGTCCTGCGGGACCGACGCCGGAACGGACGGGCTCACCCGGGCGATGTCGCCGCTGAGCACCCACGCGCGCTGACTGGGCGCGAAGCGGGGTGAAAGCAGGCCGTCGTTGATCTCCCGGGTCACCGCGACGCGGTTGTAGGCGGTCGCGGGCAGGAACAGCCGGTCGTTGGACTGGCCGCCGTCGGACGTGCCCTCGAGGTCCGCTTCGACGGCGTCGACGATGCCGTCGTGGTTGCCGTCGACCCGCGCGACCTCGGCCGCGTAGGCGTCGAAGATCCGCTGGCTCAGGCTGTGCTCGTACGGCTCGAAGGACGCGGTCCGCAGGTAGACGTCCAGCATCACTTCGTTGCCCAGCCCGCTCGGGATGAACCGGAGCCGCTTCTCCTTGTGGTCGTCGTTGTTCGGCATCGGGCGGTCCGGGTCGTCCGGGCTGGTGTTGAGCAGCCGGTCCGGGTCACGCGGGATGTTCGGGTTGTCGCCGTCGACCTGCGGCTTGTTCTTCACACCCGACGGGCCCGAGCCCGGCACGATCGACGACAGCGCGCCGATCCTGCCCTTCTCGAACGTGCCCGGCATCCCGCCGGTGAACGGCAGCTCGTACGCGGGCGGCACCCAGTTCGTGTACTGGTTGAGCTCCCAGTACGAGTGGAGGTCGCTCTGCTGCGTGGCGTTGTAGGCGCCCAGCGACAGCTGGATCGGCACGAGGTTGGACACCTTGTCCGGCCAGTGGTCGGTTGCGGACGGCTCGCGCGGCGCCTTGCCGTCCGTGGTGAAGACGGCGCCCGGCTTGTTGTGGTAGTCCCCCACCTTCGCCAGCGCCGCGGCATCCGCGGCGGTGATCGTCCCGAAGGCGGCGTGCCCGTCGGTGCGCGGAGCGGCGACGGCCGGCACCGTCACGTCGTGGATCATCCAGCCCTCGTACCAGCCGGACTCGTTGTTGATGACGAACAGCCCCGAGATGTCGGTGAACATGTCGACGAACGAACCGGGGTCGTTCGGGTCGGTCGGCAGGCCGGGCTTGGGCTCGACGACCACCCGCAGCCCGCCCAGCGTGGGCAGGTCGTGGTTCGGCCCGGTGGCCGTCGGCGCGACGCCGTCGTTGATCCCCGGAATGGTCGTGGTGAACACGTTCGGTTGGAAATTCTTCGTGTCCAGCAGGTAGTACTGGAATAACTGACTCGGCGTCGGCGCTTCGGAAAACGCGGTCATCGGCGGAAAGGTCGACGGCCGCCCGGCCAGCAACGCCAGGCGATCTTTCAGCGGTTGCGGCAGAAAACGGATGTCACCCCGGTCGGTGAAACCGCCTCCCTGCTGCGTAACGGCTTCGGCTCCGCCGGACAACGCGGCGGTCGCCCCCAGCGTCAATGCCGCGGCCACCGCGGTCACGGCCTTGCGCTTGCTCATCATGATTGCTCCTCGCATGAAACGGGCAGTCCCCGCGCTCGCCGGCAGGGGCGCGGAGGAGAAATCAAGGTGGCCCCTCACCGAAAGGTATGCACCCGGGTTACATCGCGGGGTATGGTCGGCGACATCGGAACCGGCGATGTGGAGTCCCGATGGAGGGGAAGTCCGAACCGGACTGGGAAACCGTTTACCGAGAGAATGTCGTATGGGTTTACCGGCTGATGCTGAAAAAGGTGGGAAACCCCGCAGACGCCGAGGATCTCACCGGCGAAGTGTTCCTCGCCGTGTTGAAACCGTTGCGCGCGAGCGCGAGCGCGCCCGAGGTCCGCGCTTACCTGCTGGCGACCGCGCGCACCGTGCTCGCCGCGCATTGGCGGCGCTTGTTCGGGCGCGAGATCACCACGATCGGCCTCGACGAAACAGCGGAAATACCCGATCGCGGCCATCGGACGGCGAACGGCCCGGCCGTTCCGGCGACGGACCGGCGGGTCGCCGCGATACTCGCCGAATTGCCCGAGCGCGCGCGGAAAGTCCTGCAATTACGATTCCTGGAGTCCTACTCACTGCAAGACGCCGCCGAGGAGCTGGGCGTCAGCCTGGCCAACGTCAAGGTGATCCAGCACCGGGCCCTGCGGCTCGCCGCGCAAGCGGCGGCACGGATCGAGGAGCGGGCATGAACGACGTGGACCGCTTCGCCGACAGCCTCCTTGGGCAGCGCACGCCGGAGCCGTTCCGGCCGGACGACGAGCAGGTGGCCCAGATGCGCGCGGCCATCGAGCTGCAGGCGGCCCGGCTCCGCGCGGCGGAAGCGCTGCCGGACGAGGACTTCGTCGCCCGCCTCGGCCGCGAACTGGCGGCCGAGCGCACGCCGCCGTCGGCCACGCCGTTGCGCCGGCGCCGCGTGGTCCGGACGGCCGGGATCGCCGCCGCCTCGCTCGCGGCGGGCGTCGGGATCGACCGCCTGGTCCGCGCCCCGGCGACTCCGCAGGAGCAGGACCCGGGCGAGTGGCGGACGGTGGCGGCGAGCAAGGACGTCCCGGAGGGCGGCCTGCGCGAGTTCGAGCTGGACACCGTGACCGGCTTCGTCCAACGGACTCCGGAGGGCCTGCGAGCCGTGTCCTCGACGTGCACCCACCTGGGCTGCCGCCTGCGCCTGGCGAACCCCGAACGTCAGCTGGTCTGCCCGTGCCACGGCGCGACCTTCGCGTTGACCGGCGAGATCGTGCGCTACGACCTCCCGGTCGAGATCCCGCCGCTGCCGGTGTTCGAAGCCCGCGAACAGGACGGTGACATCCAGATCTACACGCCCTTCAAGCGGGCGTAGCCGATTGAGCGAAAGGTGTCACACGCTCGGTACAGATAGCGTTACTCATGGTTGAACCTGAGCGTGAGACATGCCTGCTGACGATCGAGGAGTACGCGGCACTCGGTGAAACCGACACCGGTTTCACCGAACTCGTGGAGGGTCGCGTCGTGATGTCACCGAGCCTCAGCAGGCGCCACAACAAGGCCGCTTACCTGCTGGGCCGACAGCTGGAATCGCAGCTACCAGCCGAACTCGACTTCACGCTGGACATCGACGTGGACCTGGGTTTGGCACCGCGTGGTGAACCGGGTTTCTCGCGTCGCCCCGACTTGCTGATCACCTACCGCGGGGCGCGTGCTCGCGTGGATCGGGAAGACAGCATGTACCGCGCCGACGAAGTGGTTCTGGTCGTCGAGATCGTGTCGCCGGGCTCGAAACGCACCGACTACCACGTCAAGCACGACGAGTACGCCGACGCCGGGATCCCGCACTACTGGATCGTCGACATCTCCGAGCCGGTTTCCCTGGTCGCCTGCCACCAGGCCGGCGAATTCGGCTATCAGGACGCTTCCGCGGTCACCGGGACCTTCACCACCGACGTCCCGTTCCCGGTCAAGATCGACCTCGACGCGCTGCTCGATTGATCGGACAGCACGCCGGAACCGCCCGGTTACCGGCGTGCCGTCCGAAACTCAGCGGGACTCGCGGTAGCGGCGGTCCTTCGACACGCCCTCGCCCAGGGTCTCGTCGAAGTGGTACACCTCGTCGCCCCGGACGAACACGCGCAGCGCCCGATTCATCACATCGAGTGGGTCGCCGGACCACAGCACCACGTCCGCGTCCAGGCCCGGCTTCAGCGAGCCGATCTGCTCGTCCAGGCCCAGCATCGACGCCGGGTTGACGGTCAGCGACCGCAGCGCCGTCGCCGGGTCGAGGCCGTCCTTGACCGCCAGGGCCGCCTGGTAGACCAGGAAGTTGATCGGGATCACCGGGTGGTCGGTCGTGATCGCGATCTTCACGCCGGCGCGGGCCAGGATGCCCGCCGACCGCAGCGTCCGGTTGCGCAGCTCGACCTTGGACTTCGTCGTGAACAGCGGCCCGAGGATGACCGGCACGTCCCGCTCGGCCAGCAGGTCGGCGATCAGGTGGCCCTCGGTGCCGTGGTTGATGACCAGCTTGTAGCCGAACTCGTCGGCCAGCCGCAGCGCCGTCACGATGTCGTCCGCGCGGTGGACGTGCTGGTCCCAGTACAGCTCGCCGTCGAGGACCTTCGACAGCGTCTCCAGCGTCAGGTCGACCTCGTGCGGCTTGCCCTCGGACTCGGCGTGCGCGCGCTTCGCCTGGTAGTTGCGGGCCTTGGTGAAGGCCTCGCGCAGGATCGCCGCGACGCCCAGGCGAGTCGACGGCGTCTGCTTCTTGTCGCCGTACACGCGCTTCGGGTTCTCGCCGAGCGCGCTCTTCACGCTGACGTGCTCCGCGAAGACCATGTCGAGGATGCTGCGGCCCCAGGTCTTGACGCCGATCGTCTGGCCACCGATCGGGTTGCCCGACCCGGGCTTGATGACGACGCTCGTGACGCCGCCGGCCAGGGCGTCGTCGAAGCCGGGCTCGTACGGGTCGATGCCGTCGATGGCGCGGAAGCGGGCGCCGTTCGGGTCGGTCATCTCGTTGGTGTCGTTGCCGGCCCAGCCTTCGCCGTCCTCGTGGACGCCGAGGTGGGCGTGGGCGTCGATGAAGCCGGGCAGCACCCAGGTGCCGGCCGCGTCGACCAGTTCGGCGTCTTCCGGGATGTCGACATCGGCCTCGGTCCCGATCGCGACGATCTTGCCGCCGTCGATCAGAACGGTGCCGCCGTCGATGGGATCACCCTCGATGGGGACGACATAGCCCCCGACAATTGCCTTCGCCATAGTTCGCCACGCTAACGAACTCGGCTGGGCGGGCGACAGCGGGGCTCAGCTCGCCAGCAGATCGAACCCGAACCCGGCGACGACCAGCAGTACCCCGATGACGCGCAGCGACCGATCGGGCTGGGGTCCGCGCAGCAGCACCAGCGGCGGCCAGACGCGCTGATCCGCGCCACCCCGATGATGTCGATGATCGCCACCAGGGCGCCGATGAACTGCCCCAGCTTGCCGAGCCGGCCCCACCACAGCACCGGAATGCCCCAGAGCCAGGGCCCGACACCGACTGCACCGAAGCAGCCTACGGAACGCGGGCCTTCTCCAAGTGCACCAGTTCGTGGTTGTTCTCCGGCGTCCGATGCGTCTCCCGGTACCCGTTCTTGGCGTACAACGCCAGCGGCCCAACGCTCTTCGACCCCGTGAAGAGGCGAAACAGCGTCACCTCCGCAGGCGCCGAAGACTCCGCGAACCGCAGCAGCGACCCACCCAGCCCGAACCCCTGCCGGTCCGGCGCCACGACCAGGCGGCCGATCACCGCCACCGGACCGGTCACCGTCAACCGGACCGACGCCACCAGGCGCCCCGACTCCCGGATCCCCCACGACAGGCCGGTCAGGGCCGCCCGCGTCTGCTCCAACGTCTCCAGCAGCGGTGGCAGGTCCCAGTCGTCGTGGGCGCGGGCCTCCGTCACGTACGCCGCTCGTTGCAGCGTCAGCACTTCGCCCGCGTCCGCCACCCCCAGCCGGTTCACTGGACGCGGATGCCCCAGCTGCCCGACCACGACGACGCCGGCTCCAGCTCGATCAGGTCCGTGCCCGTGTTGAGCGCGTCCGCCGGGCAGGTCATCGGCTCGATCGCGACCGCGCGGCCGCGGCCGACCAGGTCGTCCGGGGTGAACACCTGCACCCAGCGGAAGTCCGGGCCGGTCCAGACGACCAGCTGCTGCTCCTCGTGGGACAGCACGAAGTGGTGCTGGCCGTCCGCGGCCGCCGACAGCGAGCCGAACGCCGTGTCCAGGTCGACGCCCGCCAGCACCCGCCCGGAGCGGAAGTCGTACTCCGTGCCCTCGACGTCCTGCTCCGGCGCGTACGGCATCTGCTCGTCACCGAGGTAGGGCCGCACGCGGCTCGCCGGCAGCGTCAGGGTCAGCTCGTCGGTCGGGACGTCGCCGATCCGGAAGTACGGGTGCGTGCCGACGCCGACGCCGATCGGCTGCTCGCCCTCGTTGCGGATCTCGTGGGTGATGGTCAGCTCGCGCGGCGCGAGCTCGTACGTCACGGTCGCCCGCAGCGGCACCGGCCAGCCGGGCTGCACCTCGACGTCGACGGCCAGGGTGATCGACGACTCGGCGTGCTCCACCAGCTCCCACTCGAGGTGGCGGGTCAGGCCGTGGATCGCGTTGCCGCGCGCCTCCTCGGTGATCTCGAGCTGCTGCTCCTCGCCCTGGAACGTCCACTTGCCGGCCTTCGTCCGGTTCGGCCAGGGCAGCAGCACCTGCCCGGCGCCCTTCGGCGGCTTCTCGTCTTCGGGGAACTCCTCGACGTACGGCACTCCGCCGACTTCGAACGCGCGCAGGCCCGCGCCGATCTCGGTGACGACGGCGCGCGCGTTGCCGCGGGTGATCTCGAACTGCTGACCGGTCGGGTTGCCCATGCGGACGACCTTACCGATCCAGAATGTAACTAGACCGGTCGTCATAGTTTGAGCTACAGTCGGCGCCATGGTCCGTCGCACCGACACGCGGCAGCGGATGCTCGACACCGCCGCCGACCTGTTCCAGACCCAGGGCTACCACGCCACCGGCCTCACCCAGCTGACGACGGCCGGGGGCGCCCCGAAGGGTTCGCTCTACTTCCACTTCCCCGGCGGCAAGGAGCAGCTCGCCGCCGAAGCCGTCCGACTGTCGGGCGAACGCACCGGCGCGATGCTCGAGGCGATCCTCCGGGACGCGCCCGACGCGCCGACCGCGATCGACCGGGCCGTCGAGGCACTGGCGGCTTTCCTGACCGGATCGGACTTCCAGCGCGGGTGTCCACTCGCGACGGTCGCGCTGGACGCCGCCGCGGA
Organism: Amycolatopsis sp. NPDC114478; assembly: GCF_055633805.1. NCBI lineage: Bacteria > Bacillati > Actinomycetota > Actinomycetes > Pseudonocardiales > Pseudonocardiaceae > Amycolatopsis > Amycolatopsis sp. NPDC114478. Next base: position 113,642 of record NZ_JBVKDO010000014.1, on the reverse strand, counting down.
GAGCGAACCGATCCGCGAAGCCTGTGTGGACGGCTATTCGTCGTGGCACGGAATCCTGCGTGAATACCTTGCGCGGCAACAGCTTTCCGCCGAGCGCGCGGACGAGCTGGCCACCGTCGTGCTCGCCGCGATCGAAGGCGGCCTGCTGCTGGCCCGCACCCGCCGCGACCCGGCGCCGCTGCGCGCCGTCGCCAACCACCTGCACGCCACCCTCGAACGGGAGTTCTCCTGATGCGCGTCCACCACCTGAACTGCGGCACCATGCGCCCGCTCGGCGGCAAGCTGATCGACGGGCGGCCGGGCCTGTTCCGGCGCGCCACCATGGTCTGCCACTGCCTGCTGCTGGAGACGGACACGGGTCTCGTGCTCGTCGAGACCGGCATGGGCACGCCGGCCGCCGTCGACCGGGAGGCCTGGCTGGGCGCGGGTTTCGTCCGCCAGTCCAACCCGGTCGCCGACCCGGCGCGGACCGCGATCGCCCAGATCCGCGCGCTCGGGTTCGACCCGGCGGACGTCCGCGACATCGTCCTGACCCACCTCGACCTCGACCACGCCGGCGGGCTCATCGACTTCCCGTGGGCTCGCGCGCACGTCTACGCCGAAGAGCTGCGGGCGTTCACCGAACCGCGTGACGCCGCCGAACGCGGCCGCTACCGCCGAATCCAGTTCGCGCACGGTCCACAGTGGACGTCCTATGCGGACACCGGCGAACCGTGGTTCGGCTTCGACGCCGTCCGGCAGCTGGACGGGCTGCCGCCGGAGATCCTGCTGGTCCCGCTGTCCGGGCACACGCGCGGGCACGCCGGGATCGCCGTCGACACCGGCGCCGGCTGGCTGCTCAACGCCGGTGACTCGTACTTCTTCCACGGCCAAGTGGCCGCCGACCCGCACTGCCCGCCGGGCCTGAAGTGGTTCGAGGGCCACATGGAGACGGTCAAGCGCGCCAGGCTGGACAATCACCGCCGCCTGCGCCAGCTTGTTCAGGAGCACGGCGACGAGGTGAGCGTCTTCGCCGCGCACGACGAGACCGAGTTCGTCCGGCTGAGCTCCAGGAGCAAAGTATGAAGGTGCACCACCTGAACTGCGGATCGATGCGCCCGGCGGGTGGCAAGCTGCTCGACGGCGAGCCCGGCCTGCTGCGGCGCGCGGAGCTGGTCGCCCACTGCCTGCTGATCGAGACCGGCGACGGGCTGGTGCTGGTCGACACCGGGTTCGGCACCCAGGGCGTGGCCAAGCCGGGCGAGTGGCTCGGCCGGCCGTTCCTGACGATGGTCGGCGCCAAGCCCACGGCCGCCGAGACGGCCGTCGCGCAGATCCGCGCGCTCGGCCTGGACCCGGCCGACGTCCGGCACATCGTGATGACGCACCTCGACGTCGACCACGCGGGCGGACTGGCGGACTTCCCCAACGCCGTCGTGCACGTCCGGGCGGAGGAGCACCGCGCGGCGACGTCGCCGGCGAACGCGGCGGAGAAGAACCGCTACCGCGCCGCGCAGTTCGCGCACCGCCCGCTGTGGAGCACCTACGACGAGACGGGCGAGCCGTGGTTCGGCTTCGAGGCGGTCCGCTCGCTGAAGGGCTTGCCGGAGGAGATCCTGCTGGTCCCGCTGACGGGCCACACGCGCGGCCACACGGGCGTCGCGGTCGACACCGGCGACGGCTGGCTCCTGCACGCCGGCGACGCGTACTTCTTCCACGGCCAGCTGGACCCGGTCGCGCCGCACTGCCCGCCGGGCCTGACGGCGTTCCAGAACATCGTCCAGACCCTGCGCCGGCCGCGGCTGGAGAACCTGGCGCGGCTGCACGAGCTGGCGCGCGACCACCAGAACGAGGTCACGGTGTTCTCCGCGCACAGCCCGGTCGAACTGGCGGCGCTGCGCCGCTGATCGATGGTGGCCGCGCCGACGACGGCGTGCGGGAGCGACCCGGCGCCGCTCGACGTCGTCGGAGCGGCAGCTCGTCGGCTGGGCTTGATCAGCTCGCGTCGAGGGCCGTCTTGACCAGCGGGGCCATCTGCGCCGGCGTCATCTTGGCCGGGCCGGTGTAGTTGACGAGCACGGGCGTGCCCGACACCAGCGCGGCCGAGGCGAGCGTCGCCGTCTTCTGCTCGTCGACGTAGTAGACGGCGCCGTCCGGGAAGCCGGCGACGTCCTGCGCGCCGGCCTTCGCCTTCTTGATGGACGCGACCATGTCGGCCGGCTTCGCCTGGCGGCCCTCGTAGCGAGTCACGGCGAGCGCGCCCGCGCCCTTGCCGTTCAGCTGGTACTCGCAGCTGCGGGCCTTGCCGCCGTTGGCCGCGTTGTCCTGCACCGGGCCTGCGACCGCCTGGAGGTTGTCCAGCAACAGGGCCTTCGACACGGCGGCGGCGGGCAGCAGCTTGCACGGGTCGAGCGACGCGGCGGCCGCGTTCGAACTCGGCTTCGGCGCTGCGGACGGCTTCGACGACGACGGCGCCTTCGACGGCTCGTCGCCCGAGGAGCAGGCGGTCAACGCGGCAAAAGCGACCAAAACGACGGCGAGAGTACGCATATCCGGCACCCTAGCCCGAACGGCCTAAGCCGTAGGAGCCCGGTACCGCCAGAACGCCGGGAGCAGGAACATCGACGCGCACACGGAGACGATCACCAGCACGCCGCCGACGGACGCGGCGGCCGCGGTGCCGAACGCGGCCGCGCCCCAGCCGTGCACGAGGTCGGCGACCCGCGGGCCGCCGGCGACCACGACGGTGAAGACGCCCTGGAGCCGGCCGCGCATCTCGTCGGTGGTCGCGACCTGCAGGATCGCCATCCGGTAGACGGCGCTGACCATGTCCGCCGCGCCGGCGGCGGCCATGAAGACGACCGCGAGCCACAGCGAGTGCGCGAGCCCGAACGCCGCCACCGCTGCGCCCCAGGCGCAGATCGCGACTACAACCGCGACGCCTTGCCGCTGGATGCGCGTCAGCCAGCCGGAGAAGAGGCCGATCAGCATCGCGCCGGCGGGCAGGGCGGCGTAGAGCCAGCCGAGCGCGGGGCCGCCGCCGGGTGGGTCGCCGAAGGTGCGTTCGGCCATCTCCGGGATCAGCGCGCGCGGCATGCCGAAGACCATCGCGATGATGTCGGCGACGAACGAGGCGAGCAGCACCTTCTTGGTGGCGAGGTACTTGAAGCCGTCGATGACGTCGCTGAGGCCCGCGCGGCGCGAGGGGCCGTTGAGCGGCGGGATGGCCGGCAGCCGCCAGACGGCGATGAGCGTGATGGTGAGGGCGACGACGTCGATCAGGTAGAGGGTCGAGAGGCCGAGGACGGGGATGAGTGCACCGGCGAGCAGCGGCCCGAAGACGGCGCCGAAGGTGGACATCGTCGAGCTGAGGGCGTTGGCGGAGGGCAGCAGCTCGTCCGGCACGAGCCGCGCGACGACGGCGCCGCGCGTGGGCATGTTGATCGCGAAGAGCGCCTGGTTGACGGCGAGCAGCCCGAGGACGAGCCAGACGGAGCCGAAGTTCAGGAAGGCCTGCAGCCAGAGCAGGGCGGAGGTGACCGCGACGAGGACGTTGGTGACGACGAGAAGCTTCCGCCGATCGACGGCATCGGCGACGGCGCCGCCCCAGAGCCCGAAGAAGAGCAGCGGAACGAGGGCGACGAGCCCGGTGAGACCGACGTAGGCGGAGGACCCGGTGAGGTCGAAGACCTGCTTCGGCACGGCGACGGCGGTCAGCTGAGTCCCGACTGCGGTGACCACAGTGGACAACCAGAGCCGCCGAAAGGCGGGGATCTTGAGAGGCCGGGTATCGACGATGATGCGGCCGAGGAGTCCGCGCAAACCACCCGCGCGAGGTGGCGCGGTCTCGGGCTCAGAGGTCACAACCAATGAGCTTAGCTCGGCTAACTACCTGGGGTCGCGTGATTTCCGTCGCCTGTGGGGGGCTTTGAGGTGTCGCTGGCGGGTGGGAGCGCTTTCGCCCAGGTGAGCGGGTTCGGGGCGCGGGTTCTGGGATTCCCGAGGGGTGGTTCCCGCCGAGCGACTCCCTGGCCTGCGGTCCCAACCGAGCGACTCCCGAAGAGTGACTCCCGCCCAGCGACTCCAGGCCCGCAGTCCCGAGCAAGCGACTCCCGAGGGATGGTTTCCACCCAGCGGCTCCCAGGCCCACGATCCCGAGCAAGCGACTCCCGAGGGATGGTTTCCGCCGAGCGGCTCCCGGATCCGCGGTCCCAAGCGATCGATTCCCGAGCGGTGGTCCCCGCCCAGCGGATCCCCGCCCCGCGGGCCCAAGCGATCGATTCCCAAGGGATGATTCCCGCCCAGCAGCTCCCAGGCACGTGGACCCGAGCGAGCGACTCCCAGGGGTGACTCCAGCGGCTCCCCGGCTCCGGCCCCAAGCGAGCGACGCCCGCCGAACGGCTCTCCGGCCCACGGTCCCGAGCGAGCAACTCCCGAGGGGCGGTCCCCGCCGAGCAGTTCCCCGGCCCGCGATCCCACGCGAGCGACTCCCGAGGCACGCAATCCCGGGCGAGCGGTTTCCCGAGCACGCCGTCCCCGCCGAGCGATTCCCGAGGCGAGGTCCCTGCCAACCGGCTCCGGGGGTCCGCCGAGCCCGCCGAGCCCGCCGAGCGGTCCCGTTGCGCGGCTCCCGCCGAGCAGCCCCGCCGAGCAGAGCCCTCCCTCCCTGGGGGAGCCCCCGCTTTCAGCGTATCGGCACCACCCGACAAAAAGCCGGGAAACCGCAGGTGAGCCCCACGTCCATCCACATCACGAACAGGCTGTGGACAGCCAACCGAGCCACCGCCGGCTCACCGAAAGCCCCCTAAGAAAATCCCAAAAAGCCGCGGCCGCGACATGGTCACCCACATCACGGCCGCGGCTGTGCACAAAACTCAGGGAGCGACGCGCTCGATGTTCCAGCCGTCGTCGTTCCGGACGTACCGGAGCCGGTCGTGCATGCGGTCCTCGCGGCCCTGCCAGAACTCCACCAGGTCCGGCCGGATCCGCCAGCCGCCCCAGTGGGGCGGGGCCGGGATCTGCTCGACGTCGGCGAACCGGCGCTCGATCCCGCTCAACGCGTTGTCCAGCGCCCGGCGGCCGTCGACCACTCGGGACTGCGGGGACGCCCAGGCTCCCAGCTGCGAGCCGCGCGGGCGCTGGGCCCAGTACTCCGCCGTCTCCTTGACGCCGACCTTCTCGACCTCGCCGCGCACGTGGACCTGGCGGTGCAGCGCGTACCAGGGGAACGTCACCGACGCGTACCGCGTCGCCGTCAGGTCGTGGCTCTTCGAGGACGTGTAGTTCGTGTAGAACACCACGCCGCGGTCGTCGAGGCCCTTGCACAGCACCGTCCGGGACGACGGCCGGCCTTCGGCGTCCGCCGTCGCCAGCACCATCGCGTTCGGTTCGGCGATCCCGGCGGCGACGGCCTGGTTCAGCCAGCCCTGCAGCTGATCGGTCCAGGTGGCCGCCAGCGCGGACTCGTCGAACGCGGCACCGTCGTACGCCACCCGCATCCCGGGCAAGTGAACCACGGCGTCTTCGATCTCCGGCATCATCGCCAAACCTCCACGCCCGGTCGGGGCATCAGTCGACTTCGGCTCTAGGCACGTTAGGGCCTTGCGAGCTGCGGCGGAACCCACTGAACGGTGACACCCGCCACGCCAGGCCGTAACCGCTGGACAACAAGCTGTAACCCGTGCGTTACCCGCTGGACCAGGATCGATACAGCTCGGCTCTACCTTCGGCCCGTTCCCCACCACCCGGAGGCAGGCATGACCGAGACCCTGTCCAACGCCGAAGAAACCGCTCCCCCGGAACGCCGGTACGCCCCGCTCGCGGCGAACGAAAACCGCGAGGACTACTCACTGCGCTTCGCCGCTCATTCGTTCCGGAAATGGTCACCGTTCGTGGTCGCGACGACGGCGCTGGGCGGCATCGCCTACCTCGCCGACTTCGCGATCGGCGCCAGCATCGTCCTCTCCTACGGCTTCACCTCCGGCGTCCTGGCGATCCTCGCCGCGGCCGTCGTCATCTTCGTGACCGGCGTGCCCATCGCGGCCGCCTGCGCGAAGTCCGGAGTGGACATGGACCTGCTGACCCGCGGAGCCGGCTTCGGCTACTTCGGGTCGACGCTGACGTCGCTCGTCTACGCGAGCTTCACCGTCATCTTCTTCTCGCTCGAAGGCTCGATCATGGGCCAGGCGTTCGAGCTCGCCCTCGGCATCCCGCTGCCCATCGGCTACCTGCTCGCGACGCTCATCGTGCTGCCCTTCGCGCTCTACGGCATGGGCGCGGTCGCGAAGATGCAGACCTGGACGCAGCCGCTGTGGATCGCCGGGCTGGTGCTGCCGTTCGTCGTCGTGCTGATCCGGGAGCCGGGCAAGTTCGCCGAGTTCGCGCACTTCGGCGGCACCGAGGGCACCGGCTCCGGGTTCTCCGCGATCGGGTTCGGTCTCGGCATGGGCGTCGCGCTGTCGCTGATCGGGCAGATCGGCGAGCAGGCCGACTACCTGCGGTTCATGCCCGAGAAGACGGCGGAGAACAAGCGGTCGTGGTGGGCCGCGGTGCTCGCCGCCGGCCCCGGCTGGGTGATCCTCGGCGCCGCGAAGCAGATCGGCGGCGCGCTGCTGGCGTTCCTCGCGCTCGGCGTCGTCGGGAAGACGCACGCGCTGGAGCCGATCGCGCCGTACCTCGAAGCCGTGAAGCCCGCGCTCGGCCCGGTCGCTCTGACGTTCGCCGCACTGTTCGTCGTCGTCTCGCAGATCAAGATCAACACGACGAACGCGTACTCGGGCTCGCTGTCGTTCGCGAACTTCTTCTCCCGCGTGCTGCACAAGCACCCCGGCCGCGTCTGGTACGTGCTGGTCAACTGCGGGATCGCGCTGGCGCTGATGGAGTTCGGCGCGTTCGGGTTCCTGAACAAGATCCTGGGCTTCTACTCGAACGTCGCGATCGCGTGGATCGGCGCGGTCTGCGCCGACCTGGTGATCGCGAAGCCGCTCGGGCTCTCGCCGCGCTACATCGAGTTCAAGCGGGCTTACCTGCACAAGATCAACCCGGTCGGGTTCGGCTCGATGGTCGTCGCGTCGGCGGTGTCGATCGTGGCGTACTTCGGCGCGTTCGGGCCGTTCCTCGCCGCGTTCAGCCCGCTGCTCGCGCTGGTCATCGCGATCGTGCTGGTGCCGACGCTCGCGGTGGCGACGCGCGGGAAGTACTACCTGGCGCGGGAGAACACGGTCGCCGGGCCGGAGATCGACGTCGACCTGCGGGCGACGCACACCTGCTCGGTCTGCGGCGACCCGTACGAACTGCCCGACGTCGCCGACTGCGCGAAGCAGGACGGCCCGATCTGCTCGCTGTGCTGCACGCTGGACAACACCTGCCACGACATGTGCCAGCAGGCGGGCCCGGTGTCGCTCGGCTTGCCGACGGTCCGCGCCACCTAGAGTCCGTGCGGGCCCTTTCCCGGCCTCCCCGGCCGGGAAAGGGCCCTCACGTGAGCCGGCTTCCCCCCGGGTCCCCCTCCCGGCTCGACTCCTTCACGTTCGAGGCCCCGCCGGGGTTGCCCGGGATTTCCAAGATCTTTTCCGGCCGCATGATGGCGGCCAGCATCAGCGCGCGCAGTTCCGCGCCGACGTCCTCGACCGGCAGCGGCGGCTCGTGCGCCTGCCACTCGCGCAGCAGGCCGGTGGCCGCGCCGACCAGGGCGATCGCCGTCAGCCGGTAGTCGCGGTCGGGGGCGACGCCGTGTTCGGCCGCGCGCCGCGCTTCCGTCTCGATGAACGCCGCCCAGCGGTCGACCCACACCTGGTGCTGCTCCTCGAGTTCCGCGCTGACGCCGACGGCTTCGACGTAGTTGAGGCGCGGCAGCCGCGGGTCGACGGTGACCGTGTCGATGAAGACGTCCAGCAGCGTCGCGATGCGGGTCATCGCGTCGGCGTCGGCGACCTTGTCGAGCGCCGCGGTGACGTGGTCGAGGGCGAGGCTGTTGATCCGGTCGTGGAGGGTGCGCAGCACGTCCTCCTTGCCGGTGAACTCCTCGTAGAAGTTCCGCGTCGAGACGCCGGCGCGGCCGCACACCTCGGTGATCTTCGTGTGCCGGAAACCGGCGGAGGTGAACAGCTCGAGCCCGGCCGTGAGCAGCCGCTCGCGGCGATCGGCGCGACGTTGTTCGGGTGCGACGCCGCCGTACGTGCGAGCCACCGGTTGTCTCCTCCTTCTGAGGGATTGCCAGATCCTACCGGGCTGGCTACTTTGTGAAAATCTCGATTACCAAAGAACCGGAGGCAACGGTGCTTCGTCGGTTGCTGGTCGCCGTCACCCTGTTTTTCGCGGTGCTCACCCCCGCGGCGCACGCGGATCCCGGTGTCCTCCTGTCCGCGCAGCCGACGACGGTGTTCGTCGGCCCGTTCCCCGCGCCGGTCCGGGCGTGGCACCTGCTGTACCGCTCGACGTCGGCGACGGGCGCGCCGGACGCGGTCTCCGGAACGCTGCTGGTGCCGCCGACGCCGTGGGTGCGCGGCGGCCCACGTCCGCTGGTCACGTACGCGGTGGGGACGCACGGGCTCGGCGACCAGTGCGCGCCGTCGAACCTGCTGGCGCACGGCGTCGAGAACGAAAGCGCGTTGCTGGCCCAGGCGTTGTCGCAGGGCTGGGCGGTGGTCGTGACGGACTACGAGGGGCTCGGCACGCCGGGGACGCACACGTACGCGGTGGGCCAGTCGGAGGGCCGGGCGGTGCTGGACGCGGCCCGCGCGGCTTTCGCCGTGCCCGGGGCGGGGTTGTCGCCGTCCGGCCCGGTCGGCGTGTTCGGTTATTCGCAGGGCGGCCAGGCGGCGGCGTGGGCGGCGGAGCTGCAGGCGTCGTATGCGCCGTCGGTGAACGTGGTCGGGGTGGCGGCGGGCGGGGTCCCGGCGGACCTGAACGCGGTCTTCGCCGCGAACGACGGCGGCGCGGCGTTCGGCCTGGTGCTGGGCGCGGCAACGGGTTTCGCGGCGGCGTACCCGGACGTCCCGTTCACGTCGATCCTGAACGACCGCGGCCGCGAGGCGGTGGCCCGGGTGTCCCGGGCGTGCACGGTGGAACTGGGCGCGGCGGCGCCGTTCGCGCACTTGACGGACTTCGTGACGGTGCCGGACCCGATCCACGACCCGCGCTGGCAGGCCCGGCTGGCGCAGAACTACCTGGGGACGACGGCGCCTTCGATGCCGGTGTTCCTGTACCACGCGAGCTTGGACGAGCTGATCCCGTTCGGCGTGGGGACGGCGTTGCGGAACCGGTGGGAGGCGGCCGGCGCGAAGGTGACGTGGCAGGAGTTCCCGCTGCTGGAACACATCGGCGGGGTGTCGGTTGGCGGCCCGGTGGCGATGACCTGGCTGGGCACGAAGTTCTGAGAGTTCCGCTCGCCGGGGACGGACGCAGGGGGTCCGTCCCCGGCGAGCGGCGCGACCCACCCGAAACTGTCGGTCCCTCCCGGTAGCGTGGAAAACGGGGGCCTGCTCAGAACGCCGCGGCCCCGGCCTCGGCCAGCCCCTTCATCGCCGCCACGGCATCCGGAGCCAGCGAAGTCACCAGCGAGCCACCGGCGGCGAGCGGGCTGCGCGACCACCACTCGCCCGAGGCCGCCGGCAGCTCCGGCCCGCCGACCACCAGGTCCGACGCCAGCACCCGGCGGCCCGCCAGCACCGCCAGGCTCCCGTCCAGACCCGAGCCGATCGACAGCGTCTGACGCAGCACCGGCACGGAATCCCGTGTCACATCAAGGGAAGTCGTCAGCGAACCCGGACGCTCCCCGGTCCGCCCGAGGACCAGCACCTCCCGCGTGTGCAGGTAGGCATCCGACGCCAGCGAAGCGTGGAACACCGCCGAGTGCCGCGCCCGGGACGTGATCACCGTCGGCTCCGGCAGGTACTCCAGCGAACCACCCTCGGCCACCGACACGTCCACTGTGGACAACGAGGACTCGCCGTGGAGACCGGGCAGCGCCAGCGTCGCCGCCACGCCGGACAACCGGAGCGAAGCCCCCGGCCCCACCCGCACCGTGAGCAGCAGATCGTCGCCGCCCAGCGGGGACGTCGCCGAGTTGACCAGGTGGACCACCGCCGCCGGGCCGCGGCCGCGGCGGGGGAACAACGTCAACGGAGCCATCGATCGCAGCTCGCGCAGCACCGTGCGCGTCCCGTCGAAGCACGCCGTCAAGCGGGCGTGGGCCTTCACAGCAGGGAACGCACCCAGTCGGCCACCGCCGGCGCGTCCGGAGTGTCCACAAGAGACTGGGTGATCACCGGCAACGAACCCCGCATCCGGTGCGCGTCCGACGTCATCACCGCCATGTCCGCGTTCACCAGGTGCGCGATGTCGATCTTGTTGATCACCAGCAGGTCCGCCGTCGTGACGCCGGGGCCGCCCTTGCGCGGCACCTTGTCGCCGCCCGCCACGTCCACCACGAAGATCTGGCTGTCGGCCAGGCCGCGGCTGAACACCGCCGTCAGGTTGTCGCCACCGCTCTCGATGATCACCAGGTCCAGGCCCGGGAACTTCTCCTCCAGGCGCTCGACCGCGTCCAGGTTCGCGGTGATGTCGTCGCGGATCGCCGTGTGCGGGCACGCTCCCGTTTGGACCGCCTCGATCCGCGCCGGGTCCAGAACTCCGGCGCGCCGCAGGAAGTCCGCGTCCTCGGTCGTGTAGATGTCGTTCGTGACGACGGCGAGGTTGACCTCGTCACCGAGTGCGCGGCACAGCGCCGCGGTCAGCGCCGTCTTGCCCGAACCCACCGGGCCGCCGATGCCGATCCGGTACGCGCGCCCGGCCGTCGGCGCGGCGTCGTAGTGGTCGGGTTCGGCGGCCGTCGGGTCGAAGTTGACCTCGTGGAAGTGTCCGTGGCCGTGGCCTTCAGCTGGCAAAGAGACGCACCTCTTCCTGGTGGTGCCGGGCGTGGGCCTCGGCGAACAGATCCAACGCGGGCGAACCCGGCGACGGCAGCGACGCCGGGTCGTCCCCCGCCACCGCGGCCGCGTCCGAACAAACCGAAGCGAGGTCCAACCGCGCCACGACGGCGTTGACCGCGAAGGGATCCAGTCCCAGCAGCCGCACCGCCGCGCTCGCCGGCCCGCTGACCGACAGGTAGGCGACCGCCATCGCCGCGTCGTACGGTGACCCGCCCGCGACGCCGACGAGCGCGCCCAGCACGATCGGATGATGGGGCCGCTTGGTCTCGGCCAGCAACGTCTCCAGAACGGGAGACGGCCAGGCGATCCGTCCGGCGCGAGCGGTCCCCCGCCCTTGCGCCCGCGACGCCTCTCGTTGCGCGAGCGACGGGGTTCGAGCGTCCAGCTCGGCATCCAGCAGGGACCAGTGTCCGGAAAGGACGGAGCGCGCCGCGGCGTGCGCGGACGCAGCAGCGAAAACCGCGGCGAGGAACCCCGCCGTCCGCAACCGTCCGGAAAGGAACCCCGGCAGGTCGCGCACGGACGTCACCAGCCGCCGGGAGACGACTTCCTCCAACCCGCCACTGTGGACGTGCCCGCCGCCGGGGAAGCGGGAGTCCGCGAGGATCAGCGCCGAAAGGTCCATCAGACAGTGTCCATCAAAAGAGGAAGTACCGTTGGGCCATCGGCAGCTCCGTCACCGGGTGCGGCTCGATCAGCTCGCCGTCGACGTGCACGGCGAAGCTGTCCGGCTCGACGCGGACGTCCGGCGTGGCGTCGTTGAGCACCATGTCCGCCTTGGTCCGCGCGCGCATGTTCGACACGGCGACCAGCGGCCGCGTGATGCCGAACGTCTCGCGCAGCCCGCTGTCCAAAGCGGACGGTGCGACGAAGTGCAGGCTCAGCGCCGCCCCGATGTTCGCGCCGAACATGGGGCGCGCCAGGACCGGCTGCGGCGTCGGGATGGACGCGTTCGCGTCACCCATCGCCGCCCACGCCGGGAAGCCGCCCTTCAGCACCACGTGCGGGCGGACACCGAAGAACTTCGGCTCCCACAGCACCAGGTCCGCGAGCTTGCCGACCTCGACCGAGCCGATTTCGGTCTCCATGCCGTGCGCGATGGCCGGGTTGATCGTGTACTTGGCGACATAACGACGGGCGCGCAGGTTGTCGGCCGCGCCGTCGCCGGGCAGCGCGCCGCGACGGCGTTTCATCACGTGCGCGGTCTGCCAGGTTCGGATGATCACTTCGCCGATCCGGCCCATCGCCTGCGAGTCCGAGCTCATCATCGAAATCGCGCCCAGGTCGTGCAGCACGTCTTCGGCGGCGATGGTCGACGGCCGGATCCGGCTCTCGGCGAACGCGAGGTCCTCCGGCACCGACGGGTTGAGGTGGTGGCAGACCACCAGCATGTCGAGGTGCTCGTCGAGCGTGTTGGCGGTGTGCGGGCGCGTCGGGTTGGTCGACGACGGCAGCACGTTCGGCAGCGAGACGACCTCGATGATGTCCGGCGCGTGGCCGCCGCCGGCACCTTCGGTGTGGTACGCGTTGATCGAACGCCCACCGATGGCGTCCACAGTGGACTCCAGGAAGCCGGCTTCGTTCAGCGTGTCCGTGTGGATCGCGACCTGGACGCCGGCTTCGTCGGCGATGGTCAGGCAGGCGTCGATCGCCGCCGGCGTCGTACCCCAGTCCTCGTGCAGCTTGAAGCCGCCCGCGCCGGCCGCGAGCTGCTCCCGCAGCGCCTCGTGCCGGACGGTGTTCCCCTTGCCCAGCAACAGGACGTTGACCGGGTAACCGTCCATAGCGGACAGCATCCGGCCGAGGTTCCACGCGCCGGGCGTGACGGTCGTGGCCTTGGTGCCCTCGTTCGGGCCGGTCCCGCCACCGACCAAAGTGGTCAGTCCCGCGGCCAGCGCCGTGTCGACGAGCTGCGGGCAGATGAAGTGGACGTGGCAGTCGATGCCGCCCGCGGTGAGGATCTTGCCGTTGCCGGCCAGGACCTCGGTCGACGGCCCGATGACCAGGGCCGGGTCGACGCCGTCCATCGTGTCCGGGTTGCCCGCCTTGCCGATGCCGACGATCCGCCCGTCGCGCACGCCGACGTCGGCCTTGACGACACCCCAGTGGTCGAGGATCACCGCGCCGGTGATGACCAGGTCGGGCGCGCCCTCGGCGCGGGTCGCCATGCCCTGGCCCATCGACTCGCGGATGACCTTGCCGCCGCCGAAGAGCACCTCGTCGCCGGAGCCGCCGGCCCCCATCGAGCGGTCCTCGGTGACCTCGATCAGCAGGTCGGTGTCGGCGAGCCGGATCCGGTCGCCGGTGGTCGGGCCGAACAGCTCGGCGTAGCGCTCGCGGTCGATCTGCGGCATTTCAGAAGTCTCCCGAGAATTCGGACCGCAGACCCGGAACGCGGCGCGCGCCGGCGAGCGGAACAAGATCGACTTCCCGTTCGACGCCGGGTTCGAAGCGCACCGACGTCCCCGCCGGGACGTCCAGCCGGTGGCCGCGGGCGGCGTCGCGGTCGAATTCGAGGCCGGGGTTCACCGCGGCGAAGTGGTAGTGCGAGCCGACCTGGACCGGCCGGTCGCCGAGGTTGCGCACGAGCAGCCGGACGCGCGGGCGGCCGGGGTTCAGCTCGACCGGCTCGTCGCCGGGAATGATCTCACCTGGGTGCATCCGTCCGCCTTCACACGATCGGGTCATGCACGGTGACGAGCTTCGTGCCGTCCGGGAAAGTGGCTTCCACCTGCACCGAGTCCACCATTTCGGGCACGCCGTCGAGCACCTGCGCCCGGGAGAGCACGGTCCGGCCGCTGGCCACGAGCTCGCTGACCGTTCGCCCGTCACGAGCCCCTTCGAGGACGTGGTCGGTGATGAGCGCGACCGCTTCCGGGTAGTTCAGCCGGACGCCGCGGTCCAGCCGCTTCCGCGCGACGTCGGCCGCCACGTGGACGAGCAGCTTGTCGCGCTCCTGCGGGCTGAGGTGCATGAGCTAGGTCTATCACCCGGACCACGGCGGCGCCTGGTTCGGAAACATACCTTTAACCTGGGCTTCGTCACACTGAGTGGTGAAAATTCTCCGGTGGGACGGCTTCGGTGACTGAATCGTTCTCGTAATCGTGACCGAAACCACCGCTTCTTTCGATTGCCCCCCGGCGATCGAGGGAGCAAGGTCTATCCATCCGTGCGATGGTGCGCGCTTTCCCGTGCGTATCCCGTCAGCGCGACCAGCCGGGGAAGAAAAGCGCACCGAAAGGTTTCGCGAAACAGTGACTACCTCCACGATCAGCAAGCCACAGCCGTCCGGCCAACCCGACGACGGCTTCCGACCGGGACTGGAAGGCGTCGTCGCCTTCCACACCGAGATCGCCGAACCCGACCGGGACGGCGGTGCGCTGCGCTACCGCGGCGTCGACATCGAGGACCTCGCCGGCAAGGTGACCTTCGGTGACGTATGGGGCCTCCTCGTGGACGGCCGGTTCGGCCACGGCCTGCCGCCCGCCGAGCCCTTCCCGCTGCCGGTGCACACCGGCGACGTCCGGGTGGACGTCCAGGCCGCGCTGGCCATGCTCGCGCCGATCTGGGGCTACCGCCCGCTGCTCGACATCACCGACGAAGAGGCTCGCGAGCAGCTGGCCCGCGCCTCGGTGATGGCCCTCTCCTACGTCGCGCAGTCGGCCCGCGGCATCGGCCAGCCGGCCGTGCCGCAGACCCGCGTCGACGAGGCCCACTCGATCACCGAGCGGTTCCTGATCCGCTGGCGCGGCGAGCCCGACCCGGCGCACGTCAAGGCACTGGACGCCTATTGGGTGTCGGCGGCCGAGCACGGCCTCAACGCGTCGACCTTCACCGCCCGCGTCATCGCCTCCACCGGCGCGGACGTCGCGGCGGCCATGTCCGGCGCCATCGGCGCGATGTCTGGCCCGCTGCACGGCGGCGCCCCGGCGCGCGTGCTGCCGATGATCGAAGAGGTCGAGCGCACCGGCGACCCGACGGGCCTGGTCAAGGGCATCCTCGACCGCAAGGAGCGCCTGATGGGCTTCGGGCACCGCGTCTACCGGGCCGAGGACCCGCGGGCGCGCGTGCTGCGCCGCACGTGCAAGGAGCTGGGCGCGGCCCGCTACGAGGCGGCCGCCGCGCTGGAGCAGGCGGCGCTGAAGGAGCTGCGCGAGCGGCGCCCGGACCACCCGATCGAGACGAACGTCGAGTTCTGGGCCGCCGTCATCCTGGACTTCGCCCAGGTCCCGCCGCACATGATGCCCGCGATGTTCAGCTCGGCGCGCACCGCCGGCTGGGCCGCGCACATCCTCGAGCAGAAGCGCACCGGACGTCTGGTGCGGCCGTCGGCCAAGTACGTCGGCCCGGCGCCGCGGACCCCGGAAGACGTCGAGGGCTGGGAGCTCGTCACCAAGCACTGACGCTGTTCACGAGGCGGCCGGTGCCTTCAGGGTGCCGGCCGTTTCGTGTTTCGCGGTCGCGTCGAGCATCGCGGTGAGCTGGTCGACGAGCCAGCCGTCGAGGTGCTCGCGCGGGACCGTGCGTTCCTGGAGCCAGCTCAGCAACGCGCCTTCGACGACCGCCGTCCAGCAGCGCAGGGTCAGGGACAGCAGCGGCGACGGATCCTCGACGCCGAGGGCGTCCAGGATCAGGGCCACCGCGCGGTTGCGGACCTCGTCGATCGCCGCGTCCGTTTCGGACGTCGCGATCACGGATCCGCTGCGCAGCAACGCGATGTAGCCCGCTCGGTAGTGGTCGGCGACGTCGATCAGGCCGCGGACGGCTGCTTTGAGCCGAGTTTCCGGCGGCCCCTCCTCGAGCCCGGCCAGGCCGTCGATCAGCCCGACGGTGACCGTGCGCAGCGCCTCGACCTGCAGCTCGCGCAGGCTGGAGAAGTACCGGTAGAACAGCGGCCGCGACACCTCGGCGCGCCCGACGATGTCGTCCACGGTCACCAGCTCCGGCGCCCGCGAGCCGAACAGGTCCAGCGCGGCCCGGATCAGGTCGTCGCGACGGGCCTGCGGCGACATCCGCCGCGGCCGGCTCACGGCGTCAGGTCCAGCTTCGCCGCCGCCCGCAGCAGCCCCGGCGTCAGTCGCGAAAGGACCAAAGCGGCCTTCGCCTCCGGGGTGGACGGTGCGATCGCGATGTCCTTCTCCACGGCCCGCAGGATGTCGCGCGCGACGCCTTCCGGGCCGAACCCGCGTCGGGCGTACAGCTTCGAGCCTTCCTTCTGACGCCGGCGTTGTTCCTCTTCGGACACCCCGACGAACGTCGTCGTGTTGGTGATGTTGGTCTTGACGATGCCCGGGCACACCGCCGTGACGCCGATGTGGTGTTCGGCCAGTTCGGCACGCAGGCAGACGCTCAACGTCAGCACGGCGGACTTCGTCGTCGCGTACGCGGTGAGGATCTTCGACGGCAGGTAGGCCGCGGCCGAGGCGAGGTTGACGATCTGGCCGCCCTCGGCGCGTTCGGCGAGCATCGGCGCGAAGGCGCGGCAACCGTGGATGACGCCCCAGAGGTTGACGTCGATGACGCGTTCCCAGTCTTCGACGGACGTGTCGAGGAACGGGCCGGACATGCCGATCCCGGCGTTGTTGACCACGATGTCCGGGACGCCGTGGTTCTCGCGCACATCGCGGGCGAAGCGGTGCACGGCTTCGCCGTCCGAAGAGTCTACTGTGTACTCGGCGACGCCGTGGTCTTCCAGCAGTTTAAGGGTTTCCGCGGCGCTGGACGCGTCGATGTCGGTGACGATGACGTCGGCACCCTCCGCGGCGAAGGCCAGCGCGGTGGCCCGGCCGATGCCACTGCCGGCGCCGGTGACGACGACCAGCTTGTGCGCGAACCGCCCGGTTCCCACGCGCGACTGACGCAGTCCGCGGCTCTCGGTGCCGGTTTCGGCGTACTCGATCAGCTCGGCGGCGGCCCGGGCGACCACGTCCGGCTTGGCGCGGGTGACCCAGTGCGTCCCGACGACCCGGCGGATCCGCAGGTCGGGGACCCAGCGCGCGACCTCGGTCTGCAGCGGCGTGGTGACGTAGGCGTCGCCGGTCGGCGCGAGCACCTGCACCGGGACGTCGACGGCGCGCGGCGCGGGCCGGGACAGCCGGGTGAACATGTTGGCGCGGTAGAGCTCGAGGCCGTAGCGGCCGTCGGACTTGTCCGGGGGCGCCGCGTCGGGCTCCATGCGCTGGATCTGCTTGCCGAGCAGGCCGGTGCGCCACAGCAGGTCCGGGATCAGCGGCACCTGGAACGCGAGGATGTACCACGAGTGCAGGAACTGGCTCAGGGCGTTCTTGAGCCGCTTCGGCGTCGGGCGGGTGAGCTGCGCGCGGAACCACGCGCCGGCGTGGTCGAGGCTCGGCCCCGAGATCGACGTGTAGGACGCGACCCGGCCGCGCAGCGCGTCGCCGGTGACGGCGTGCCAGGTCTGGATCGAGCCCCAGTCGTGCGCGACCAGGTGCACCTTCCCGGCCGGCTGCACCGCCTCGACGACCGCGCGCAGGTCGTCGGCCAGCTGGTCCAGCCGGTAGGACGCGCGTCCCGGCGGCTTGTCCGACTGTCCGGCCCCGCGGACGTCGTAGGTGACGACCCGGTGTTCCGCCCTCAGCGACGCGGCCACCCCGCCCCACATCGAGCTGTTGTCGGGGTAGCCGTGCACGAGCACGACCGTGGGCCCGTCTTCGCGGCCCTCGATGGTGACGGAGAGGCGGACACCGTCGCTGGCGGTCACCCACTTGTGAGACATTCTGTCATGTTAGACAAGTTGTCAATAGCTGCGTTCACCCTCGCGGCGGTTCCGCGTGGCCGAAAGTTCAGTTTTTTGCTTGTATGACAGCGTTTTCACGGTTTCCCGTGGAACCAAGCAGGCTCGGCTGACGACTCTGTCCACCGAACGGTGGACACCGGGATTCAGCTGAGCGTTGCTCCCGATCAAGGCGCCGCGGGACCAGGCTGTGAGCCATGACCACAGCAGTGAGCGTGCGCGGCCTGCGCAAGCAGTACCCCGGTCACCTGGCGGTGGCCGGGCTCGACCTCGACATCGCCCCGGGCGAGGTGTTCTCCCTGCTCGGCCCGAACGGCGCCGGGAAGACCACCACCGTCGAGATCCTCGAAGGCCACCGGCAGCGGACCGCCGGCGAGGTCACCGTGCTCGGCCAGGACCCCGGGAAGGCCGGCCGCGCGTGGCGGTCGAAGATCGGCATCGTCCTGCAGACGGCCAACGACGCCGCCGAGCTGAGCGTCGCCGAGACCGTCCGGCACTTCGCGAAGTACTACCCCGACCCGCGGGACCCCGACGAGGTCATCGAGAAGGTCGGGCTCACCGAGAAGGCGAAATCCCGCATCAAGTCGCTGTCCGGCGGCCAGCGGCGCCGCGTCGACGTCGCGCTCGGCATCATCGGGCGGCCCGAGCTGCTCTTCCTCGACGAGCCGACCACCGGCTTCGACCCGGAGGCGCGCAGGCAGTTCTGGAAGCTGATCAGCGACCTCGCCGGCGAGGGCACCACCATCCTGCTGACCACTCACTACCTCGACGAGGCCGAGGCGCTCGCCGACCGCGTCGCGGTGATCGCGCGCGGCGAGATCGTCGCGCAGGACACGCCGCAGAACCTCGGCGGCCGGGCCGCCGCCGAGGCGACCGTGCGGTGGACCGACGAACGCGGCGCGCACGTCGAGCGCACCGCGTACCCGACCAAGCTCGTCACCGAGCTCTCTGCTGGGGGTAGGGAGCTCGCCGGGCTGACGGTGACCAGGCCGAGCCTGGAGGACATCTACCTGGACCTGATCGGAGACAAGGCATGACCACGCTCACCCTCCCGGGCCCGCTTTCACTAGGACTCGCCCGCGGCGGCACCGAGCTGCGGCAGTTCTTCCGGCACAAGGAACAGGTGGTCTTCACCTTCTCCCTGCCCGCGGTCCTGATGATCCTGCTCGGGTCCATCCTGGACGGTCCGACCGCCCTCGCGGGTGTCACCTCCGGGCAGCTGCTGGCGGCCGGGATGATCGGCTCCGGCATCGTCTCGACGTCGTTCAACAGCATCGCGACCGGCGTCGCCGGCGACCGGGAAACCGGTGCGCTCAAACGCCTTCGCGGCACGCCGATGCCACCCGCGTCCTACTTCATCGGCAAGATGGTGCTGGTCGCGGTGTCCAGCCTGGCCCAGACCGTCCTGATGTCCGCCGTCGCCGTACTCCTCTTCGGACTCCGGCTGCCGTCCGACCCGGCCAAGTGGCTGACGCTGCTGTGGGTGTTCGCGCTCGGCATCGTTTCGTGCACGCTGCTCGGCATCGCGATCAGCTCGCTGGCCAAGTCGACGAACGGCGCCGTCGCGATCGTCCAGATGCTGTACCTGGTGCTGCAGTTCATCTCCGGCGTGTTCGTCTCGCCGATCACGAACCTGCCCAAGGTTATGGTGGACATCGCGTCGTTCTTCCCGTTGAAGTGGATCTGCCAGGGTTTCCGGTCGGTGTTCCTGCCGGACGCCGCGGCGAGGATGGAGATGGCTGGGTCATGGGAGCTCCCGCGGGTGGCGCTGGTGCTGGGGATCTGGTGCGTCGCGGGCGCGGTGCTGGCGCGGCTGACGTTCCGGTGGACCGACGCGAAGTGAATGCCTGGGACCGGTTCAACTGGCTCTGGGAAATCCTCTTCGCGGTGGCGTACCTGGCCACGACGACGCTGGTGGTGCTGGACGAAGCCGATCCGGTGCGCACCCTCGTCGCGGTCGGGGCGCTGACCGCGCTCGCGCTGACCTACCTGATGTGGGGACGGCGGGTGGTGCGCGACGACGGCCACCTCAAGCAGCGGTGGCTGCTGGCGGTGGTCGTCGTCGCGCTGGTCGCGGTCGCGATGTTCGCGAACACGACGTCCAGCTTCATCCTGTTCATGGTGTGCCCGCTGCTGTTCTCGACGCTCGAGTTCCGCCCGGCCGCGGTGCTCACGTCAGCGGTGATCGTGCTGAGCCCGCTGTCCTCGATCGCCGCCAACGGGCTGCGGGGGCCGGCGCTGCACATCATGCTGCCGATGACCGCGATCCTCGTCGTGTTCGGGATCCTGTCCGGCAAGTTCATCCTGCACGTCATCGAAGAGAGCCGGGGGCGGGCGGACCTGATCGCGAAGCTCGAGGAGAGCCAGGCCGAGGTCGCCCGGCTCTCCCGCGAGGCGGGCACGGCGGCTGAACGCGAGCGGCTGGCGCGCGAGATCCACGACACGCTGGCCCAGGGGTTCACCAGCATCGTCACGCTCGCCCAGGCCATCGAGTCCGAAGTGGACACCGACCCGGCCGCGGCCCGGCGGCACGCCGAGCTGGCCGCCCGCACGGCGCGGGACAACCTCACCGAGGCCCGTGCGATGGTCGCCGCGCTCGCACCGGCCGACCTGGCGTCCGGGTCCCTTGTGGACGCCGTCCGTCGCCAAGCCGACCGGCTCGCGGACGAGACCGCCGTGTCCGTCCGGTACGAAGTGGACGATGCCCTTCCGGCGATCGGCATGGCGGGCGAGGTTGTCCTGCTGCGGGGCGCACAGGAAGCGCTGAACAACGTCCGGCGGCACGCGGCCGCGTCGTCGGTGTCGGTGCGGCTGTCCGTTGTGGACGACGCGGTCCGGCTGTCCGTCCGGGACGACGGCGTGGGCTTCGACCCCGCCGGCGCCGGCGGGTTCGGGCTGCGCGGCATGCGGTCCCGGGCCGAGCAGGTGGGTGGCACACTGAGCGTCCGGAGTGGCCCGAGCGGCACCGAACTCACCTTGGAGGTGCCGGCTTGATCCGCGTAATGCTCGTCGACGACCACCCGGTCGTCCGCGAAGGCCTCCGGGGCATGCTCGAAGCCGAACCCGACCTGACGGTGGTCGGCGAGGCCGGCTCGGGCGACGAAGCCGTCGCGCTCGACCGCGTCGCGCGGCCGGACGTCGTGCTGATGGACCTGCGGATGCCGGGCCTGGACGGCGTCGGCGCGACGAAACGCATCCTGCGCGACCAGCCGGGCCGCCGGATCGTCGTCCTGACGACGTACGAAACGGACGCGGACATCCTGCGCGCGGTCGAGGCGGGAGCGTCGGGCTACCTGCTGAAGGACGCGTCGCGCACGGAACTGGCGAATGCGATCCGGGCGGCTTCGCGCGGCGAGACGGTGCTGGCGCCGTCGGTGGCCGGGAAGCTGGTCAACCGCGTGCGCAACCCGGAGCCCCAGCCGCTGTCGGCGCGCGAGGTCGAGGTGCTGCGGCTGGTCGCGACGGGCGGGACGAACGCGGACATCGGCCGGGCCCTGCACATCAGCGAGGCGACGGTCAAGACGCACCTGCTGCGGGTGTTCGGCAAGCTCGGCGTGTCGGACCGGACGGCCGCGGTGACGACGGCGATGGCCCGGAACCTGCTCGGCTGAGCGCCGCGCGGCAGAATGCTTTCATGCTTGAGTCGACCGAACACGCCCTGCTCCGCCGGATCGCCCACGAGCAGGCCGCCTGCCGGGCTCCCTCGCTCGTCGCCGCCGTCGTGCGGGACGGGGAGATCGTCTGGTCCGGGGCCCGGGGGCGCGTCGGCGACCGCCCGCCCGGCACCGACACCCAGTACCGGCTGGGTTCGATCACCAAGACCCTCGTGGCCACCGCCGTCATGCGGTTGCGCGACGAAGGCCTGCTCGACCTCAACGACCCCCTCGAGAAGCACGTCCCCGGCACGCCCTTCGGCGCCGCGACCGTCGCGCAGCTGCTCTCGCACACCTCCGGCCTGACGTCCGAATCGCCCGGCCTGTGGTGGGAGCGCACCCCCGGTGGCGACTGGGACGCGCTCGTCGGGAGCCTCGCCGAGGGGGCGACCAAGCACCGGCCGGGCGCGCGGTTCCACTACTCGAACGTCGGCTACGGCGTGCTCGGCGAGCTGATCTCGCGCCACCGCGGCAAGGGCTGGCTCTCCGTGCTCGACGAGGAGGTCCTCGGGCCGCTCGGGATGACGCGCACCACGCCGCACCCGGTCGGCGCGCACGCGGACGGCTTCGCCGTGCACCCCTTCGCCGACGTCCTCCTGCCGGAACCCAGCCCGGACGCCGGGGCGATGGCGCCGGCCGGCCAGCTGTGGTCGACGGCGAAGGACCTCGGCCGCTGGACGGCGTTCCTCGGCGGGCACGGCGGCGGCGTCCTGTCCCCGGACACGATCGAGCAGATGCGGACGATGGTCACCGTCGACGACACCGACATCTGGACGACCGGCTTCGGCCTCGGCCTGATGCTGGTGCGCTACCAGGGCCGCCGGCTGGCCGGGCACACCGGCTCGATGCCGGGCTTCCTCGCCGTCACGCTGGTCGACCCGGTCGCGCAGACCGGCGCGCTGGTGCTCACGAACTCGACGTCCGGCGTCGGCATCACCCAGCTCTGCCTGGACCTGATCACGACGACGGAGGACCTGGAGCCGCGCCTGCCCGCCGAGTGGCAGCCGGCCGCCGTCGACCCCGCGCTGCTGGCGCTGACCGGGCTCTGGCACTGGGGGCCAACGCCGTACCACCTGCGAATCCAGGGCGACGGGCTGCTCCTGCTGGCCCCGGCCGAGGGCGCCGGCCGCAGCTCCCGCTTCCGCGCAACGGGCCGCGACACGTACATCGGCCTCGACGGGTACTACGCGGGCGAGACGCTGGAGGTGGGCCGGGACGCCGACGGGGTCGCGACGCACTTGGACCTGGCGACGTTCATCTTCACCCGAACGCCGTACGACCCGGCGGCGCCGGTGCCGGGCGGGGTCGACGGCTGGCGCTGACCCGCCGGGCCCCGCTCACACCCCCAGGGTGGTGAGCGGGGCCCGCAAGCCAGTGCAGGAAACTACCGAAGCCCGGAACCGGCGGGAACCGTGTTTTTACCCCCACGGCCCGCGTGCCCGATGGTCCCGACGGCGTAGCTGTCGTCCGTCCGGCAGACCGGCGACCAGGTGTTCCGACGGCCGGCCGGCCACAGCCGGCCGGCCGTCGGCCGGCCGGCTCGGCCGCGATGTCCGGCAGCGTCACGGGCAGGTGGAACCGGGTGCGCGAACAGCGCGGCCACGAGCACCGCGTCCAGCAGCACCAGGCCCCCGAGACCGGCGAGGAGCAAGCCCCGGCGCTCACCGGTGAGCCACCACGGCAGTACCAGGGTCACGGCCAGCCCGATCGGCAGTGCGATCGTGGTGTCCGGCGTCCAGCCGTTCACGGCCGTGAAGCTACCGAGCGTCCCGGAGTCGCCGACAGCGATTTACCCCCACGGCCCGCCGCGAGAAGCCGCCGGACGGGCGGGCCCCTTAGAGTCGAGTACGGGCGTCCCGGTGCCCGGAACACCCTTTGTTTCACATACTGGACAGCGAAGAACCACCTTCACCAGCCGCATCCCGACCTGAGAGACTGGCCACATGACCGACGCTGAGTTGACCATCCCCGCAGACCTCAAGCCGGCCGACGGCCGCTTCGGCTGCGGACCGTCGAAGGTCCGCGCCGAGCAGCTGAGCGCACTGGCGGAGTCCGGCTCCACCTACCTCGGCACGTCGCACCGGCAGAAGCCGGTCAAGTCCCTCGTCGGGCGCGTGCGGGCGGGCCTGTCCGAGCTGTTCTCGCTGCCCGAGGGCTACGAGGTGATCCTCGGCAACGGCGGCACCACGGCGTTCTGGGACGCGGCCGCCTTCGGCCTGGTCCGCGAGCGCTCGCAGCACTTCACCTACGGCGAGTTCTCCTCGAAGTTCGCCTCCGTGACCAAGGGCGCGCCGTTCCTGGCCGACCCGATCGTCGTCAAGGCCGACGCCGGCAGCGCGCCGGACATCGCCTACGAAGCCGGCGCGGACCTCGTCGGCTGGGCGCACAACGAGACGTCGACCGGTGTCGCCGTGCCGGTCCGCCGCCCCGAGGGCAGCGAAGGCGCCCTCGTCGCGATCGACGCCACCTCGGGCGCCGGCGGTCTCCCCGTCAAGGCCGAGGACTTCGACGTCTACTACTTCGCGCCGCAGAAGTCGTTCGCCGCGGACGGTGGTCTCTGGATCGCGCTGGCCTCCCCGGCCGCGGTCGAGCGGATCGGCGAGATCGGCGGGAGCGACCGCTGGATCCCCGAGTTCCTGTCGCTGACCACCGCGCTGGACAACTCCCGCAAGGACCAGACGTACAACACCCCCGCCGTCGCCACGCTGTTCCTGCTCGCCCAGCAGATCGAGTGGATGAACGGCCAGGGCGGCCTCGAGTGGACGACCGCGCGCACGAAGGACTCGTCGTCGCGGCTGTACGAATGGGCCGAGAAGACGAGCTACACGACGCCGTTCGTGAAGGACCCGGACCTGCGCTCGCAGGTCGTCGGCACGGTGGACTTCAGCGACGAGGTCGACGCCGCCGCGGTGGCGAAGGTGCTGCGCGCCAACGGGATCGTCGACACCGAGCCGTACCGCAAGCTGGGCCGCAACCAGCTGCGCGTCGGCCTGTTCCCGGCGATCGACCCGGACGACGTCACCAAGCTGACGCAGGCCGTCGAGTACGTGGTCGAGCGCCTCAGCTGACCTGAGGTTCCTTCGAGGGGACCTTCGCCGCTTCGGTGGCGGAGGTCCCCTTTTCCGTGCTCAGGCGGCGGGCGCCGAACGCGGCCAGGACCAGCAGCGCGAGGCCGTACAGCTCGTAGGACTCCGTCGCCAGCCACCAGCCCACCGACGGCGCCGGGCGCGGGGCGAACCACATCGGGCCGACGATGAACAACGTCAGCCCGGCCACGACGACCGCGGCCGCCGTCCACCGGATCGCCCGGCCGAAGCGCCACGCGTACCACCCGGCGAGGACGAGGATCGGCACGCACCACGTCCAGTGGTGGGTCCACGAGATCGGCGACACGAGCAGGCCGCCGAGCGCACAGGCGGTCAGCCCGAGCACCGGCTCGGCGCGCGCGACGATCACCGCGACCAGGGCCATCACCACCAGCGCGGCCAGCACCCAGGCGGCCTCCGGCCAGCCGGCGCGCACGGTCAGGCCGTGCAGCGACTGGTTGCCGACGTAGTCGACACCACCGATGCGGCCCGCGTCGAAGACGAGCTTCGTCCAGTACGTGAAGGACGCCGACGGCCGGATCAGCCACAGCAGCGCCCCCGCCGCGACGAACCCGGCGACCACGCGCGCGGCCGAGCGGAAGTCGCGGCGGAACAGGAAGTAGACGACGAAGACGGCCGGCGTCAGCTTGATCGCCGCGGCCACGCCGATGAGCAGGCCCTTCGTCCGCCGGCGGTCACCGGGGAGCAGGATGTCGAGGACGACCAGGACCATGAGCAGCGCGTTGATCTGGCCGAAGCCGAGCGTCGAGCGGACCGGCTCGAGCAGGGCCCCGGCGAGCTGCGCGCCGATCGCGACCAGGGCGGCGACCGCCCGGCCGTTGACCTTGGTGGCGTCGGTGAGCGAGCCGTTGAGCGTCGCGACGTAGAGGTAGGCGACGACGCCGGTCGCGACGATCGACGCGATGCTGACCAGCTTCATCGTGACGGCGAAGGGCAGCAGCGTGCCGGGCCAGAACGCGGCCGCGGCGAACGGCGTGTAGGTGAACGGCAGCAGGATCTGGTGCGTGGTCGGCACCCAAGCGTCGTACGGCGAGCCCTGTTCGGCCAGTGCCTTGGCGCCGCCGAGGTAGACCTCGAGGTCCAGTCCGTCGAACCGCTTGAGGACGAGCACGAGGATCACGGCGACGACTTCGAGCGCGGCGAGCGCCCACGCCAGCTTCCGCCCAGTCAACGCGCCCCCTCGAACCCAGGTCTTCGACCGGCCGAGATTACCGGGCGCTCAGCAGCAGCTGTGCACCGGCAAGCCCACTGACCTGGCGTTCGCGCCCGCGCTCGTCGCGGCTTCGACGTCGGCCAGCAGGCGGTCCAGCGCCGCGCGGCTGTACACCCGCCCGGCCGCCACGACCGTGTCGATCCGCCGGACCGCGCGGATGTCGGAGAGGGGGTTGGCGTCGAGGAGCACCAGGTCGGCCACCTTGCCGGGGCTGATCGTGCCCGCGGTCGCGGACCGGCCGAGGAACGCCGCCGCGTCCCGGGTCGCCACCTGCAGCGCCCGCCGCGGCGACAGGCCCGCGTCGACCAGGTGCGCCAGCTCGTCGTGCAGGCTGAAGCCGGGGAAGACGTACGGGTTCAGGCAGTCCGTGCCGGCGAGGAGGGGGACGCCCGCCCGGTGCGCCGCGCCGGCCAGCTCGACCTGGGCGTGGAAGTAGGCGGCCTGCTGCGCGATCTCCTCGGGCGTGACCGGCGTGCGGATCCGCACCTGCTCGGCCCAGTTGTCCCGCACGTCCCGCGGGATGTACTTCAGCCGCGGATCGTGCGCGAAGGTGTCTGCGGGCGAGCACATCACCTTGTTGACGACCATCGTCGGGGTCAGCCGGGTTTCGTTGCCCACGAGGCGGCCGAAGAACTCGTGGGCGCGCCACGGGCTGTACGCCTCGGTCGCGCGCCGGTCCAGCTCCCGGGCCAGGACGAAGAACGAGCGCGGGTTCGCCGGGTCGAACGGCGTCGCGGCCAGCGTCCGGAGGAGCTCGTCCCGGTGCGCCGACGTGTAGACGGGGACGCCGAAGAGGTGCTCGAAGCTGCGCTGGCCGGCGTCGCTCGCGGCCGGTTGCGGGACCCGGTACGGCCAGTGCCCGGCGAACGGCAGCCCGGCCCGGCGGCACTCGTCGGCGATCGCCGCGAAGGCCTCCGCGCCCAGGTAGGAGTAGACCTTGACGAAGTCTGCGCCCTCGGCGAGAGCGGTCCGGACGGCGGCGCGTCCCTCGGCCGCCGTCGCCACCTTCGTCACGGGAGGCTGAAGCATGGAGATGGGACCGTCGATGATCGAGCTGC
The DNA here is from genome assembly GCF_055633805.1 of Amycolatopsis sp. NPDC114478. NCBI lineage: Bacteria > Bacillati > Actinomycetota > Actinomycetes > Pseudonocardiales > Pseudonocardiaceae > Amycolatopsis > Amycolatopsis sp. NPDC114478. The sequence goes on along the minus strand of NZ_JBVKDO010000014.1, from coordinate 86,947 downwards.
CCATGACGACCCGGGGGCCGGCCAGCTCCCCGCGCACGATCTTGTCGCGCGCCGCGCGGTTTTCGGTGTAGCCCCACATCTCGCGGATGCCGGTGACGCCGTTGGCCAGGTACAGCGGCGGGAAGATCGCTTCCAGGTCGAGGCCGTGCGTGTGCAGGTCCCAGAGGCCGGGCACGAGGTACCGGCCCCGTCCGTCGACGGTCCGGACCCCGGTCAGCGGCGGCAGGTGCGCGGCGGGGCCGGTCCAGGCGATCCGGTCGCCGACGAGCACGACGGCCGAGTCCGGGAGGGGCGGGCCATCGGTGCCGTCGACGAGGGTGGCCCCGAGAACGACGACGGGTTCCGAGCCGGCCGCGGCGGCCTCCTGAGCGAAAACGGCGGGAGCGACCCCCGCGGTGGCGAGCCCCGCGCCGGCGGCTGCCAGCCATCGAAGGAAGTCCCGCCGGTTCGCCTCGACCAGCACCACGGCCGCCCCCTTCGCTCGGGTCCGTGGCTCATTCAACCCGCCTGGAGGAGGGCGCGGTTCTCCCAGAGTGCGGTGTTCCGGCTGCGCACGCTCAGAGGTAGCGAAGGTAGCGCTTTCCCGGGAAAGCCCCGGACCGGGCCCGCACCATCGCCGGCCCCGGGGCGGCCGGCCGAGCCGCGCCGGAGGCTGCGCGCGTTCAGAGGTAGCGAAGGCAGCGCTTTCCCTTGAAAGCGCTGCCTTCGCCGGCCCCGGGGCGGCCGGGGGTGGCGGCCCCCACTGAACCGAGCCCGCCACCCCCGCCCCCGAGCCGGCCACCCCGGGTGCACCTCAAGCCAGCGCCTGCGTCGGTGCCAGCCGGGCCGCGCGCACCGCCGGGTAGGCCCCCGCGATCGCCCCCACCAGCGCCGCCACCCCGACCCCGCCCGCCAGCGTCGCCCACGGCAACACCGCCGGCCACCCCTGGCTCAGCGCGTACCCCGCCGTCACCAGCACCCCGGCCAGCACCCCTGCCAGCCCGCCCAGCCCCGACAACAGCACCGACTCCGCCAGGAACTGCCCGCGGATCTGCCGCTTCGTCGCCCCGAGCGCGCGGCGGAGACCGATCTCGCGCCGTCTCTCCAGCACCGAAATCACCATCGTGTTCGCCACCCCGACCCCGCCGACCAGCAGCGCCACCCCGCCCAGCCCCAAGAACAGCGCGCTGTACGTCGTGTCCGTGAGCTTCTGCGCGGCGAGCGCGTCCGACGGGCGGCGGACCTGGACCTCGTTCGGCGCCTGCGGGTTCAGCGTCGCGCCCAGCACCGTACGCACACTGTCCACTTGGGACTCCTCGGCGCGAACGTACACAGTGGACGGATAGCCGTTGAACCCGAGCAGCCGCTTCGCGACGTCCCAGCCGACCAGGGCCGACCGTTCGATCTCCGGCGCCAGGGGCATCGGTGCGAGGATCCCGACCACCGTGAACCACTGCGTCCCGATCAGCACCTGCGGCGGCCGCGCCGGGTCGACGCGGTCGATGCCGAGCCGGGCCGCGGCCTGCGCCCCGAGCACCGTCACCGGGTAGTCCTGGTTGCCCGCCGCGAGAAAGGCGCCGACGCGCACCTTCCCGCCGAGCACGGCCAGCAGGTCCGGCTTCGCCGCGTACACCGCGAGCCCGGACGTGTCGTCCGGCGCGATCTTGTCGCTGCGCCGCACGCTCGCCGACGTGTTCCCGGTCCCGCTCGCCGCCTGCACCGGCGCGATCCGCTTCGCCATCGGGACGGCGTCGTCGGGCAACACCGCGTTGTCGCCGAAGAGCGTCTGCCCCGGCCCGGCGGTGAGCAGGTTCGTGCCGAGGGCGGCCAGCCGGTCGTGCAGGGCCTGGCCGCCGGACGCCGGGATCGCCAGCACCGCGACCATCGCCGCGACGCCGATCGCGATGCCCAGCGCGGAAAGCACCGCGCGCACCGGCCGCGTCCGCATGCCGTGGGCGCCGAGCGCGACGACGTCCGGCGGCTTGAGCCGGGCCGGTTCCGGCAGCAGCACCGCGGTCATCGCGCACCCACCAGACCGGTGTCGAGGCGCAGGTGCCCGTCGAGCAGCTCGATCCGGCGCGGCATGCCCGCGGCGATCTCCCGGTCGTGGGTGATCACGACGATCGTCGTGCCGTCCGCGGACAGTTCGCCGAGCAGCGAAAGCACGGACGCGCCGGTGCCCGTGTCGAGGTTGCCGGTCGGCTCGTCGGCCAGCAGGATCGACGGCTCGTTGACCACGGCCCGCGCGATCGCGACGCGCTGGCGTTCGCCGCCGGACAGCTCCCCCGGCCGGTGCCACGCCCGGTGCCCCAGCTTGACGCGGTCGAGCGCGGCCAGCGCCCGCTCGCGCCGCCGTCGCCGCGGCACCCCGGCGTAGAGCAGCCCGGTGCACACGTTGTCCACCGCACTCATCCCTTCGTCGAGGAAGAACTGCTGGAACACGAACCCGATCCAGCGCGAGCGCAGCGCGGAGACCTTCCGGTCCGGCAGCGCGGCGACGTCGTGGCCGTGCAGTTCGACGCGTCCCGACGACGGCCGGTCGAGCGTGCCCATCAGGTGCAGCAGCGTCGACTTCCCCGACCCCGACGGCCCGACGATCGCCACCATCTCGCCGTTTTCCAGCGACAGCGAGACGCCGTCGAGCGCGGCCACGCCGCCGGGGTAGGTGCGCGTGACCTCGTGGACGCGCAGCACGGGCGTCACGACGTCGTCACCACCCGCATGCCCGCGGTCAGGCCGTTCCCGGTGACCTCGACCTTGCCGCCGCTGAACAGTCCTGTTTGGACGGCGATCAGCCGGCGCTGCCCGTTCTCGTCGACCTCGACGGCGTACCCGCCTTCGGCGAGCGCGAGCAACGCCCCGACCGGAACCGCGAGCACGCCGTGGTGGACGTCCTTGGTGAACCGGACGCTCGCCGGCGCGGAATCGAGCGTGCCCCCCGCGGCGGGGTCGTCGAGCCGGACGGTCACGGTGATCTTGGGCTTGCCGTCGTCCTGGCCGGCGGCATCCTTGCCTTCGACGGCGGTCCGCCCGACGTCGGTGATCGTGCCCTGCGTGCTTCTCCCGTTGATCGTCACGGACGCCTTCGCGCCCTGCTGCGCGAGATCCTGCTTCGCCGCGTCCAGCTTCACCTGCACCGACCGGACGGTCCCGGTCGTCTTGAGCACCTCGCCCTGCGCGGGCGCCCCGGGCTTGGCCGCCAGCGCCGACACGCGGACCTCGCCCGCCGCGAGCACGACGTCACCCTGGCCGAACGCGCCGGTCTGCTCCAGCCCCAGCGACTTCTGCCACTTCTTCAGCGCCGCCGCCGTCGCCGCCGTGAACTTCTTGTCCGGGGTGCCGAACCCGCCGAAGCCGCACGCCTTGAGGTTCTCCTCCAGCTGCTTGACGTCGGCGCCGTCGTCCGCGCCGGTGGCGAGGTCCCGGTAGAAGGGCAGCGTTCCGTAGAACAGCGGCACCGGCTTCGCGTCCACTCCGTACACCGGCTGGCAGCGGGTGATCGTGGCGCCGGCCGCGGGCAGCGACGTGATCGTGCCCGGCTTGCGGCCCTGGACGCTCGATTCGTCGCCGTAGCCGAGGGTGCCGTCGGCTTCTTCCTCTTCGCTGAGGTCGGTCTTGACCACCTCGGCCGTCTCGACCGCCGGCGGCGCGGCCTCCTTGACCGGCGTCGCGCTCGACACCCGGGTCAAGATGACGACCGAGCTGGTGCCCAGCACCACGACGAGGACCGCGCCGGCGACGAACCAGCGCGTCCGGCCGCGACGGCGCGGCTTGAGGTGGGTCACTTCGCTCACTTTCCGGCCTCGCTGCTGACGCTCATGCCCAGCCCGCACGCCTTGGCGGCGGCTTCGAACTTCTTCGGGTCGTCGCCCGGCCCGCCGACCCGCATCGCGCCCTTGCCGCTCGGGTCGGGGTCCGGCATGTCGATGCCGTGGTCGCGCATGCACTTGGCGTCCTTGCGCATCTTGTCGAGCTGCTCGGCGCTCGGCGGCTTCATCTCGCCGCCGTTGGGCATGAGGTGCTTGCACGCGTTCTGCGCGGCGTCGAGCTTCCCGCTGTCCTTCGCGTCGCCCCCCAGCGTGATCGCCATGCCCTTGCCGTCACCGGCCGGCTTGGGGTCGGGCATGTCGACGCCGTGCTCGCGCATGCACTTGGCGAAGTCGCGCATCTTGTCCTCGTCGCTCTTGCCGCTGCTGTCGGCCGCCGTGGGTCCGCCCGACTTCGGCGGCGTCGAGATCGACGCGACCTTCGACCCCTCGTCGGCCTTCGCGCCGCAGCCCCCGAGCAGCAGCGCCGCCCCGAGCGCCGCGACGAAGATCCGTGTCCGCATGGCTCGCTCCTTTCGTCCTCCGGATGGGTGCCAGGTCTACGGATCGGGGCATTCGGGCGCGCTAAGCGGCGTCGCTTATGCGGTCCTTATGGCCCTCCTGCGCAGACTGGGCGGGTGCGCGTGCTGGTGGTGGAGGACGAACGGCTGCTGGCCGACTCCGTGGCGGAGGGGCTGCGGCGCTTCTCGATGGCCGTCGACGTCTGCTACGACGGCGAGCAGGCCCTCGAACGCGTCGGCGTGCACGGCTACGACGTCGTGGTCCTCGACCGCGACCTGCCGAAGGTGCACGGCGACGCCGTCTGCGCGGCGGTCGTCGAGGCGGGCGGCGAAGCGCGCGTGCTGATGCTGACCGCGGCCGCCGACGTCACCGACCGCGTCGCCGGCCTGGGCCTCGGCGCCGACGACTACCTGACGAAGCCGTTCGCGTTCGCCGAGCTGGTCGCGCGGGTGCAGGCGCTGTCGCGGCGCGCGCGGCCCGCGCTGCCGCCGGTGCTGGAGCGCGACGGCGTCGTGCTCGACCTGCCGCGCCACCAGGCCGCGCGCGACGGCCGGTTCCTGCTGCTCTCGCCGAAGGAGTTCGCCGTGCTCGAAGTGCTCATGCGGGCCGAGGGCGCGGTGGTCAGCGCCGAGGACCTGCTGGAAAAGGCGTGGGACGAGCACGCCGACCCGTTCACGAACGCGGTGCGCGTCGCCGTGATGACGTTGCGGCGCAAGCTCGGCGACCCGCCGGTGATCGGGACCGTGCCCGGCGCCGGCTACCGGTTCGGCACGCCGTGAACGGCTTTTCGGTCCGCGCGAAGCTCACCGCCTGGTACGGCGCGCTGTTCCTGCTCGCCGGGCTGGTGCTCGTGGTGATCAACTACCTGCTGGTGCAGAGCACCCTGCCGGACCCGGCGCGGGTCGCCTTGTCGACGGTCGGCTCGGCCGACCTGACCTACGGCATCCCGGCGCAGACGATGCCCACGGCCGGCGTCGCGATGCGGCTGGTCAGCGGCTCGCTCGACGAATACCGCTCCTCGACGCTGTCGACGCTGCTGGTCGGCTCGGCGATCGCGCTGGTCGTGACGGCGGCGCTGGCCGTGCTGTTCGGCTGGCTGATGGCGGGCCGCGCGCTGCGGCCCCTGCACGACATCACGTCGGCGGCGCGGCGGCTGGAAGCGGGCAAGCTCGACCGGCGGATCAACCTGGACGGCCCGCCCGACGAGCTGAAGGAGCTGGCGGACACCTTCGACGGCATGCTCGACCGGCTCGCGGAGTCGTTCGACAGCCAGAAGCGGTTCGTCGCGAACGCGTCCCACGAGCTGCGGACGCCCCTGGCCGTGCAGCGGACGCTGGTCGAGGTGGCGATGGCCGACCCCGAAGCGGCGCCGGAACTGCGGAAGCTCGGCACGCACCTGCTGCACACCAACGAGCGCAGCGAACGGATGATCGAGGGCCTGCTGATCCTGGCCCGCAGCGACCGCGGCCTGCAGGCGCGGACGCCGGTCCGGCTGGACGAGGTGACCGCGTCGGTGGTCCGCGCGACGGCGGCCCAGGCGTCGGCGGCCGGGGTGGCGGTCGAGACGAGGCTGCGGCCGCGGGTGGTGGCGGGTGACCCGGTCCTGCTCGAGCGGCTGGTGACGAACCTGGTGGTCAACGCGATCACGTACAACGCCTCGGGCGGCTGGGTCTACGTCGAAGTCCGCGGCGAGCCGGCCCTGGAGGTGCGGAACTCGGGACCGGTGGTGCCGCCCGAGGCCGTGCCGACGCTGTTCGAGCCGTTCCGCCGGGTGGGGTCGGAGCGCACCGGGGACACGCGCAACGCGGGGCTCGGGTTGTCGATCGTGCGCTCGGTGGCGTCGGCGCACGGGGGTTACGCCGAGGCCCAGCCCGGGCGGCGCGGCGGGCTCACCGTGACGGTCCGCCTGCCGCCGTCTTGATCCACTCGATCGTGACTTACCGTGTCCGGCGTGTCACCCGGCGGGCGCCGACCTGGGTCGTCGATGATGCGGGAGTCGCCAAGTGAACAGTGGGCAGTTCGTCGCGGACTCGGCGCGCCTCGCACGTCAAGCCGACGCGCCGTTCTAACGTGGGCACCCACAACGGTGAAGAAGATCGGGGAGGCGAGAACAATGCGGGCGCTGCGAGTGGTCGGGCTGCACGAGGACGGGAAGTCCATCGTGCTCGAAGACCCGGCGAGCCGTACTCGTTTCCTGCTCCCGGCCGATGAGCGGCTGCGCGCGGCGGCGCGGGGTGACATCACGCGCCTCGGCCAGATCGAAATCGAGTTGGAGAGCCAGATGCGCCCACGCGAGATCCAGCAGCGCATCCGCGCCGGCGAGTCCGTCGAGCAGGTCGCCGCCGGCGCGGGCGTCTCGACGCAGCGCGTCGAGCGCTACGCCTACCCCGTCCTGCTCGAGCGGTCCCGGACCGCCGAGCTCGCGCAGAGCGCCCACCCGGTCCGCGAGGACGGCCCCGACGTGCAGACGCTCGGCGAGGTCGTCGCGTACGGCTTCGGCGTCCGCGGGCACGACTACTCCCAGGCCACCTGGGACTCGTGGAAGGGCGACGACGGCCGCTGGGTCGTCGTGCTGCGGTGGAAGGCCGGGCGGTCGGACAACCGCGCGCACTGGGCGTTCTCGCCCGGGGCGCACGGCGGCACGGTCGTGGCGCTCGACGAGAACGCCGAGGTCCTGCTCGACCCGAACGCCTACCGCGCCCCGCGCACGGTCCGCGCCCTCGAACCGGCCCGCGAGACGGAGTTCCAGCCGACGCTGGACTCGGTCGAACCGGAGCGCGCCGAGCTGCCGTCGGCCGAGCCGGACCCGGACGACGACACGCGCGAGATCCCGCGCGTCCCGGCGGATCCGGAAGAGGACCACGCCGACCAGCCGCGGCCGAAGGCCAAGAAGAACCACCCGATCGTGCCGTCCTGGGAGGACGTGCTGCTCGGGGTCCGCTCGCAGCGCGGTTAATCCAGCCGCGCCGCGAGCGTCTTCGGCGCGACCTGCCGGTAGGCCTCGCGCACGATCCGCTCGACCTCACCCCAGTCCACGTCGACGTCCAGCCGCACGCCCAGCCACCCGCGGTGCCCGACGTAGGCCGGCCGGAAGAACCGTTCGGGCTCGGTCCGCACGAGTTCTTCCTGCACGCCGGGCGGCGCCGGGCACCAGAAGGCGAGCCGGCCGTCGCCGTGGTGGTCGTCGTGGAACATGACGAAGGTCTTCTTGCCGCGCACGAACCAAGCGGGCGAGCCGTGGCTGAGCCGCTCGGTCGCTTCGGGCAGGGCCAGGCACAACTTCCGCAAAGCGTCCAGCTGCCGCATGCCGCCAGGTTACGATGTCACGCTGAGGGAGGGGTCGGTCATGCAGCGTGACTTTCGATGACGACCACCGCGCACGCCGTCGAGCAGACGTGGCTGCTGCGGCTCGGCGAGCTGCGGTTCCGCGTCTTCTCCGGCGCGCCGGTCGTCGAAGTTTCGCCCGCGCACTGGGGACTCGTCGCTGCCGCCGTCCGGCCAGGCCGGGTGCCTGCGGTTCGAGCGGACGCCCACGCGGAACTTCGACCGGGCCCCGGCACGGACGCCGACCGCCGCCGGCTCGCGAAGCTGCTCGGCGAGGAGGAGCAGTTCTGGGCGAGCCTGCGCCGGCTGCGGCTGAGCCGCGCGGACGTCGGCGCGGTCGCGGCCGCCGCCGGGATGGCCGTGGTGGCCGAGTTCGCCGACGCCACCGACCGGCTCCTGCTGCTGCGCCGCGCCGGGCTGCCGGAGGAGGAGCTGCGACCCCGCGCCCGGCCGCGGATCACCCGCCGGCACGTCCGGTCCGCCCTCGGCGCGCTGTTCGCCGCCTGCGTGCTGGGCGCGGTCGTCTGGGTCAAGCCGGCTCCGAGCTTCTGGCCGTTGCTGCCGGTCGCGGTGGCCGCCGCCGCGGTCGGTGCGGGTGAGCTGGCGATCCGGGTCGTCGCCGGCCGGTCGCCGCGCTTGCCGTGGCTGGACGCGCCGTTCGACGGCTGCGACGAACTGTGCGTGAGCGTCCGACACGCGAAGCTCACGCCCGCCCGGATCGCCGGGATCGTCGGCACCGAGGGCCTGCTCCCCGTCGCCGAGTTCGCCGACGCCACCGACCGGATCCTGCTGCTGCGCCGCCCGTCGGCGCCACCTCCGGTCCCCGGGCGGAAGTTCCGGATGTCGTTCACGGGCTTCCTCGCCCCGGCGCTCTGGGTCGTGCTGTGCTTCGGCGGCCATCACCGGCGAGGAGCGCGTTCTCGCGCTCGGCTTCGGCCTCACCGCGCTGGGCGTGCCCCCGCAGCCAGACCTCGACGCGCGCGCAGGGGACGCTCGTCACCTACGTCCGGCACCGCTAGAAGGCGATCACCAGCACGCCGATCCACGCGATCACGACACCACCCGCCGCGCCGTACGCGGCCCACCGCAAGATCGGCGTGCGGCGGATCAGCCACAGCGACGGCGTGATCCCGGCCGTCACGACGACCGACGCGACCAGCGCCAGCCACCCGCTCGTCTCCCGGGCCAGCGTCGAGGCCAGCGCCAGCATCGCCACGACGACCACGGCCGCGATGAACGCCGACACCGTCAACCCGGTCAGCCACGGCGTCGGTTCTCCCGGCGGGTCGAGCGGCCCGAGCACGGTCCGGACGAACTTCCGGCCGGGCGCACCCTCGCGCGGGGGCGGCTCGACGACCGTGTCCGCGCCCGTCACCGGGTCCACGAACCGCACGGTCGTGCCCATCACCGAGGCGAGCCGGCCGGCCAGCTGGCGGCCGCGCTGCGAAACGACCGCGCCCGCTTCGGCCCCGGACCCCGCCGAGACCGCGGACGCCACGCGCGCCCACTCGTGCAGGGCCTGGGCCAGGTCGGCGCCGATCGCGAGCTTGTGCGGGTCGACCTCGCGCGCGTGTTCCCCGCCCGGTCCGGCCAGCACGGCGCGCTCACCGCGGATCCGCAGCTCCATGGACCTGAACCTTAGTCGGCCCGCGCCAGTTCGTAGAAGGCCACGGCGGCGGCCGTCGCGATGTTGAGGGAGTCGACTCCGGCCGGCATGGGTATCCGGACCGCGTGATCAGCCGCCGCCAGCGCCGTTTCCGTCAGCCCGGGACCTTCGGCGCCGAACAGCAGGGCCACCCGGCCGGGTGCGTGCGCCCGGAGGTCCGGCAGCGGGACCGAACCCGGCCGCGGCGTGAACGCGGCCACGGCGAACCCGCGCGCTTTGAGGTCGTCGAGCCCGCCGGGCCAGTCCGCGAGGTGCCCGAACGGCACGCGCAGGACGTGCCCCATCGACACGCGCACGCTGCGCCGGTACAGCGGGTCGGAACAGCCGGGGCCGAGCAGGACGCCGTCGACGCCGAGCGCGGCCGCGTTGCGGAAGAGCGCGCCGAGGTTTTCGTGGTCGCCGACGCCTTCCAGCACGGCGATCGTGCCGGCGCCCTCGACGACGTCGGAAACCGTCAGCGGCGCCGGCCGGTCCGCGACGGCGAGGACCCCGCGGTTGAGGTGGAAGCCGACGATCTCCGCCATCGTCTCCGCGGAAGCGGCGTACCGGGGCACGTCGAGCCCGGCGAGGTCGTCCGCCAGCTCGGCGAACCGCCGTTCGACGCCCAGCAGGGCCCGGACCGGGTACCGGGACGCCAGCAGCCGGGACACCACGACCGTGCCCTCGGCGATGACGAGTCCCTTGCCACCCGGGCGGTCCGGGCGGCGGTCCGCTGTGGACAGGTCGCGAAAATCGGCCACGCGCGGGTCGTCGATGTCGTCGATGTGGATCACGCCCATCCGCCCAGTCTGTCACCCGCTTGCCGGGCACTTCACTGGTCCGAACGTCGAACGGCCGGTGGTACGAACGGGCTCAATTTGCTGTCAGTTAACTCGTCGTGACGGAGAGCACCAGTTTGGCCGCTAGCACGGGTGCATCGCCTGTGTAACGGTTGTCCGCCAGGACCTGAAACACGTCCTAGTTCCACGCCGACGCAAAGCAGGGATGGTCATGGGGATGGACCTCGCGGCTCAACCGTTCAACACGCTGGACCGCGGACGGTACCGCCGCAAGGTGCAGCGTTGCCTGGACACGTTGGCCCGCATGCTCACCGACGGCAGCTTTTCGTTCCCCCGCAAGAACATCGGCCTCGAGGTGGAGCTCAACCTCGTCGACCGCGAGCTGCGCCCGTCGATGACGAACACCGCCGTGCTGGAGGCACTGGACGACCCGTCGTTCACCACCGAGCTGGGCCAGCACAACATCGAGCTGAACGTGCCGCCGCGGCCGCTGGCCGGCGATTCGGCCCTGCAGCTGGAAGACGACCTCCGCGCGTACCTCGCGACGGCGGCGTCGAAGGCGCGCGACACCGGTTCGCAGCTGGCCATGATCGGCATCCTCCCGACGTTGAAGCACGAGCACTTCGACCAGAAGTGGCTCACCAACAACGCCCGCTACTCGACGCTGAACGACCAGATCTTCGCCGCGCGCGGTGAACGCACGGTGCTCGCGATGGAGGGCGCGGCGCTGCCGGGCCAGCAGCCCGAACGCCTGCGCAGCTATGCCGAGTCGATCCTGCCGGAAGCGGCCTGCACCAGCGTCCAGCTGCACCTGCAGGTCGCGCCCGAGGAGTTCGCGGCGCACTGGAACGCGGCGCAGTGCCTGGCCGGGCCCCAGATCGCGCTCGCGACGAACTCGCCGTTCCTGCTGGGCAAGGCACTCTGGAACGAAACGCGCATCCCGCTGTTCCTGCAGGCGACCGACACGCGACCCGAAGAGCTGAAGAACCAGGGCGTGCGGCCGCGCGTCTGGTTCGGCGAGCGCTGGATCACGTCGATCTTCGACCTGTTCGAGGAGAACGTCCGCTACTTCCCCGGCCTGCTCCCGGAAACCGACGCCGAAGACCCGATCGAGGCGCTCGACGCGGGACAGGCGCCGAAGCTGACCGAGCTGCGCATGCACAACGGGACGATCTGGCGCTGGAACCGCCCGGTGTACGACGTCGTGGACGGCCTGCCGCACCTGCGCGTGGAGAACCGGGTGCTGCCCGCCGGGCCGACGGTCGTCGACACGGTCGCGAACGCGGCGTTCTTCTACGGCGCCCAGCGCGCGCTCGCCGAGGCGGAACGCCCGGTGTGGAGCCAGATGTCCTTCCAGGCGGCGGAAGAGAACCTCTACGCCGGCGCCCGCCGCGGCTTCGACGCGCAGCTGTACTGGCCGGGCATCGGCTGGATCCCGCCGGACGAGCTGGCGCTGCGCGTGCTGCTCCCGCTCGCCCACGAGGGCCTGCGCCGCTCCGACGTCTCCGACGAAGCCCGCGAGCGCTACCTCGGGATCATCGAGCGGCGTTGCCTCGCGCGGCGGACGGGGGCGACCTGGCAGCGCGACTACGTCCTGCGCGCGCAGGAACGCGGGCTCGACCGGGAAGCAGCGCTGACCCGCATGCTGGGCCGCTACCTGGAACTGTCGGAGTCCGGCGAGCCGGTGCACACCTGGCAGCTGAGCGACTGACCGCTAGCCTGGGTCGATGCCGAAGATTCTCGGTGAGTCGCTGGAGGCGCACCGGCGCGAAGTCCGCACGCGCGTCTTCGAAGTCCTGCGCGCCCAGCTGTACGAACGCGGCTTCGACGCGATCACGCTCGCCGGCGTCGCCTCGGCGGCTGGGGTGGGCCGGACCGCGCTGTACAACCACTTCCCGGACAAGGAAAGCCTGCTCGTCGCGTTCGTCGAGGACGAGGCGGCCCGGTACGTCACGCGGCTGACCGAAGCCGTCGAGGCGCAGGCCGACCCGGTCGACCAGCTCGCGACGTTCGTCCGGCTGCAGCTGCGCGTGCTGGCCGAGTTCCACATGCCACCGGGCACGGCGCTCGCGTCGGCGCTGGCCCCCGCGGCCTACCGCCGGATCAGCGCGCACGCCGACCCGATCACCGACCGGCTGCGCGCGATCCTGGCCGGCGGCGTCGACCTCGGGCGCTGGCCCGCCGAAGACCCGGACGTCCTGATCCCGATGATCACCGCCGCGCTGGGCAACCGGGCGCTCGTCGACGGGCCCCCTGAGCAGCTGGAAGACGTCGTCGAAGCCGCCGTCCGGTTCGTGCTGCGCGCGGTCGGGGCGTCGATTTAGGGTAGCCTAACCCGGAAAAATGCCCTACGATCTTTCTGACAGCGTGTCAGATCGATCGCCGGGAGGCCTGCCCCATGTCGGTGACCACGGACGCTCGCCCGTTCTCGGCGACCCTGCGCGCGTCGACGCTCGAGGTGCACGAGAAGGCGAACTACTCGACGTACATGCGCGCCCTGCTCGGCGGTGAGCTGACACAGGAGGGTTACACCCGGCTGGCGATCCAGTACTACTTCGTCTACAGCGCCATCGAGGCGGCGAGCGATCGCATGGCCGGCGACCCGGTCGGGGGCGAGTTCGTCTTCGACGAGCTGCGCCGGCTGCCGAACCTGGAGCGCGACCTGGCCCACCTGGTCGGCCCGGACTGGCGCTCGACGATCGAGCCGCTCGCGTCCACCCGGGCTTACGTTTCGCGGATCGAGGAAGCGTCCTCGTGGGCGGGCGGGTACGTCGCCCACCACTACACGCGCTACCTGGGCGACATCGCCGGCGGCCAGGCCATCCGGCGGCTGCTGGAGCGCCAGTACGACGTCGCCGAGGCGGGCACGCTCTTCTACCACTTCGAGATCGGCAGCGCCCCGCGTTTCCGGGACCAGTACCGCGCGAAGCTGGACAACGCACCGTGGGACGAGGCCGACCGCGCCCGCGTGATCGACGAGACACTGGTGGCGTTCGAGTGCAACGTCGCCGTCTTCGACGAACTGGCTTCCCGCCTGGACGACTTCCGTGCGTGATCTCACAGCTCGTTGACCTCCAGTTAAGTCCAGGTAGCAGGCTCGGTTTCGGGTGGCGGACCCTCGGGTACGCCACCTACGGAGCCGCCGTCCCACGCAGTGACGGCCACGCGCCCCCGCTCGCCGCGGAGGGCAGTGTGCTACTAGGTTCGGTACCGGAAACTTGTGTCGAAGACAGAAGGAGGGCCAATGGCCCGCTACGAGCTGCCCGATCTCGACTACGACTACGGCGCCCTCGCGCCCCACATCTCCGGCGAGATCAACGAGCTGCACCACAGCAAGCACCACGCGACCTACGTCAAGGGCGCGAACGACACGCTCGACAAGCTCGAAGCCGCCCGCGAAGCGAACGACTTCGGCAACATCGTCGGCCTGGAGACCACGCTGGCCTTCAACCTGGCCGGCCACGCCAACCACGTCGTGTGGTGGAAGATCCTGTCGCCGGAAGGCGGCGACAAGCCGACCGGCGAACTGGCCGCGGCGATCGACGAGGCGTTCGGCTCCTTCGACAAGTTCAAGGCGCAGTTCACCGCCGTCTCGACCACGATCCAGGGCAACGGCTGGGGCGCGCTCTCCTGGGACCCGATCGGCAAGACGCTGATCACCCAGCAGCTGCGCGACCACCACAACAACCTGATCCTGCCGACCGTGCCGATCCTGCTGGTCGACGTCTGGGAGCACGCGTTCTACCTGGACTACAAGAACGTGAAGCCGGACTACGTCAAGGCTCTCTGGAACATCTTCAACTGGGCCGAGATCTCCAAGCGGTTCGACAACGCCGTCGCCGGTGGCAACGGCCTGCTGCTGGGCTGAGTCCTACGGCAAACGGGGTCCTCCTGCACGGGAGGGCCCCGTTTTTCGTCGGCGGGTGAAATCACTTGACCTCGAGCGCGGTCGAGGTGTTTGAGTGTTCGCCATGGACGTCGACGCGTATCTGGACCGCCTCGGCGTCGCGTGGCCGGCGACACCCGACCTCGCGACGCTGCGCCACCTGCAGGAACGCCACCTGGCCGCGGTGCCGTTCGAAAACTTGAGCATCCACCTGGGCGAGCCGATCGAGCTGACCGAAGAGGCACTGTTCGGCAAGATCGCCCGCCGCCGCCGGGGCGGGTTCTGCTACGAGCTCAACGGCCTCTTCGCGGCGCTGCTGCGCTCGTTGGGGTACGACGCGGCGTTGCACGCGGCCCAGGTGTTCCGCCCGGACGGCACGCTGGGCCCGCCCCTGGACCACGCGGCGATCGTCGTTTCACTGGACGAAGAAGAGTGGCTGGTCGACGTCGGTTTCGGCCGCTTCTCCCGGCACCCGCTGCGACTGTCCGGCGTGGACGCGCAGTCCGATCCGGACGGCGAGTTCCTGGTGCTGGACGCGCCCCACGGCGACGTCGACGTCCTGCAGGACGGCAAGCCGCAGTACCGCCTGGAACGCCGTCCGCGGCCGCTGTCGGACTTCGTCCCGATGGCGTGGTGGCAGGCGACTTCGCCGTCGTCGCACTTCACGAAGTCGTTGACGTGTTCCCGCCCGACGTCCCAGGGCCGCGTGACGCTGTCGGGAGACCGGCTGATCGAGACGGTCGACGGCGTCCGGCACGAGGTCGTCCTGGCTTCCGAAGCGGCGATCCGGACGGCGTACCGGGTCTACTTCGGCCTGACGCTGAACCGGCTGCCCACGCCACCGGGTGAGAGTCCCTTGACGAGCGGCGCGCTCAGCCCGACACTGCCGTGAAGTGAACGAAGCCCCGGCCTGGGGTTCCCAGGGCCGGGGCTCCGTCCGTTCCCGAACTGACTGCCGCTCCCACCACGAAGCGGACATGCATGAGGTTAGCCTAACCTCATCTCTTCGGGCAAGGGGTCCCATGGGGAGACCCGGATCTCACTCGTTCGAGTGACAGCGGTGTTCTGAACCGCCCTTTTTCGTCGGTGCGTGCCGATACGGTTACGCCGTGAACATGAGGGGGATGCAGAAGGACCGCACCGTGCTGATCGCGGTGACGTTGACGGCGGTCTTCATGCTGGTGGGCGGCCTGGCCTGGTGGTCGGCCCACGACTCGCCGGCGGAAGCACCGAGGGCACTGCCGGCCAAGTGGCCGTCGGCGCACGGCGAGGCGATCCGCCCGGTCCCGATGCCGACCGGGGAGATGGCCGCGGCACTGCCGTTCGGCACGCGGGGCCAGGTGCTCTGCAACGCCGTTCCGGCAGACACCTGGCGCAAGGTGCTGGGCGGCGCGGTCCTGCGCGAGGTGTCGGGCGACGCCTGCCACGTGGTCACCGACGAGCTGGAGGTCACCGCGAGCACCTACGAACGGCGTCCGATCGACGGCGTCGAACCGGTCGCGGTCACCGTGGCCGCGCACCAGGGGACGATGACGAAGAGCCCCACCGCCCCCGCCACCGACGCCGTGCTGACCGTCCGGCTCGCCGACACCGAGGAACAGTGGGCCGCCCCCGAACTCCAGCTCCGGGTCGCGAACCAGCTGGGCGTCCGCGCGGAGCAAGACTTCCGGGGGATGGCGGAGGAACTCGGCACCGCGATGGTCGGCGCGATCACCACGCCGGGGCCGTCGCTGCCGAGCCGGGAAGAGCAGGCACACCCACCCGAGCTGAGCCCGATCACCGGCACCGGCATCGCCGATGCCGCCTACCCGCTGATCATGCGGCAGCTTTGCACCCAGCTAGCCCGGGGGCTCGGCCTTCCCCTCGACCAGGTCCAACCCGACTGGCCGTCCGCCTGCGGGCGCAAAGCCGGCGGAGCCGAGGTCACGCTCGCGTACAACCCCAGCAGCCCGACTCGGGTTTTCGCCGACAGCTTCGCGGGCCGGCCCGCGGACGTCAGCGAACAAGGTGGGGTCATCGAAGTCCAGCTCGTCAACGGCTCCGCCCAGACCCTCGTCGTCAAGATGTTCGACCTCGACCGGACGATGCCGGGGATCCGTGAGCTGGCCGAGAAGGTGGTCCCACCGCTACTGGGCCGCTAGGCGAGGTAATGCGTAACTCGGTCAGTGGTCGCAGATCGCCATGCGCACCTGCCGCTCGTCGATCTTCGGATCGGCCGGCGCCCAGGCGATGGGTAGCCCGGCCGGGGTGCAGACCCGGTGCAGCCGCAGCCCCCGGAACCAGCGCGAGGGCAAGCGGCAGAAGCCGGTCGGATCGTCATCACCACCCGGACATACGCATTACTCGTCTAGACCTTCGCCCGCTTCAGCACCCGAAGCCCGAACCCCCGCTGAACCGGCCAGGAAACCCCACCCCGCCGGATCAGCACGACCGCGCAGACCACCGCGGCCAACGCCGAAACCGCCCCACCGATGTAGAAGGGAGACCGCCCGCCGAACGCCTGAGCCATCCACCCCACCATCGGGCCGCCGATCGGGTTGCCGCCGATGAGCACCAGCACGTACAGCCCCATCACGCGGCCGCGCATCTCGGGGCTGACCGACGTCTGCACCAGCGCGTTCGCCGTGTTGAGGAACGTCATCGTGGCGAAGCCGAGCGGGATCAGGCCGAGGCCGAACGTCAGGTAGGTCGGCATGAACGCCGTGATCAGCTCGAACACGCCGAGGAAGAACGCGGACACGAGCATCAGCCGCACCCGCGGCCGGCCCTTCGTGCCGCGGCGGGCCGACATGATCGCGCCCGTGAACGTGCCGACCGCGACCAGTGTCGACAGCAAGCCGTAGCCGTCGGCCGCCGTGTGGAAGACGTTCGCCGCGACGATCGGGAGGGAGGAGAAGTACGTGATGCCGAACGTGCTGACGAACAGCACCAGCACCATCACCGTCATCAGGTCCGAGCGCCGCCGGACGTAGCGCAGGCCCTCGGCGAGCTGGCCCTTCTCGCGCGGCACCGCCGCGACGCGGAAGAGCTTGTCCGGGTTCATCAGGACGAGCCCGGCGATCACCGCGACCGTGCTCAGCGCGTTCGCGATGAACAGCCAGCCGGTGCCGATCCACGTGATCGCGAACCCGGCGATCGCCGGCCCGACGATCCGCGCCATGTTGAAGATCGACGAGTTCAGGGCGACGGCGTTCGCGATCTGGTCCCGGCCGACCATTTCGGCGACGAACGACTGTCGCGTCGGCACTTCGAGCGACGCCGTGATGCCGAGCGTGAAGCACAGGACGTAGACCTGCCACAGCGCCACGAGCCCGGTGATGTCGAGGACGCCGAGCACCACGGCCTGCGAACACGCCGCCGCCTGGATCCAGGTGAGCAGCCGCCGCTTGTCGACGCGGTCGGCGAGAACACCGGCCCAGAGCGAAAGGAACAGCGTCGGCGCGAACTGCAGCGCGACGGCGATGCCGAGGGCGATCGGGTTGTTGCCGCTGAGGGTGAACACCAGCCAGTCCTGGGCGATGCGCTGCATCCAGGTGCCGATGTTCGAGATGACCTGGCCGGTGAAGAACAGCCGGTAGTTGCGGATTCGCAGCGAGGCGAACATGCTGCCGCGCTTGGCCGGAGACGGTGGTGAAGCGGACGGCGGTGAAGCCGTTTCCCGGGTAGCAGTGGTCTGGATCGAACGCTTCGTTTCGCTACCCGTGACCGTCACCGTGGTTAGTTCCCCGCCATCCTGTCTATGATTTCGGCGGCTTTGGAGAGCACTTCACGCTCTTCGTCGCCGAGTTCCGCCAATTGCCGGTCCAGCCACGCCTCCCGCACGGAGATGGCCTTCTGAACGTAGGCCAGCCCGCTCTCGGACAGCTCGACGATGGCTTGCCTGCCATCGGTCGGGTGAGGGCGCCGCTCGACGAAACGCATCTCCTCGAGCGCGGCGATCACCCTCGTCATCGAGGGCGGCTGGACGCCTTCCTTCGCGGCGAGCTGACCCGGGGTCAGCGCACCGCACTTGTGCAAGGTGGACAGCGCGGCGACCTGAGTCAGCGTGAGGTCGTCCCCGACGCGCTGTGCCCGCAGCCGGCGGTTGAGCCGGACCACCGCGAGACGCAGACGGCTCGCCAAGGAGCGCTCGTGCGTGTCGCCGGACATATAGTTAGCATACCTTACGAAACTTCAGGCGAACGGGTGATCTCCACCGCAACCCCCGCGTCCCCTGCGCGTCCTCCTCTCGGAGAAACCGGGGGGGTTCGATGAACAAGAAGCTGGTGGGCTCGGCCGTGGTCGGCGCGGTCGCGCTCGGGATCGTGGTGATCCAGGTCCTGCCCTCCGGGGGCGCGACCCCGGAGGGCGCCCCGGCCCCGGCCACCGCGAGCGTCACGGCACCGCCGAGCACGCAGGTCGGCCACCTTCAGGTCTACCGGTCACCGGACGCCGCCAACGGCCGCGGCTGGAACTTCGAGATCCCGGTCCCGGACTGGCCGGTGGCGAACGTGGACGAGCGCGCCACCCGCACCGATCCGACCGGCCGGCTGGTGCTGGAAACCAACCGGATCCCCCTCACTCAGGAGGATCCGCTGAGCGGCCTGCGCGCCCTCGAGCACTCCACCCACCACGAGTCCGGCTACCACCTCACGTCGGTCGCCGAGCACGCGCCGGTCGGCAGCTGCGACGCCGCCGAGTGGGACTACACCTTCGACCGCGCCGGGGTCGCGCGGCAGGTGAGCCTCGTCGCCGTGGGCATCGGCGACACCATGGTCACCATCGGCTTCGACGCGCCCGTGGCGGACTTCGCCGCGAACCGGTCGGTCCTCGACCGGACCCTCGAAGTCAGCGACGCGGGCTGATCACTTGAACGCCGCCTGGATCGGCCCGACCGCGAAGTACGCCACGAACGCCAGCGCGATCACCCACATCAGCGGGTGCACCTGGCGGGCCTTGCCGGTGGCCGCGCGGATCACGACGTAGCTGACGAAGCCGGCGCCGATGCCGTTCGCGATCGAGTAGGTGAACGGCATGACGACGATGGTCAGGAACGCGGGCAGCGCGATCGAGTAGTCGGTGAAGTCGATGTCGCGAACCTGCGCCATCAGCATCGCGCCGACCACGACCAGCGCCGGCGCGGCCGCCTCGACCGGCACGACCTGGTAGAGCGGCGTCAGGAACATCGCGGCGATGAACAGCACGCCGGTGACGATGTTCGCGAGGCCGGTCCGCGCGCCCTCGGCGATGCCGGCCGCCGACTCGACGAACACCGTGTTGGAGCTGGCCGAGCCGAACCCGCCGGCCGCGCCCGCGAGCCCCTCGACGAACAGCGCCTTGCCGACGTTGGGCAGCTGGCCGTCCGGCGGCAGCAGGTCGGCTTCCTTCGCGAGGCCGGTCATCGTGCCCATCGCGTCGAAGAAGTCGGCCAGGACCAAGGTGAACACCAGCAGGCAGACGGTGATGATCGGCAGCCGCGTCCAGGCGCCGAACGAGACCTCACCCACCAGCGAGAGGTTCGGCAGGCCGAGGACCTGGTCCGGCAGCGCCGGGTAGCCGAGGTTCCAGCCCTTCGGGTTCGTGCCCTGCGACGGCCCGGCCTTGACGATCGCCTCGACGACGATGGCCAGCACGGTCGAGGACAGCACGCCGATCAGGATCGCGCCCTTGACCTTGCGCGCGACCAGGATGCCGGTGACCAGCAGGCCGACGACGAACACCGCGGTCGGCCAGGAGGCGATCGAGCCGCTGATGCCCAGGCCGACCGGGACGGTCGTGTGCGCGGCGTCCGGCAGCCGGCGCACGAACCCGGCGTCGACCAGGCCGATCAGGCAGATGAACACGCCGATGCCGACGGCGATCGCGGACTTCAGCGCGGCCGGCACGGCCCGGAACACCGCGGTGCGGAACCCGGTGAGCACCAGCAGGACGATGATCACGCCCTCGATGACGACCAGGCCCATCGCTTCGGGCCACGTCATCTGCGGGGCGATGGTGACCGCGACCAGGCTGTTGATGCCGAGGCCGGTCGCGATGGCGAACGGGTAGTTCGCGACGAGGCCCATGAGGATGGTCATCACGCCGGCGACGAGCGCCGTCACCGCGGCGACCTGCGGTACGGGCAGGATGCCGCCGAGGAGGTCCTTGTGCGCGCCCGCGTCGTCGGCCGAGAAGCTGCCGATGATCAGCGGGTTCAGCACCACGATGTAGGCCATCGTGACGAAGGTGACCAAGCCGCCGCGCAGTTCGCGCGGGACGGTCGAGCCCCGTTCGGTGATCTTGAAGAACCGGTCCAGTGTGGACGTCCCGGCGCGGGTCGTCTCCTGCTCCGCCATTTGGCCTGCCCATTCTGTCGCTGCTGCGGAGTACCCTTCACCACGTGAGTGAACCGATCAATCCACCGGAGGTTACGGGCTCGTTGCGGCACACGCCGGAGCTGCCCAAGAAGCTGACCGACCTGACGCCGGTGGTGATCGTAGGCACCTCGATCTGGGCTGTCGCGCTGGTGGTGCTCTTCTTCACGACTTCGGGGCTGTGGGTTCAGACGGCGCTGTCCGGGTTCGTGCTCGGGTTCGTCGGCCTGGCGATCATCGGCTGGCAGCGCGCCGCCGCCCGCCGGGGGTCGAAGTCGGCCCAGCGGGTCTAACTCAGCAGGGTCCGCGGCGAGGGGTCGTCGAGGAGCGCCGTGATGAGGTGCCGGTCGGGCCAGCGGTCGGCCGCCCAAGCGAACGCGCGGGCCAGGCCCTCGGAGGTGTCGGCCGCGTGCAGCCGGCCGTCGGACCACCACTGGACGTCGTGTTCGGCGCCCTGGATCCGCACGGTGAGCGGGTCGTGCACCAGGACACCGCCCTCGGGCAGCCGGATCCCGAGCTGATCGGCGACGAGCTTGAGCGCGGGCAGGTCGGCCCAGGGCGCGTACTCGCCTTCGCTGATGACCTCGGCTTCTTCCGAGCTGGCGAGGGGCTCGTCGAGCAGGTACGAAAGCCGGTCGGGATCGGCGGGCGCGACCACGTACTCGTGCGGTTCCAGCGCGCCGGCCACCCACGGGACGTCGAGGATCAGCGCGCCACCGACGACCGAGCCGTCCGCCGCCCGCAGGGCGCCCGGCTCGTGGACCTCGAACCCGGACTCGACGACCGCGTCGTAAGCGCGCGCCGCGAGCCCAGGGGTGATCCGCCGTTCCGGGTCGGCGAGGCGGTGCAGCACGTCCTGCGCCTCGTCCACAGTGGATAGCGTCAGCCCGGTCCGCACCCCGGCGGTTTCGAGGAGGTCGGTGCTCAGCCCGAGATCGGGAACCTCGTCGTAGAGCCCGGCAAGATCGGCGTCCGGCAAGCGCCACTCGTTGGGCGCGAGCCCGCCGAGCACGGCGTACTGCGCGATCCACCAGCGCGCGTGCCCGTTCGGCGTGCGCAGGGCGTGCCAGGTCTCGGGCCGCGCGGCGAGCAGCCGGAGCGCGGCCGGCCAGGCGTCATCACCGACGAGATCGAGATCCCGGACGGCAACGAGGATCGACGGCGGTTCCGGCAGCGAGTCCCACCAGGCTTCTTCGTCGGGCAGGTCGTGATCGGGTTCGTGCGGCTCGTCGTCCACGACGAGCGCGAACGAGTCGAGCACCCCGGCAGCCTTGAGCGTGCCGGCCGGCCAGTCCTCGGCGAAGTCCTCGTCGAGCACGTCGAGCGCGCCGTCCTCTTCGAACACTTCTTCGTCGAAGACGTCCAGCAGCGGCGAATTCGGAAGCACGAGCTCGTCGGCGCGTCGCCAGGTGTCGGTGGCAGGCAGCGCGAGCGCGCCGACCCAGCGTGGAGCATCGTCCCCGCAGTCGGCAACCAGCCGCAGGACGGCACCGGCGAGCGTCGTACCGTCCAATCCGGACCGGACGTCTTCGACACTGCGCTCGACGGCGTCGCGCAACTGGTCGGCGTTGAGCAGCTCACGGGCGTCGGCATGCTTGGCGCCCAGCCGTTCCAGCAGCGGGTGCGACGCGGCGGGGTGCACCAGCCGCAGCCCCGGAATATCCACATCGGACAACAGCTCGAGCAGCTCAGCTGATCCCTCGACGAGCAGACACCCGCGCGCCCCAGGCAGCGTCCGGCCGTCGGACAACGGAACGGGCAGACCGTCCAACCGTTCACTCGCAAGAGCGTGGGACTCGACGGCCCGGGCGAGCGCCGCGTAGACGTCATGCCACCAGCTCGGTTCGCGGGAGGTGCCGGTTAGCGTTTCCAGCACTTCTTCGACGCTGACGACTTGCACGGAAACGGCTTTCAGCACACTGGCGGGCGCGGCGCCCTTGAGCAGCCCCGGAACGACGTCGGCGATCAGCTCGGGCAGTCCTTCGACATCGACGTCGAGGACTTTCGCCTGCCTTCCGGCGACGTCCCGACCGTCCTGAGTGGACAGCCACGGTTCGGCGCTGAGACTGGCGATGACCTCGTCACGCAGCTGCGCGTCCACAGTGGACTTCGGAAACCCGGGCGTGGGCACGAGCGCGAACCGCTGCTCCGCCGGCAACATCCTGACCAGCTGGACGTACTCGACAGCGGCGTTCTTGAGCGCGGCTGTCAGTCCAGCCCCCGGAAGGGCCCGCCGCCGCGAGGGTTCGACCGGCACGGTCGCGAGAAGCCGCGCGGGCAGCGAGAGCCCGTCATCGGTCGGGGTGGGTGCGTGGAGGACGTCTTCTTCGAGGGGTTGCGGAAGGCCGTGCTCGTCAACCGGAACGGCCCACACGACGTCGCCTCGATGAGTCAGCCACCGAGTTTCCTTTCCCTGCCCCCGAATCTCGACGACGTCGTCGTGGCTCCGACGAGTCCAAACGCGACCGTCCACATCGGCTTCGGCGAGCCAAGGCAGGGCGAGGAGAAGATCACCGATGTCATCGGCGAGCTGATCGAGAAGGGCTTGCCCATCAACGTCATCCCTGAGCGGCAGGCGGACCTCGGTGTCGAAGCCTTCGGGAACTGTTGCCTCGACAGGCCAGGGCAGCCTGAGAACAGGAACATCCCCTTGAATCTCGGCCGCAGCACGAGTCTTCTCGGCGGAGAAGAGGACACCACCACTGGTCGAGACCACGCTGGGAGCGTCGGAAACGGTCCGAACGGCGGCAAAGCCGACCCCGAAGCGTCCGACGGTGTCGCCAGTCTTCCCGGACGCCCGCAGCGAGGCAAGGGAGGCAACACCCCTCGCATCAAGGGGCGCACCGGTGTTGGCGAACCGAAGCTCCCGGTCCACAAGGGACACCCGGATCTTCCCGGGCGTCCCCTGAGCCATGGCGGCATCGGCGGCATTCTGGGCAAGCTCGACGAAGAGCCGGTCCCGATAGGCCCCAACGCGCAGGTCCCGTTCGACGTTGGTGTCCTCGATCAGCCGAGTGGGCGAGTCCCGCCAGGCGCGCAGGGTGGAGTCCCGGAGCCGCGCGGTGCCGAAGGGATCGGCCCCGGCGGCGTCAGAGATCCCGCTGCTCACGAGCGGCTTCACCGGTGGTGTCGACACGGGCCTGAGCTTCGTCTGCCGGCGCGGGCTCGGTCTCGCCAGTTTCAGGGTCGGCGGAGTCACCGGCCTCGGTGACAACGGAGTCGGTGAGAGCAGCAGCAGGCAGCTCATCAACCGGCGCGGTTTCGGTCGCCTGAGCGTGGGTGGGCTCACCCGCAGCGTGGCTCTCCACCGGCGCCGACGCACCAACCTCCGACTCGGTCACCTCAGCAACATCGCCCGCCGACTCACCAGCCTCCGGTGCATTGACCTCAGCCGACTCGCCCGCCAACGCGGTCGGTTCACTCGCCGAATCCTCAACGGCCGCCGGCTCAATCACCCCAGCCCGGGTCAGCTCAGCCGCAGCCGATTCACTCGCCGAAGGCTCACCGGCCTCCGGCTCAATCACCTCAGCCGGGGTCGGCTCAGCCGGCTCGCTCACCACCGCAGCCGATTCACTCGCCGAAGCCTCACCCGCCTCCGGCTCAATCACCTCAGCCGGGATCGGCTCAACAATCGCATCGGTCACCTCGGCCTGAGTGGGCTCGGCCTCGGCCGGCTCAGGAACATCAGCCTCGACCGGAGCCGACTGGCCACCTGCATCAGCCTGAACCGGCTCCTCAGCCTCCACTGGCACAGCAGTCTCGCCTGCTTGCGGCTCGGCGGCGGCAGCGTGCTCGCCCTCGAGTTCCGCCACCGCGGCCTGCGGCTCGGCAACAGCATCGGCCGCAGCAGCGTGCTCGGGCTCCGTCCCCGCGGCTTGCGGCTCGGCAACAGCATCGGCCGCAGCAGCGTGCTCGGGCTCCGTCTCCGCGGCTTGCGGCTCGGCAACAGCATCGGCCGCAGCAGCGTGCTCGGGCTCCGTCTCTGCGGCTTGCGGCTCCGCTACAGCATCGCTCTGCGCCGCAACCGGCTCGGCAGTCGCGGCGGTTGCCGCTTCGGCCTGCTCGGAATCCGCCGCGCCCTCGGGAGCAGCCACATCGCTCTGCGCCGACTCACCTACCTCGGCATCGGCAGGCGCTTCCACCTGCGCCGACTCCTCCGCCTGCGGCTCACCAACCGCGCCAGCCTCTTCGACCTGAGCAGGAGCCGGCTCGGCGACAACTGCCGCCGTTTCCGCCTGCGCCACGTCGGACTCGGTCGGCTCGACATCGCCCTGGGGCTCGGCGACCGCGCCAGCCTCTTCGGCCTGCACCGGAGCCGGCTCGACGACACCCGCCGCTTCTGTCTGCGCCACCTCGGACTCAGCCGGCTCGGCGACTACTGCCGCGGCTTCCGCCTGCGCCGCCTCGGACTCGGCCGGCTCACCAGCAGCCTCGGCGGCTTCCGGCTCCGCAACCACACCCGCCGATTCCGCCTGCGGCTCGGCGACTACACCAGCCGCCTCAGCGCGCTCCGCGTCCGGCTCGGCCGCAACCGGCTCAACAACAACCGCAGCCTGCTCGGCCGCTACCTCCGGCTCCACCTCCGCCGGCGAGACGTCCGCCTCCGCGATCGCCGTCTCCGGCTCGGCCACCGCCGCCGACTCCGCCACCTCCGACGGCACCGGTGTGAAGTCCAACAGCGAATCGTCGTAAACCAGCTCGGCCACCGGGACCGACGACGTCACCTCGACCTCGACCTCCGAGTGCGCCCCACAGCCGTACTCCACGTCCACCACGTGGCCGTCCGCTGGGGAAATGTCGTTGCTGCACACCCCGAACCCGCCGCGCAACGAACCCGCCAGCGGTACGAAGAACCCGCACGTCCCGCACACGTCCGGCGCGCTGCGCGCCATGTCGGAGCGGGGGCCGAACTCGCCTCCGTGCCAGCGGGAGGCCGCGTCCGTGCGGCCGAAGCGGGACAACACGTGGACGCGCCCCAGACCCGCGTCGCGCGCTACCTCCTCCACCGCCGGGTCGTCCGACTGCAGGTACGCCGGGGCCAGGCGGGGGTCGTTCTCGTCCGTCGGGAAGATGTCGCCGACGCCCAGGTCGCCCGCGCGGACGCGGCGCTCCCACGGCACCCACGGCGGGGCGATCAGCGCCGACGGGCCCGGCACCAGGACGACCTCGCTGACCGTCACCGGCTCGTCGTCGCCCGCCAGGGCGACCGTCACCGACCAGCGCCAGCCGCGGTAGCCCGGGACCTGGGCCTCGAACAGGTGACTCGCCGTGACCGCGTCCTCACGCGAGACACCTACGTGGGTGCCGATCTGCTCCTCGGGCGTTTCTTCGAGCACCGCCGCGCGCGCGAACTCCACCGCATCGGCGAGCTTGCGCTGCACGGAACCGTCGTCGAGGGTCAGCAGCAGCGTCATGCGGCCAATTGTGCCGCACGCCTCCCCGGCGGCCGTGCCAGGCTGTTCATCGTGCGCACGCCGATCGTCACCACCCTGCTGGCGGCCGCCGCGCTCGGCGGCTGCGCCGGCGCCCCCGGCCAGGAAACCGCCCCCGAACAGCTCACCGTCCAGGTCGTCTCGACCCTGCCGCACGACCCCGCCGCCTTCACCGAAGGCCTCGAGTTCGCCGGCGACGTCCTCTACGAGAGCACCGGCCTCTCCGGGCAGTCGACGCTCACCGCGGGCCCGGCCGGCGGCCCGCCCACCGCGAAGGCCACCCTCCCCGCGCCGCTCTTCGGCGAAGGCGTCACTGTCCTCGGGCC
Source organism: Amycolatopsis sp. NPDC114478 (assembly GCF_055633805.1). Lineage (NCBI taxonomy): Bacteria > Bacillati > Actinomycetota > Actinomycetes > Pseudonocardiales > Pseudonocardiaceae > Amycolatopsis > Amycolatopsis sp. NPDC114478. Next base: position 60,895 of record NZ_JBVKDO010000014.1, on the reverse strand, counting down.
GACGCTGTGGCAGCTCACCTGGCAGGACGGCGTCGCCATCGAACGCGACGCCAAAACCCTCGCCGAGCTGCGGCGGGTCAGCTACGAAGGCGAGGGCTGGGGCCTCTGCCACCAGGCCGACGGACGGCTCGTGATGAGCAACGGCTCGTCCCGGCTGACCTTCCGCGACCCGAAGACCTTCGCCGTCACCGGCAGCGTGGACGTCGGGCAGGACCAGCTCAACGAGCTCGAATGCGTCGGCAACGACGTCTACGCAAACGTTTGGCACACCGACACCGTCCTGCGGATCGACGCCGCCACCGGGCACGTCACCGGGACGATCGACGCCGGCCGGCTGCGCGCCCAGGTGAACGCGACCGACAGCGAGGACGTGCTCAACGGCATAGCGGCCGTTCCCGGCACCGGCGAATATCTGCTCACCGGGAAGCAGTGGCCGGTCACGTTCCGGGTGAGGTTCGTCCCGAAGAACACCTAAAGCACGGATGAGCAGGCGGAACCGGCCCCCGGTAAGGCAGGATTGAGACGTGGCACTCTTCGGCTCCCGCTCCGACGGCTCCGGCTCGCAGCCGCGCGGCCGGAAGTCGAAGCGACGCTGGACGCCGGAGCCGGGCGCCGGGCAGGCCAAGCCTTGGCGCGAGGCCGTCGCCCCGCAGCCCACCCGCGTCGAGCACCGCAGCGCGCCGCCACCCACCCGCGTGGAGCGGCCCGCCCCGCCGCGGGCCCCCTACTACGACGCGAACGAAGCTCCGACCGCCGCCGCGCCGTCCGGGTACCGGCCCCCACCGCCGCGGGGCGCCCGGCCGTACCCGCCGCACGACCCGAACCGCACCGAGCCCGTCCGCCGTGAGCCACCCGGCTTCTACCAGGGCGAGCGCCGGCCCGGCAGCGGTGAGTACGAGCACTACGACACCGGGGGCTACGCGGGCGAGCCGCGGCCGCCGGAGCCGGAACCGCCGGCGCCGCGCGAGGAACCGCGGACGCCCGGCGGCACGCCGAAGCTGCCGAAGAAGATCACCGTCACCCGGGTCGCGGCGATGCGCAGCCGGCAGCTGACCGGCCAGGCCGTCGGCGCCTTCCAGCGCGCGACGAAGGCCGACGGCGCCGAGAAGTCCGGCCTGACCTCGCTGACCTACGCCGTGATGCTGAACTACGCCAGCGACGCGGCGATGGCGATCGCGCTGGCCAACACCCTCTTCTTCGCCGCGACCAGCGGTGAGAGCAAGGGCAAGGTCGCGCTCTACCTGCTCATCACGATCGCGCCGTTCGCGCTGGTCGCGCCGGTGATCGGGCCCGCGCTCGACCGGGTGCAGCGCGGCCGGCGGCTGGCGATGTGCGCGTCGTCGGTCGGCCAGGGGCTGATGGCCGTCGTGATGGCGCTGCACTTCGACGACTGGCTGCTCTACCCGGCGGCGCTCGGGATGATGGTGCTCTCGAAGTCGTTCACCGTGCTCAAGGCCGCGGTGACGCCCCGGGTGCTGCCGTCCGAGATCACGCTGTCCAAGACGAACGCCCGGCTGACGACGTTCGGCCTGGTCGCCGCGGGTGTGTTCGGCGCGGTGGCCAGCGGCGTCAACGCGATCTCCGGCTCGGCGGGCGCGCTCTGGTTCACCGCGCTGATCTGCGTCGCCGCGGCCGTGCAGTCGATGCGGATCCCGGCCTGGGTCGAGGCGACCGAAGGCGAGGTCCCGACGTCGCTGTCGGCGCACCCGACCGAGAAGAAGCGCCGCCAGCCGATGGGGCGTCACATCGTCGTCGCGCTGTGGGGCAACGGCTCGGTGCGCGTCCTCACCGGCTTCCTCATGATGTTCGCCGCGTTCGCGGTGAAGGCCCAGACCGAGGGCAGCGGGCAGACGCCGTTCATGCAGCTGCTGCTGCTCGGCGTGATCGGTGTCGCGGCCGGCGCCGGCGGGTTCCTCGGCAACGCGCTGGGCTCGCGCCTGCACTTCGGCAGCCCGGACCAGGTGATCGTCGGGTGCGTGGCGGGCTGCGTGCTCGCCGCGCTGGTCGCGACGATCCTGCCCGGCCTGGCCACGGCCGCGATCGTCGGCCTGGTCGGCGCGACGGCCAGCGCGCTGGCCAAGATCAGCCTCGACGCCGTGATCCAGGAGGACCTGCCCGAGGAGTCGCGCGCGTCGGCGTTCGGCCGCTCGGAAACCGTGCTGCAGCTGGCCTGGTGCCTCGGCGGCGCGGTCGGCCTGCTGCTGCCGCCGACGTACTGGATCGGCTTCCTGGTGATCACGATCGTGCTGGCCGTCGGGTGCGCGCAGACGTACCTGGTGCGCCGCGGCGGCTCGCTCGTGCCGGGCCTCGGCGGCGACCGGCCGCTGCGCCCCGAGCCGACCGGCAGCTTCCCGGCCCAGGGCCTGCCCAGGGACTCCGCGCCCCGCCGGTAGGCTCCGGAACCATGCGACGTTCCCGGGTGGTGGCCCTGCTTGCGGCCGGTGGGTTCGCGGTGGCCGGCTGCTCGGCACCCGGCCCGGCCGAGGTCACCTTCTACGCCGACGGCCACACGATCAACACCACGCCGGTGCTCACCTGCGACTACTCGCAGCAGCTCGCGCAACCGTGCAGCGCCAAGGGCGACACGCGCACGCTGAAGGTCCGCCCGGGCAAGCCCGTGCAGATCTCCGTGCCCGGCGAGGTCGCCGAGGCGCCCTGGCAGATCGTCTACGAGTACGTCACCCCGCAGGGCGAGTTCAAGCAGAGTGACCCGATCCCGTTCACGTCGCTGGACCGCTACGCCTACACCGTGACGCCGCCGACGCCCGCCGACCGCATTTCGGCGGTGGACGTGCAGAAGTACACGGCCGTGCTCAACTCGAACACCGGCGAGTCCGGGCTGCTGCCCAGCGACGTCTGGGGTCTGCGGCTGGAGGCTTAGGGATCGCTCTTTAGGGATCGATGTCCCGGGCGACCGCGCGCATGATCTCGGCGATCTGCTTGGTGTGCTTGCGGTCCGGGTAGCGGTTGCGCCGCAGGTCCGGCTGCACCTTCAGCTCGAGGAGCTTGATCATGTCCTCGATCAGGCCGTGCAGTTCCTCCGCGGGGCGGCGGCGCGCCTCGGCGACGGACGGCGGCGGGTCGAGCAGCCGGACGGAGAGCGCTTGCGGACCGCGGCGGCCGTCGGCGACGCCGAACTCCAGCCGCTGCCCGGCTTTGAGCCCCTCGACGCCCTGCGGCAGCGCGGCCTTGCGAATGTAGACGTCGGCGCCACCGTCCTGCGTGACGAACCCGAACCCCTTCTCCGCGTCGTACCACTTGACCTTGCCGGTCGGCACTTCCCTCACCAGTCCTTCTGTGTCCCGCTCACGACGAACGCGCCCGGGGGCGTACCCAGGGCGCGCTGGGTAAAGGGTATCTCGCCACATGCCCTGGGGAGAAGTCGATACCGGCGGATACCCTCTGCTTCATGAGTAAGGCGACGAAGGAGGCCACCGTGGCCGCCACCGGCAAACCGTTCCTGATGCGCGTCGGCATCGGCTTGTTCGGCCTCGGCATGCTGGCCGTGCTGACGGTCTTCATCATGTTCGCCGCCGGCCTGGAGAACCTGCCGATCTGGCTGTCGGTCGCCGCCGGTGTCGTCACGCCGCTGGGCCTCCTGCTGGGCCTGATCGCGCTGGTCCGCGAGGCGCGCGCCAAGGATTAAGGCACGGCCGCGAACGTCTTCTCGAACCACTCCGGGAACTCCGTCAGCGAGTCGAACACCACCTCCGCTCCCTCGCTCAGCAGGAGCGTGCGGTCGCACGGCCCGGTGGTGACTCCGACCGCGATCGCGCCGGCGGCCAGCGCGCCGCGGATGTCACCCGCGTGATCTCCGACATACACGCGCGCGTCGTGCGCCAGGAGCGCCTCGGCCTTCCGCGTCGACCACAGCTCGCCGACGACTTCGTCGACGTCCAGCCCGAGCGCGTCGACGTGCAGCTGCGCGTTGGGCCCGTACTTGCCGGTGACGACCAGCGTGCGCCCGCCCGTGGCCCGCACCGCCCGGAGCGACTCGACCGCGCCCGGCAGCGCGACCGTGCTCGGCACGACCACTTCGGGGTACATCGCACGGAACCGGTCGACGAGCCCCGGGATGCGCTCCTCGGGCGCTTCGAAGCCGCGCAGGATGTCGTCCAGGGGCGGGCCGAGGTTGGCCGCGAACGCCTCGCCGTCCAGCGGCAGGCCGGATTCGGCGCCGAGCGCGTTCATCGCCGCGGCCATGCCCGGCCGCGCGTCGATCAGTGTCATGTCGAGGTCGAACCCCACCGTGATGCCCACGCTCCACACGGTACTGGCGACCACCGACAGTTTTACACGTCAACCGATCATGTACAGCGTCTTGACAGCGGGGCGATCTGTGTCAAGGTGAGGGTGTGACCAGCTTCACTGACCGGACTAAGGCGTCCCTGCGGGAAGCGCTCCTCGACGCCGCCGCCGACCTGCTGCCGGACCGCGGCCACGCGGGCCTGCGGATGGCCGACGTCGCGGCCAAGGCCGGGGTGAGCAGGCAGACCGTCTACAACGAGTTCGGCAACAAGGCGGCGCTGACCCAGGCGGTGGCGCTGCGGACCGCGGCGGAGTTCCTCGACGGGATCCGGCAGCGGTTCGAAACGGCAGACGGGCTGCTCGCGGGCATCCACCACGCCGTCGTCTACACGATCGAGCACGCGCGGGAGAACCGCCTGGTCGCGGCGGCGCTCGGGACCGAAGCGGGCGAGGACCTGCTGCCGCTGCTCACGAGCCGGGGCGAGCCGATCCTCACCGCGGCCGCGGACCTCGCCGCCGAGCAGTACCGGGAACTCGAACCAGGCTTGTCGGCCGGAGCCGCCGCCCTGCTCGCCGAGACCGCCGTGCGGCTTTCGCTGTCGCACCTGGTGCTCCCGACGCACTCGGCGACGGAGGCGGCCGACGCCGTCACCGCGGTGCTGGCACCCGCCATCCGCCAATTCGTCCACAATGGAGTGACACGATGACCGACACGCTGTCCGAGCTGCGGACCGGCTTCTCCTCGCTGCGCAAGGGCGGGCTGAACTGGGACTCGTTCCCGCTGCGCCTGTTCGTCAAGGGCAACAAGAAGTTCTGGAACCCGGCCGACATCGACTTCAGCCGCGAGCGCGCGGGCTGGGACACGCTGAACGACGAGCAGAAGCGTTCGACGACCTACCTCGTCGCGCAGTTCATCGCCGGCGAAGAGGCCGTCACCGAGGACATCCAGCCGTTCATGCGGGCGATGTCGGCGACCGGCCGCTTCGGCGACGAGATGTACCTGACGCAGTTCTGCTTCGAGGAAGCCAAGCACACGGAGGTGTTCCGGCGCTGGATGGACGCCGTCGGGCTGACCGAGGACCTCCACCCGTACGTCGGGGAAAACCCGCACTACCGCAAGCTGTTCTACGAAGAGCTACCGCAGTCGCTGCGGGCGCTGGAGGACGATCCCAGCCCGCTCAACCAGATCCGCGCGAGCGTGACGTACAACCACGTGATCGAGGGCAGCCTCGCGCTGACGGGCTACTACTCGTGGCAGCTGATCTGCACGCAGAACGACATCCTGCCGGGCATGCAGGAACTGGTCCGCCGCATCGGCGACGACGAGCGCCGCCACATGGCGTGGGGCACGTTCACGTGCCGCCGCCACGTCGCCGCGGACGACTCGCTGTGGGACGCGGTGCAGCAGCGGATGGGTGAACTGCTGCCGCACGCGCTGAACATGATCCAGTGGGTGCAGGACCAGTTCGAGGTGGTCCCCTTCGACAACGACCCGGAGGAGATCATCCAGTACGCGGCGGACCGGGCCCAGCGCCGCCTGGGCGCGATCGAGTCGGCGCGCGGGATGCCGGTCGAGCAGATCGACGTCGACTACTCGCCGGAGCAGCTGGAGGAGACGTTCGGCGAAGAGGACGCGAAGGCGATCGCCGAAGCCGCCGCGGCGGCCGGCTGACGGACAGCAGCCGCGTCAGGCGTGTTTCGTCGCGGCTGCTTTTTCCAAGCCCAGGAGGCTGATCGACTTCTCGCGCATCTCGACCTTGCGGACCTTGCCCGTCACCGTCATCGGGAACTCCTCGACGACGTGCACGTACCGCGGGACCTTGTAGCGCGCCAGCTTGCCTTCGCAGAACTCGCGCACCTTCTCCGCCGTCAACGGCTCCGCGCCTTCGCGCATCCGGATCCACACCATCAGCTCTTCGCCGTACTTCTCGTCCGGGACGCCGATGACCTGCGCGTCGAGGATGTCCGGGTGCGTGTAGAGGAACTCCTCGATCTCGCGCGGGTACAGGTTTTCGCCGCCGCGGATGACCATGTCCTTGATGCGGCCGGTGATGTTGAGGTAGCCGTCGCCGTCCATGATCGCCAGGTCGCCCGTGTGCATCCAGCGCGCCTTGTCGATCGCTTCCGCCGTTTTGTCCGGCTGCTCCCAGTACCCGAGCATCACCGAATACCCGCGCGTGCACAGCTCGCCCGGCTCGCCGCGCGGCACCGTCAGGCCGGTTTCCGGGTCGACGACCTTGACCTCCAGGTGCGGCCCGACCCGCCCGACCGTCGATACGCGGCGCTCGATCGAGTCGTCCGCGCGCGTCTGCGTCGACACCGGCGAGGTCTCGGTCATGCCGTAGCAGATCGACACCTCGCCCATGCCCATCCGGTCGATGACCTGCTTCATCACCTCGACCGGGCACGGCGAGCCCGCCATGATGCCGGTGCGCAGCGACGACAGGTCGAAGCTCGCGAAGTCCGGGTGGTTCAGCTCGGCGATGAACATCGTCGGCACGCCGTAGAGCGACGTGCACTGCTCGGCCGACACCGCTTCGAGCGTCGCTTTCGGATCGAACGCGGGCGCCGGGATGACCATGCACGAGCCGTGGCTGGTGCACGCGAGGTTGCCCATCACCATGCCGAAGCAGTGGTAGAAGGGCACCGGGATGCAGACCTTGTCGAACTCGGTGTAGTTGCAGAGCTCGCCGACGAAGTAGCCGTTGTTCAGGATGTTGTGGTGGGACAGCGTGGCGCCCTTGGGGAAGCCGGTGGTCCCGGAGGTGTACTGGATGTTGATCGGGTCGTCGGCCGAGAGGGCGGCCTGCTTTTCGACGAGCGCCGCCGGGTCGCCCTGCCAGCCCGCGTCCATCAGCGCCTGCCAGCTCTCGCCACCCAGGATGACGACGTGCTCGAGCGCGGCGCACTTCTCGCGCACCTCGTCGACCATCGCCGGGTAGTCGGACGTCTTGAACTTGTCGGAGGCGACCAGCAGCCGGACGCCGGCCTGGTTGAGCACGTACTCGAGCTCGTGCGACCGGTAGGCGGGGTTGATGTTGACCAGGATCGCGCCGATCTTGGCCGTCGCGTACTGCAGGAAGGTCCACTCGGCCCGGTTCGGCGACCAGATCCCGACCCGGTCGCCCTTGCCGATGCCCCGCGCGACCAGGCCCAGGGCGAGGGCGTTCACCTCGGCGGCGAGCTCCCGGTAGGTCCACCGGCGGCCAGCGGTCCGGTCGACGAGGGCGTCCCGCTCCCCGAACGCGGCCACGGTCCGGTCGAAGTTGTCCCCGATGGTGTCCCCGAGCAGCGGGACCTCGGAGATTCCCGAGGCATAGCTCGGCAGGGCGGGCGCGTCAGGCATGGTGCCTCCCAGTGACGTCTTCGTCGGGCGACCCGAGTCTAGGAAGCGAACCCGCTCGCAGCCAGCTCAGCGCGGTACGGGTGATGCGGACGGTCGTGACCGTCTCCTTCACCTCGACCAGCACGGGCCGGAACGTGGCCGGGTCGATCGCGCAGCTGTGCCGCACCACCTGGTCGAAGAACCATTCGGAGGTGATCACCACGAGCACGCCGGGCGAGTCCCGCAGCACGTTCTTGACCGGTTGCGCCTCGAGCAGTGCTGCCGCAAGGCGTCGGCCAAGGCGTACGGCAGGGATTCGACCAGGGGACCTTTCGGCACCTGCGCGGGAACGAGGATGAAGGCGCCGTCTCCGCAGTCCTCCACCCGGCAGTCGGCCAGCGCGGCGCCGGTGTCGTCGAACGCCCGGCGCAGGGCCCGGTCCAAGCCCTCCCGCAGCGCGAGCCGGTGTGGCGTCGTCCGCCACGCTCGCTGACGTACTCCTCGAGGTAGCGCTGGCGTTCCTCCCAGGGCAGGAGCCGGACCGCGAAGTTGGCCACGCGCTGTGACACCCAAAGAGGCGGGCGGCGAGCCGGCCCGCTGCTCGACCTTGCCCGCTCGGGCCGGTGATCGAGGTCGAGCAGGCCGCCCAGTTCGAGCGTCCGCCCGAAGGCGACGGCGAGCTCCTGGGCGCGGCCGAGACTCCGTTCGACGCCGGCCGCGAGCTCGCGGGCCTTCGGCGGCGGCGTGGACGTCGACCCCCTCCAGCAGTGCCCGCTCGCGATCGATGTTGCGCAGGAGCTGGTGCACCCGCTCGTGCAGCCGACGGCGGGCGGTTCCGCGGAAGTCGATGTCGAGCGCCTGGGCCCGGCCGAAGATCGTGTCCAGCTCTCCCACCAGATCGCGGTCCTGGGCGAGCGCGCGGGCGACGACCCGGAGGTGGTCGGCACTGTTCATGAGGCACTGCGTCGGCAAACCCACGAACGCTCGGAGCCGTTCCGCACCGGGCCCGCTGGTAAGGTCCGGACGGACTTTCGAGGGGGCGATCGATGGCCGGCCAGGGGTTTCGCGATGAGCTGACCCAGTTGCTGCAGGCGCGCTACCCGCTGCTGGTCGTCGAGACGCACGAAGAGCAGCGGGTGCTGCGGGAGATCCGCGCCGTCGCCGAAGACCAGCAGCGCCTTCGCACGCCGCGGCGCGTATACGTGTGGTCGTCGACCACCGGGCTCGCACCCGCCGGCGGCCCGCCGATCAGCGAGACCCGCACCGCGGCCGCCGCGCTCGAACGGATCTACGGCTGGGGCGAGCCCGCCGTCTTCGTCTTCGCCGACCTGCACCCGTCGCTCGTCTCCGAAGGCGGGCACCGGCCCGATCCAGACGTCGTCCGGCGGCTGCGTGAGCTGGCCGCCGCGTTCAAGACGCGTCCGGTGCCGCTCAGTCTCATCCTCGTGTCGCCATCGCTGCCCGTGCCGCCGGAGCTGGAGCACGACGCCACCGTCGTCGAATTCCCCCTGCCCGACCAGCGCCAGATCGGCGAGCTGCTGGACGGCATGGTCGCCGCGCACCGGCAGAACGTCCGGATCAGCATCGACCGCGACGACCGGGACATGATCGTCGCCGCCGCGCGCGGCCTCACGTTGCCCGAAGCCGAGAACGCGTTCGCCAGGGCGCTCGTCGAGGGCGGCGGGCTCGACCCCAGCGACCTCGAGCTGATCCTCGCCGAGAAGCGCCAGGCCGTCCGCCGCTCCGGGATGCTCGACATCGTCCCGGCGGAAACGAGCTTCGACGCCGTCGGCGGCCTCGACCGGCTCAAGCGGTGGCTGACCAAGCGCACGGGCACCTGGACGCCCGCCGCGTCGGCGTACAACCTCGCCGCGCCGAAGGGCCTGCTGCTCACCGGCGTCCCCGGCTGCGGCAAGAGCCTGTCCGCCGTGTGCGTCGCGAACATGTGGCGGCTGCCGCTGCTGCGCCTCGACCTCGGCCGCGTCTTCGCCGGCCTGGTCGGCTCCAGCGAGAAGAACATCCGCACGGTCATCCGCACCGCCGAAGGCATCGCGCCCTGCGTGCTGTGGGTCGACGAGATCGAGAAGGGCCTCGCCGGCGCGGGCGGCGGTGGCGACGGCGGTACCGCGCGGCGCGTGTTCGGCACGTTCCTGTCGTGGATGCAGGAGAAGTCCGCGCCGGTGTTCGTGATGGCCACCGCGAACCAGGTCGACTCGCTGCCGCCGGAGTTCCTCCGCAAGGGCCGCTTCGACGAGATCTTCTTCGTCGACCTGCCGTCCGGGCCCGAGCGCGCCGCGATCTGGCGGATCCACCTGCGCAAGCGCGTCACCGACGCGTTCGTGGCGAGCGAGCTGCGTCTCGACGACGGCCTGTTCGCCGAACTCGCCGAGGTCAGCGCGGGCTACAGCGGCGCCGAGATCGAGCAGGCCGTGCTGGCCGGCCTGGTCGACGCGTTCGCCGAGAAGCGGCCGCTGCGCCGCGACGACCTCGTGCGGGCGGTGAAGTCGACCGTCCCGCTGTCGGTGACCCAGGCCGACGAGATCCTGGCCATCCGGAACTGGGCGCAGACCAGGGCCGTCGCGGCGACGGACACGTCCGGCGAAGTGGTCTCCGAGCCGGTGCCGCAGCCGGAGTCCCCGAGGGGAAGGACGATCGACGTATGACGCACCGCGTGACCGTCACCATCGGCAAGGACGGCTCGATCAGCGCCGAAACGCACGGCGTGACCGGGTCCAAGTGCCTCGACTACATCCCGCTGCTCGAGGACCTGCTCGGCGCGGAGACCGTGACGTCGGAGTTCACCGAGGACTACCGGCGCACGTCGGCGTCCGCGGAGAACACGGCTTCGCAGCAGCAGTCGCAATGGAACTCCTGAACCTCCACCGGATCGTCGACGTCACCGCGGCCGAAGGCCCGGGCCTGCGGTGCGCGGTGTGGACGCAGGGGTGCTCGGTGCGCTGCCCCGGCTGCTTCAACCCGCAGACGTGGACGACCCGCGGCGGTTTTCGACTGGCGTGGCCGGACTTGGTGTCACGGGTGCTGGCGATCGACGGCATCGAAGGCGTCACGCTGCTCGGCGGCGAGCCGTTCGACCAGCCGGAACCGCTGGGGCACTTCGCCGCCGCGGTGCGCTCAGCAGGGCTTTCGGTGATGACGTTCACCGGGAACGTCCTGGAGGACCTGCCGCCGTCGAAGCTCCTGGACTCGACGGATCTGCTGGTGGACGGGCCTTTCCTGGCCGATCGGCCGGAGCCGTCGCGGCCGTGGGTCGGCTCGGTGAACCAGCGGTTCCACTTCCTGACCGACCGCTACGACGAGTCGATCTTCACCACCCCGAACCGCCTGGAACTGACGATCGCCCCGGACGGTGCGATCGAGCTGAACGGGTTCGCCACCACCGAAGTACTCGAAGCGCTGCTCGAAAGGGATCCCCGATGAGTGTCACGCTCAAGCTGCGTAGCGAGGCGCTGGCCCAGCTCAACGCCGCCACGATCGCCGCGCACACGCAGGCCGGCGTGGTCACCGTCCGGACCCGGATGCGCCACCGCGACCTCCTCGCCCGCGCGCTGACCGGGCTGCGGGCGCAGGTGACCGACGACGGCAACTCCGTCGTCGCCGCATGGGAGGGCCGGCGGATCACGTTCGTCTACGGCGCCGAGGGCGTTCAGCTGGCGCACGTCGACGGTCCCGGCCTGGCCGAAGCCGAAGCGCAGCGGCTGGTGCTGTCGGTCGACGAGGCTTACGCGGCTGAGGTGCAGCGCTCGGTGCTCGCGCGGCTGAAGGAGCGCGCGGCGCGGTCCGGCATGGTCGTCGAGTCCGAGCGCGTCAACGCCGACCAGTCGATCAGCGTCACGCTGGCCGCCACGTCGTGACCGAGGTCAGGGTCGGGCTGGTCGAGTTCGGGAAGGCGCTCCACGAGTCGGTCACCGTCCCCGGCCTCGGGGAGCTGCCCGGCGGCCAGGTCAGCGTGGGGCGCGCGGTCCGCGGCGCCCGCGCGCGGCTGCTGCGGCGCGACCGCGTCCTGGCCGACAACCTGCGCCTCGGGATCATGGTGCGGAAGAAGTTCTTCTCCAGCGAGGTCGAACCGGTGACCGACGCGGGGTTCGTCAAGGACGTCTACGTCGCGGCCGGCCGGGCCGACCTCGGGAAGGGCGACTCGCTGGAGCTGTACACCGACGACCGGGTCGGCCCGGACCTGAGCCGGCCGGAGGGGTTCGCCGAGGTGACCGCGCCCGCGTACGACCAGCTGACCGGGTTCCGCGTCCAGGTGCTCGTCCGCGACGGTGTCCTGCGCTTCGGGGCGCTGACGGCGTCGTCGCGGGGCGGCCAGCCGATGCGCGTGCTCGGGCTGTTCGCGCCGGGCCCGGTGCCGGAACTGCCGGCCGGGCGGCCCGGGACGGTGCTGCTGGGCTTCCAGTGCGATGCGCCGCCCATGGCGGGCGACGCGCTGAGGACGTTCCACGAGGCCGAACACGACTACCTGGAGCGACGGGAGGGCGTCGCCGTCGTGCACGGGCTGACCGACCTGCCCAACGGGTCGGTGGTGGCGGCGGTCGAAGTCCCCGAGGGGCGGCCTTCGCTGTTCTCCGTCGGCACGCGGGTGCGGGTACTGCGGCCGGCGGGGACGACGTTCAACGAGCGGAGCACGGTCGTGGCGTCGGACCTGCGGATCCAGTCGCTGGCGCGGGACGGGGTCGCGGTGCGGACGAACGGCGGGATGCGGACGTTCACGGTCGGGTTGGCGTACCGGGAACTGCGACAGAGCGACACGATCGAGGCTTACGTGCCGGCGGACGCCGTCGAACTGGCGCCGCCGCCGGCGCCCGCCCTGGTGGCTGTTCCGCTTGCGGCTCCGCTTGCTGTTCCGCTTTTGGACGTCAACTCGGCTTCGGGACCGGAACTGGCGCGCTTGCTGTCCCCGGAGCAGGTGACGAAGGCGCTGGAGCTGCGTCAGCGGCTGGGCGGGTTCCAGGACGTGGAGGCGTTCGGCGTCGCGATCGGGTTGCAGCCGCACGAAATCGTCCGCTTGCGCAAACAGGCGACGGCCGGCCGGGTGACGTTCCGCGAGACGGGCGTGCGGCAGCTCGACATCTGAGCGCGGGGTGGCCGTTCCGCTACGCTCGGGGACGTGCCGGAGGAATTCTCACTGGGCCTGGCTGAGGTCGACACGGCGGTCCGGCGTACCGGTCTTCCGGCGAACTGGCACCCGTTCGAAATCCGCAGCCCGGGCCGGACGCTGGTGGAGAACGAGCGCATCGCGGCGGCTTCGTGGGAGTCCATGCGGGCGCGCGGCCTGGCGGGTCCGGACAAGCTGGACATCGAGGTCGAGCAGACGCTGCGGGCGTGGACCCAGCCGGACGTGCTGATCATCGTCCGCGCGGCGGAGGAGGGCCGCCAGGTGTTCTACCGCGCGGCGATCGGCCACGGGCTGGGGGTGTTCTCGGAGCTGTCGGGCGAGGAGATCCTGTTCGCCCAGACCCGCCCGGACCGGCTGGTCGACCTGGTGGTCGGCATGCTCCCGGCGTACCGCCCGGTCCCCTTGGCCGAGCTGACGTTCATCGAGCCGGGCACCCGCCGCGACGCCGACGCGGCGACGGAGTTCTCGTCGTGGCCCCTGCACCGGTACGGGACGTTCGAGCTGTCGGTCCGGTCGTCGGGGGCGTTGAAGCCGGCGGGGACGGTGACGTTCGTCGACAACGAGGGCGGCCGGTTCCTGATGTTCAGCGAGTCGTTACCGGGCAACGAGACACGGGTGACGTTCACCCCATCGGATGGTTCCCACCTGCGCACGTGGCTACTGGAGCGTGGCCGGAACCACTGACGCGGCCGGTTCGTCACTAGTACAGTGCGAGGAACCACGCAGTGTGGTGGAGGACGACTGGGAGGGCGTCATGGGCGGTTCGCAGTTCGGCGCACCGGGGTCGTTCACACCCCCACCCGCGGCAGGGGACGCCGGGTCGAACTTCATCTCCGGGTTGCTCAGCGGACAGGTGAACGACCAAGCCGCCCAGCAGGTCGGCGAGGGCGGTCGTCACCTGAAGTCGCTCGCGGAGAACGGCCAATTCGCTGTGAACGAGGAAGGTTTTCAGGCGTACATCAAGGCCTGCGATTTCTTCATCGACGGCATCGGCGAGATGATCACCAACGTCTACAAGCTGGCGAACCCGGCCCAGATGGGTGGCAGCGCCTACGCCAAGGCTGTCGCCAGCTTCAACGTGCAGGTCGCCAACGGCGACCCAGAGTCGCTGATACCCAACCTCGAAAAGATGCGGGACGGCGTCGAGCAAGCCCGCGAGGCCATGGTGATCGCACGCAAGAACTATCGCGAGACCGAGGATGCCCACAGCATGACGTTTGCCAAGTTGAACAAGGGGCTGCGGGAGTAGTGATCGCACGACGAGTTCCAGCCGCGGTCGCCGCCCTGGCTTTGGGTTTCGGCCTTGTCGCCTGCACGAGCGAGGTCGGCGGACAGGCGAACCCGAGTTCGCAGGTTTCCGCCACGACCAGCACACCGGCTGATTCAGGCGACCCCTTCGCGGGTCTCAGCTCTTGCACGATTCTCGACCAGGCCCTTGCCGGGCAAGGCTTCCCCCAAGCCGAGAAGACGGTCGCGGACCCGGCTCACGGCTGCCACGCCAACAAACCCAGGTCCGGCGACACACCGGCCGTCGACGTCGGTCTGTTCCTGCAGGCCGGCGGGAACTACAAGGACAACGTCAACAACCCGGCCAAGGCCAGTGACGGGAAGGTCAACGAGCGCCCGGCGATCGAGGAACAGGAACCCTTGAACGTCAAGGGTCAATGTGCCATCCGGTTCCAGGTACAGGACTCGCGGGCCCTGCTGTCGCTCACCTTCGGATCTGACACCGCCGGCGCCTGCCAACAGATCGAAAGCCTCGCTCCGAAAGTCGAGCCTCTGCTGCCGAAGAACAACTGATACGGAGTCCAGCCATGAGTCAGCCGCACCGGGCGCAGCACCGCCAGTCCGAGGGTGACTACTACGCGGCCACCGAGCAGGAGCTTCAAGGCCGCGGCGCCGACGCACAGGGGATCACCCAGAAGGCAGCGTCGGACTATTCGGTCGCCCAGGGAAAGCTCTTGCAGGAAGGGCAAACCCTGCGCGCCGGGGCTCCGGCGCCCGAGGAGAACTACGCCAACCAGCCGCACGAAGTGCTGTACGACATGGTCCACAAGAACATGAACCTCGAGGACCTGAACGACCGCAGCAGGGTGGCGAACGTCTACGGCAACTGGCTCGCCGACGCTTCCAACCAGTTCCGCGATGCGGCCACCGCCGCCGGCGGCTCTTGGCAAGGGCCGGCCGCGGACCAGGCGAACACGTTCTTCCAGAGCACGGCCGGGCACACCGAGCAAACCGGTAATGCCATGCAGCTCGCCTCGAACCACTACTCCCAGCAGTCCGCCGCCGCGCACTATGCCAAGACCAACATGCCCGAGCCCACCGGTTTCGATCAGCAAGCCGAGCTCGACAAGGCCAAGCAGCAGTACAACTCCGGCAACCTCATCGGCATGAGCAGCACCATGGCCGGCATCCAGGCCAAGCAGCAGCAAGCCGATGCCGCGCACCAGCAAGCCGTTCAGGTTCTGCAGAACCTCGATGGCACCTACCACGAAACCGCCAGCTCGCAGCCCACCTACGCGCCTCCCCCGCAGCTCGGGAACGGCGATTCCACCTCCGTCTCCGGCTTCCACGGCACCAGCAGCACCAGCTTCACCGGCACCCCCACCATCGGCGGCACCGGTGGCACCGGCGGAACGAGCGGCAGCTACATCCCCGGCGGCACCACCCCGCCCGGCGCCATTCCTCCCGGCGCCATTCCGCCCGGCACCACGCCCCCGGGCACCACCCCGCCGAACTTCGTCCAGCCCGGGACCACCAGCGGCGTCGGCGGCACCAGCTTCAGCGGCGGCAACACCGGCTTCCGCGGCACGTCCAGCCCGAGCGCCTTCCCGCGGATGACTCCCGATGGTCTCGCCATGCCCGGTACGACCGGTGGTGGCACCGGCAGCGGTGACATCACCCGCGGGAAGTCCGGCGTCGGACGGGCCGGGACCGGGTTCGCCGGCTCCCGCGTCTCCGGGGGCGGCTACACCGGTGGCCCGAAGGAAACCGCCGGTGAAAGCGCCAAGACCGGCGGGAAAGCCGCCGGCGAACGGCTCGAACGCGGGGCCACCGCCGCCGCGGCTGCCAAGGGCAAGGGCGCGGGCGGTGCCGGGGCCGCGGGCGCCGCCGGGAAGAAGAAGGAAGACGACAAGGAGCACAAGAACAAGTACGCCGTCGACGAGGACGTCTTCGACCTCAAGCCGGAACGCGGCCCCGACGGCGAAAAGATCGTCAAGCCCACCATCGGGGAGGCCTAGGGGACAACCCCGGAATCTCCCGGAGAAAAGATCAACACGCCCAGGTCGCGGGCTACATTGGGAGCATGCGCTTCTTCGTCGTCGACGCCTTCACAGACCGGGCCTTCGCCGGGAACTCCGCCGGGGTCGTCCTGCTCGACGAGCCCGCCGACCCGGCCTGGATGCAGGCCGTCGCCACCGAGATGAAGCACGCCGAGACCGCCTTCGTCGTGACCACGCAAGATGGCCCCAAGTCGCTCCGGTGGTTCACCCCGGCCGTCGAGGTCGCGCTGTGCGGGCACGCCACCGTCGCCGTCACCCACGTCCTCGGCGGCGAACAGACCTACACCACGAAGAGCGGTGAGCTGCACGCCAAGGCCGACGGCGGCTGGGTCGAGCTGGACTTCCCCTCCGACCCGCCGACGCCGACCGACGACGACCTCTCCGAGATCCTCCCCGGCGTCGAGATCGAGTACGTCGGACGCGGGGTCGAGAACCTCTTCGCCGTCCTCAAGGACGCCGAAACGGTCAAGAAGCTCGAACCCGACCTCGCCAAGCTCAAGAACACCTGGACCGGACGTCTGCTGGTGACCGCACGAGGGGACAAAACAGACTACGTCAGCCGCTTCTTCGCACCGGGCGTCGGCATCGACGAAGACCCCGTCACCGGCTCGGCGCACTGCATCCTGTCGCCCTACTGGTCCGAACAGCTCCAGAACAAGGAACTCACCGGCCACCAGATTTCCCAACGCGGCGGCATCGTCCGGACTCGCCAGGACGGCGACCGCGTCCACCTCGCCGGCCAAGCCGTCACCATCGTGAGCGGGGAGCTGCACGTCTGATGCGCACACTGCTGAACATCATCTGGCTCGTCCTGTGCGGCTTCTGGATGGCCCTGGGCTACCTGGTCGCCGGCGTCATCTGCTGCATCCTGATCATCACCATCCCGTTCGGGCTGGCGTCGTTCCGGATCGCGCGCTACGCGCTCTGGCCGTTCGGCCGCACGGTCGTCGACCGCCGCGACGCCGGCGCCGCGTCCTTCCTCGGCA
The DNA here is from genome assembly GCF_055633805.1 of Amycolatopsis sp. NPDC114478. Taxonomy (NCBI): domain Bacteria; kingdom Bacillati; phylum Actinomycetota; class Actinomycetes; order Pseudonocardiales; family Pseudonocardiaceae; genus Amycolatopsis; species Amycolatopsis sp. NPDC114478. The sequence goes on along the minus strand of NZ_JBVKDO010000014.1, from coordinate 43,912 downwards.
ACGTCATCTGGTTCATCTTCGCCGGGCTCTGGCTGGCCATCGGGCACATCTTCACGGGCATCGCCCTGTGCGTCACGATCATCGGCATCCCGCTGGGCGTGGCGAACTTCAAGATGATCCCGGTGTCCCTGATGCCGCTCGGCAAGGAGATCGTCGAGATCCCTTAGGACTCCGGTTCGTACGGCAGCTCCACCACCAGGCACGGGCCGCCGACGAACAGCCCGCCGTCGACGCCCAGCGCCTTGCCGCCCGCGTACAGGAACGGTCCCTCGATCTGCGTCGGGTGGATGCCCAGCTGGTCGGCGATGACGCTGTGGCCGTGCACGATCCGGGTCCCGCCGAGGGCGTCCATCAGCTTCTGGGCGTTCTCCTCGCCGTCCGGGCCGCGGAACGCGTACCGCGTGGTCATCCGGCGCCAGACGTCCCACCAGGCCTCGATGTCCGAGCCGGCCAGGATGTCGGCCGCGGCCTCGTTGATCTCGGGGACCGTGGACCCCCAGTCCAGGTACTCGAGGGTGTCCGAGTGCAGGAGCAGGTGGTCGGCCGCCAGCGCCGCCAGCGGGCGCTGGGACAGCCACTCGATGTGCTCGGGGGTCAGCCGGTCCTGGTCCGACAAGAGACCGCCGTTGATCTCCCAGCTGCGGGCGAAGCTGCGCGGACCGAAGTCGGACGGCACCGGCTCGTCGCCGAAGTGGTACATCCCCAGCGCCAGGATCTCGTGGTTGCCCAGCAGCGTCTGGACCTGGCCGCCCGCCTCGGCCGCCTGCTCCTCCAGCCGCATGACCAGGTCGATCGCGCCGACGCCGTCCGGGCCGCGGTCGACGAAGTCCCCCAGGAACCACAGCTGGTCCCCGGCCCCCGACCAGTTGCCCTCGTCGTCCACCAACCCCTCGGCGCGCAGTGCCTCGACCAGCTCGTCGCGGTGGCCGTGCACGTCGCCGACAACGTACGTGGAGTTGTTCATCCGGTGACGATAAGCCCTTCGCCCGCCACGCCGGTGGTCAGCCTTCGCCGAACGGGTCCAGGGTCCGCCCGATCAGGTCAGCCACCGAGTCGATCACCAGTGTGGGCCGGTACGGATAGCGTTCGGCCGACTCCGGGGTGGAGATGCCGGTGAGCACCAGGATCGTCTGCAGGCCGGCCTCGATGCCCGAGTGCACGTCGGTGTCCATCCGGTCGCCGATCATCAGCGTCGACTCCGAGTGCGCGCCCAACCGGCGCAGCGCCGAGCGCATCATCAGCGGGTTCGGCTTGCCGACGTAGTACGGCGAGCGGCCGGTGGCCTTCTCGATCAGCGCCGCGACGGACCCGGTGGCCGGCATCGAGCCCTCGATGCTCGGGCCGGTCGCGTCCGGGTTGGTCGCGATGAACTTCGCGCCGCCCTCGATCAGCCGGATCGCGCGCGTGATGGCGCTGAAGCTGTACGTGCGGGTCTCGCCGAGCACGACGTAGTCCGGGTCGCGCTCGGTCAGGACGTAGCCGACCTCGTGCAGCGCGGTCGTCAGGCCCGCTTCACCGATGACGTACGCCGAGCCGTTCGGCCGCTGCGACGAGAGGAACTTCGCGGTCGCCAGCGCCGAGGTCCAGATCGACTCCTCCGGGATTTCGAGCCCGGTGCGCTCCAGCCGGGCCCGCAGGTCGCGCGGGGTGTAGATCGAGTTGTTCGTCAGCACCAGGAAGTCGATGCCGTTCGACTTCAGCTCGGCGAGGAACTCGTCGGCCCCGGGAACGAGGTGCTCCTCCTTGACCAGGACGCCGTCCATGTCGGAGAGATACGTCCACCGGCGTTCGTTCATGCGCGGAACCTATCACGCGCGCGAGACACCTGCGGACAAGCGCGAAAACGGCTACAGTGGGAATTGCCGGTACCGCGAGGGGAGTCGCGTTCCCGGTCACCGAGGGGGTTCGGGGGAATACTTCTCGACGTCGTCGGCGCGTTGCGCCGTCGCGCAATTCTTCCTGCCCCCGAACGCGAAGGGGGAGAACAAATGACCGAAATCATCGAGCGCCCGGCCGCGGCCGCGGCGATCACCGGGCCGAACTGGGGACTCACCAAGTTCCTCGACCCACTGCCGATTCCGCCGCTGTTCCGGGCCCGCGCCCGGGAAATGATCACCATTCCGATGGTGACCCGGCGGCAGCGACTGCACTCGCAATTGCCCGAAAGCACGCTGTGGACGTACGCGGGCCATTTCCCGGGTCCGACGATCGAAGTGCGCAGCGGCCAGCAGCTGCGGATTTCGTGGTCGAACGAAATCGAGGGTGAGTTCCCGCTCGTCGCCGTTCAGGGGCCGGTGGCGGACGGACCGACGAGCCGCCCGGGCCGCGAGCTGGACCGGCCGGGCTACTCGATCGTCGACGGCGTCGCGGACCTGCCGGCGTGGACCGTCGTCCACCTGCACGGCGCGCGCACCAACGCGGGCAACGACGGCTGGGCGCACAACGCGGGTCTCAAGGGCACGTCGCAGCTGGCCGAGTACCAGAACCGCCAGCCCGCGATGCCGCTCTGGTACCACGACCACGCCATGGCGATCACGCGCTTCAACGTCCACACCGGCCTGGCCGGGATGTACCTGATCCGCGACGACGAGGAGGACGCGCTCGACCTCCCGCACGGCGACCGCGAGATCCCGCTGATCATCACCGACCGGAACCTCGACACCGACCCGGCGACCGGCGAGCTCACCGGCCAGCTGCTGTTCAAGTTCCCGTACGTCCCGAACGGCCCGATGATCCCGTTCTCCGGGCCCTTCAACCTGGTGAACGGCGTGATCTGGCCGCACCTGGACGTCGACGCGAAGTGGTACCGCTTCCGGCTGCTCAACGCGGCCAACTCGCGGTTCTACACGCTGAACCTGGTCGACGAGAACAACAACCCGGTGAACGACGCCGTCCGCCTGATCGGCACCGACGGCGGCCTCCTTCCGGTGCCGACCGAGCTGCCCCGCAACGGCCTGACGGTCGCGCCGGCCGAGCGCTTCGACGTCCTGATCGACTTCAGCCGTTTCAAGGGGCAGAAGCTCAAGCTGCGCAACGCCGACCCGCGGCTCGGCACCATCGAGCCGGACCTCGTGGAGTTCCGGGTGGACGGCCGCGCGAAGCACGACTCCTTCACGCTGCCGGAGAAGATCTCGACGTCCTACGTGCGGCTGCAGCACGGCACGACGCTGCCGGAAGACCACGACCACGTCTGGGTCGCGCTGCTGCTCGGCAAGGACGGCCACCCGGAGATGTGGGACCTCGAACAGGTCGACGCCGACCCGGGCGGCGAGGGGATCGTCCAGGTCCAGGACCCGGCCGGCGGGCTCAAGACGTTCCGGATGGTCGGGCGGCTCTTCGACGACACCACGGGCATCTTCATCGACCACGACCGGTGGGCGGTGTGGAACCTGGTGCACCTCGCGAACGGCGGCCCCTCGCACCCGATCCACATCCACCTGACGGAGTTCCAGGCGCTGTTCCGGCGGAGCTTCACCACGACGTTCGACCCGGCATCGGCGCGGACGACGGCGCCGATCAGCGGGTTCACCGACGTCCCGCTGGAGAAGTACGAGGAGGGCTGGAAGGACACGATCATCGTGAACCCCGGCCAGTGGGTGAGCGTCGCCGGGCAGTTCGGCGGGGGCACCGGCGAGTTCATGTTCCACTGCCACATCCTCGACCACGAGGACGAGGGCATGATGCGGCCGTTCGTCGTGCACCCGCCGGAGGTGGCGAAGTTCCACGTCCACCCGGGCGGCGGCCACCACCACGAGGGCTGACCCGCGGCCGGCTCAGGAGGCCGCGGCCGGGTGCACCAGCACGGTCGCGGCCTTCACCGACAGCGTCACCGCCGAGCCGGGCTCCAGCGCGAGCTCGGCCACGGCGGCCGGCGTCAGGTCGGCGGTCAGGCCGTGCGCCCAGCCGTCGCCTTCGGCGCGCAGGCGGATCACCGGCCCGTGCGGTTCCAGGGCCGCCACGACGGCGTCGGTCGTGTTGCGCGGGCTCCCGCGGTGCTCGCCGTCGTGCGGGTAGACGGCGACGGCGTTCGGCGGGAACACCGCCACCGCGGGCTCCCCCAGCACCACGTCGGCGGCGGGGATCCCGCTCACCACCTCGTCCGACGCCGTCCGCAGGCCGTCGGTCACCGCGGTCCCGGCGACGAGGTTGAGCCCGGCGATCCGCGCGGTGAACGCCGTTCGCGGCGCGGAAAGCACTTCGCGGGTCGGGCCGCGTTCGACTATCCGGCCGCCGTTCATCACCGCGACGTGGTCGGCGAGCGCGAGCGCGTCCAGCGGGTCGTGCGTGACGAGCACCGTCGTCGGGCCCGTCTTGAGGACCCGCCGCAGCAGGCCGCGGATCGCCGGCGCGGCGTCGACGTCGAGCGCCGCGAACGGCTCGTCGAGCAGCAGCAGGTCCGGCTCGGCGGCCAGCGCCCGGGCGATCGCGACGCGCTGGGCCTGCCCGCCGGACAGCTGCCCCGGCCGCCGGTCCGCCAGCGAGACGGCGTCCACTTCGGCCAGCCAGTAGAAGGCCCGCTCCCGCGCGACGCGGCGGCCGGCGCCGGTCGAGCGCGGCGAGAACGCGACGTTGTCCGCCGCGGACAGGTGCGGGAAGAGCAGCGCGTCCTGGGACAGCAGGCCGATCCCCCGCCGGTGCGGGGCCACGCCGGCCAGCGCGCGCCCGGCGACGGTGATCTCCGCCGACGTCGGCGTGATCAGCCCGGCGAGGCAGCCCAGCACGGTCGACTTGCCCGAGCCGTTCGGGCCGAGCAGCGCCAGCACCGTCCCGGTGGGCACGTCGAGGTCGACGTCCAGCGAGAACGAGCCGCGGACGGCTTCGATCCGGGCGGTCAGGCTCACCGCAGGCCGCCTTCCCACGAACGCGGGCGCGCCACGGCGATGACGACGACCGCGACGACGATGAGCAGCAACGACAACGCGACGGCGCTGTCGATGTCCACTTCGGCCTGCGTGTAGACCTCGAGCGGCAGCGTCCGCGTGACGTCTTCGAGGCTGCCGGCGAAGGTGATCGTCGCCCCGAACTCGCCGAGCGCGCGGGCGAAGCTGAGGACGACGCCGGAGCCGAGCGCGGGCAGCAGCAGCGGCAGCGTGACGCGCCGGAAGACGGTCCACGGGCGCGCGCCGAGGGTCGCGGCGACCTGCTCGTAGCGGTCGCCGGCGCCGCGCAGCGCGCCTTCGAGGCTGACGACGAGGAACGGCATGGCGACGAACGTCTGCGCGATGACGACGGCGGTCGTGGTGAACGGCACCGGCTCCCCGGTCAGCGTCGTGATCAGCATGCCGAGGAAGCCCTTGCGGCCGAGCAGGTAGAGCAGGGCGAGGCCGCCGACGACCGGCGGCAGCACCAGCGGCAGCAAGACGATCGACCGCAGCAGCCGGACCCCGCGGAAGCGGGCCCGCGCGAGGACGACGGCCAGCGGCACGCCGAGCAGCACACACGCCAGAGTGGACAAAGCGGCCGTGATCAGCGACAACCGCAGCGCGTGCCACGACGACGGCGAGACGATCAGCGACGGCAGCCGCGTCAGGTCCGAGCGGACCAGCAGCCCGACGACCGGCAGGACGACGAGGGCCAGCGCGAGCGTGGCGGGAATGCCCAAGACCCACGGAACCCGCGAACGGCCGGCCGGGACGAATCCCGGCCGGCCGCTCGAGAGCCGCTTACTGCGCAGGGCCGAACCCGACCTTCGTCAGCTCGTTCTTACCCTCGGTGCCGAGGACGAAGTCGTCGAACTGCTTGGCCAGGGCGCTCTGGCCGCCCTTGACCACGGCGATCGGGTAGCTGTTGACCGCACCGGACGCCTCGGGGAAGTCAACCTTGTCGACCTTGCCCGCGGCCGAGGTGGCGTCGGTGACGTAGACCAGGCCCGCGTCGGCGTCGCCGGACTGGACCTTGTTCAGCACCTGCTTGACGTCCTGCTCTTCGCTCTTCGGCTTGAGCGTGACGCCGGTGGTGGTCTCCACCTTCTTGGTGGCCGAGCCGCACGGCACCTGCGGCGCGCAGGTGACGACGGTCAGGCCGGCCTTGTTCAGGTCCGCGAAGGACTTGATGCTCTTGGGATTGCCCGGCGCGACCGCGATGGCGAGCTTGTTGGTCGCGAAGACCGTCGGCTGCCCGTCGATCACGCCGCCCTGGACCGCTTTGTCCATGTTGGCCTGGTCGGCCGAGGCGAAGACGTCCGCCTTCGCGCCGTTCGTCAGCTGCTGGACCAGGCCGGACGAGCCCGCGAAGCTGAACTTCACGGTGACGCCGGGGTGCTGGGCCTCGAACTCCTTGCCGAGCGCGGTGAACGACTCGGTGAGGGACGCGGCGGCGAACACGGTGAGCGTGCCGGTGCCGGCGTCGCCGCCGCCCTTCGGCGCGGGCGCGGTGACCGACGACGACCCGCCGGACTGCGTGCTGGGCTCGTCCGAGCTGCTGCACGCGCCCGCGAACAGGGCGACGGCCGCGACGCCCGCTACGGCGAGAGCAAGCTTCTTCATCGACTTCCTTCCGGTGTTTCCACCACAACAGTGGTCGCTTTGACCACCGCGACCGCGAGCACCCCGGGGCGCAGGCCCAGCTCGCGGACGGCTTCCGTACTCATCAGGGACACGACTCGGTGTGCCCCGCACTGCAGTTCCACCTGGGCCATCACCTTGTCGGCGATGACCTCGGTGACCAGCCCGACGAACCGGTTGCGGGCGGAGCGGCCGACGGCGGAGGGGTCCTCGGGGCCGGCGGCCTGTGCCCGGGCGAAGCCCGCGAGCTGGGCGCCGTCGACGACCTTGCGGCCGGCGGCGTCGTCGGTCGCGGTCAGCTGCCCCGCGCGCACCCACCTCCGGACGGTGTCGTCACTGACGCCGAGCAGGCGCGCGGCCTCGGACAACCGAAATTGCGGCATGGCGCAGACATTATCTCCGCAGTTGAGGAAAAGCTACGCGGGGCGCGAATTGTGCATGACTTCGGCGCGAAGCTGTTCGAGGATGACATTCTGATAACGCTCGATCGCTTTTCGCTCGGCCGGTGAGAACTGCGCGAGCGTCTCGCGGAGGGTGTCGAAGGCCGACGCGAAGAGCGGCGCGAACCGGTCGGCGGCCCCCGGCACGACCTCGACGAGGACCTTGCGCCGGTCCTCCGGATCGCGCACACGGCGGACCAAGCCGACCTTCTCCAGCCGGTCTATGACGCCGGTCACGGCGCCGGTGGACAGGCCCGTCAGCTCGGCGATCCGCCCCGCGGTCAACGGTCCGCCCGATTGGATGACCAGGTCGAACGTCTTGTGGTCGGTGCCGGACAGGCCCATCCGCTCGGCGATCCGCGCGTGGCGCAGGACGGTGAACGTGCTGCCCGCGCGACCCAATTCCGCGAAGCGGAAGAGCTCCTCTTCGGTGACCGGGTAAGTCTTATCCGTCACAGGCCCTCGTTAGTTCGACAACTGAACCACTCACTCCGCAAAGTATCCTAGCGAGCGCGTCACTTCGCTCGTTCCGGAGCTACTCTGTGCGTAATGACGGCAGTGGATCTCGGGTTTCCTCGCGTCCCCGGTACACGAGGGTCATCTCGCGTGCCCAGGCCCGAGAACCCCCATCTCATCGACACCTTCGGCCGGGTGGCCACCGATCTGCGGGTTTCCCTGACGGATCGGTGCAACTTGCGCTGCACCTACTGCATGCCCGCGGAGGGCCTCGACTGGATGCCGGGCGAGCAGGTGCTGAGCGACGACGAACTGGTCCGGCTGATGCGGATCGCCGTCGAGCAGCTCGGCGTCACCGACATCCGGCTCACCGGCGGCGAACCGCTGCTGCGGCCGGGCCTGGAGGACATCATCGGGCGGGTCACGGCGTTGTCGCCGCGGCCGCGGTTGTCCATGACGACCAACGGGATCGGCCTGGCCCGCCGCGCCGCGGGCCTCGCCGAGGCCGGGCTGAACCGGATCAACGTCTCGCTCGACACCATCGACCCCAAGACGTTCCTCGAGATCACCCGCCGCGACCGGCTCTCGCACGTGCTGGCCGGCATGGCGGCCGCGCGCGACGCCGGGATGTCGCCGGTGAAGGTCAACGCCGTGCTCATGCGGGGCGTCAACGAGACCGAAGCCGTGCCACTGCTGAAGTTCTGCCTCGCCGAGGGTTACCACCTGCGGTTCATCGAGCAGATGCCGCTGGACGCCCAGCACGGCTGGAACCGCGGCGAGATGATCACCGCGGCGGAGATCCTTTCGATGCTGGAGGCGGAGTTCGAGCTGACGCCGTTCCCGGCGGCGCGGGGCGGGGCGCCGGCCGAGCGCTGGCTGGTCGACGGCGGCCCCGGCGACGTCGGCGTGATCGCGTCGGTGACCCGGCCGTTCTGCGCGGCGTGCGAGCGCACGCGCCTGACGGCCGACGGCGCGGTGCGCTCCTGCTTGTTCAGCAACGACGAGACGGACCTGCGCTCCCTCGCGCGCGCGGGCGCGCGCGATGAAGAGATTGCCGACGCCTGGCGCGCGACGATGTGGGGCAAGCTCGCGGGACACGAGATCAACGACGCCGGGTTCGCGCAACCGATCCGGCCGATGAGCGCGATCGGCGGCTGAGATGTCGACTCTGACCATCGTGGTGCGGTACTTCGCCTCGGCGCGGGCCGCGGCGGGGGAAGAAGAGGAGAAGGTCCAGCTCCCGGAGGGCGCTTCAGTGGGCGACGCGGTCGCTGAGCTGCGGCGGCTTCACCCGGAGGGGTTGCCGCGGGTCCTCGACGCCGCGAGTTACCTGTTGGACGGGGTCGCGGTGCGGGACCCGGGGCGTGAGCTGCGGGATGGTGCCGAGCTGGACGTCCTGCCGCCCTTCGCGGGCGGCTGAGCCGCCCGCCGGGGTGCGGCAGTCCTTCCCGGCCTGTCGGCGGCCTCGCGCTCCTGGCCGCGGGCATGGCGACCCGGCCCTGCCGGCCCAGCGGCCCGCCCCTCTGACCTCGGGCAGGTCGACCCGGCCCTGCCGATCCGCCCGCAGCCCCGCACTCCTGACCGCGGGCCTGTCGACCCCGCCTCACCGGCCCGACAGCGGCCCGCACTCCTGACCGCAGGCCTCACAACCCCGCCTCACAGGCCCGGCAGCGGCCCGCCCCTCTGACCTCGGGCAGGTCGACCCGGCCCTGCCGATCCGCCGGCGGCCCGCACCCCTGACCGCGGGCCCGTCGCCCCACCCCGCCGGCCCGACAGCGGCCCACCTCTCTTACCTCGGGCACGTCGACCCGGCCCTGCGGATCCTCCGCGGCGGCCCCGCCCTCCAACCGCAGGACTCTCGACCCCGCCCCACCGGCCCGACAGCGACCCGCGCCTCTGACCTCGGGCACATCGACCCCGCCCTTCCGCTCCGCCGGCAGCCCCGCACCCCTAACCGCGGGCGTGGCGCCGGCGTTTGCCTGGCCACCGGAGCCCTCCCGGCGTCGGTCCCGAGTTCGCCCTCCCTATAAACAGCCGACCGCTCGCGCGTCGCCGGGGACCGCTCGGCGAAGCCCCCGCCGGCCCTCGGCGTGGCGCTTCATCAATTCCGGCTGTTCGCGAGAAGCTGATCCCGCTCCGCCACCACGCCTTCCGGTGACCCGTTTCGCCTGGTCCGTTGCGGTGCGTGGCCCCCACTGGGCGGCCGCACGGGCCCGCACGCTCTCGGCGGTGCATTCAAACCCCACTAACAGGTGGGACTGCCGTGACTCAAGGGGCACATGAGGCGAAGTTGTCAAGTCTGGCGTCGTCTCGCGAGCCGTCATAAGATGCGCGCTTCCCTTCGCGGCGGGGGGTCGCGAATGGGCCATTCGCCGCGCAAAACACGTGATGCAAGCCTCACGATCCGTGTTTTATCTCGACAAGGAAACGGGCAGATAACGGCCCGCTGACCTGCGCAAACATCGGCATCGATGGGGGTTGCGTGCCGTTACTGTGACGTAGGTCACGCCCCGAATAATTTCCGATCACGGCTCTCGTTACGTACCGTCGCTTTTCGGTTGGCCCCGACCAACCAGCACCACCGGGAATCCGTAGCGCCTAGCCCTGTCCAACGGATCCCGGACCCATACCCCGAGCGAAAGCATTTCCGGACAGGGACGAGGGGACGACGAAGACGCGCCGTGCGTCGGACTCGCCCGCCGGTCTGAGACGGCCGGCGCCAGGACCCCGATCCTGACCCTCAGCACGTGCTCGTAGGCGCAGGAAAAGCGAGAAGCATCCAAATGTCTTACCGAGGCAAGCACCGCAAGATGTCCGCAGCCACCCGCACCGTCGCTCGCGTCGCCATCGCGGGCATTGCGGTCGGCGCTCCCCTCGCTATCGCCGCGACCCCCGCGTCGGCGACCAACTGGGACGCCATCGCGCAGTGCGAAAGTGGCGGCAACTGGAGCACCAGCACCGGCAACGGCTTCTACGGCGGCCTGCAGTTCACGCAGAGCACCTGGAAGGCCTACGGCGGCGCCGGCAGCCCGCAGGGCGCGTCCCGCGAGCAGCAGATCGCCGTGGCCGAGCGTGTCCTGCAGGGCCAGGGCATCGGCGCGTGGCCGGTCTGTGGCAAGAAGGGCGGCGGCGGCTCGTCGACGGCCCCGAAGGCCACCCACAAGACGACCACCAAGCAGTCGACCCCGAAGAAGACCGTGACCGCCCCGAAGCAGGCGGCGGCTCCGGCGGCGACCGGCGTGGCCAGCTCCAACCCGGCCGGTGACTACACCGTCGTGGCGGGCGACACGCTGTCCAAGATCGCCAAGCAGTTCAACGTCCAGGGCGGCTACCAGAAGCTGCAGGACCTGAACGCGAAGTACATCCCGAACGCGGACATGATCCTCGTCGGCCAGAAGATCGCCACCAAGTGACGATCGCGCGCAGCGATGCGTAAGTCCGGCCTCGAGCCGTGACTGTTCAGCCCTCCACCGCCGATCCCCCGGGCGGTGGAGGGCTTGCGCGTTTCCGAGGTGCGCAGCCCGCCGCGCCCTGGCCGCCGGCCGGCAACGCGGCCTGAGCGGCCCTCAGAGCGCGCGAATGGCCTAGACCTGTCGCCGAGGCTGCGAGCCGGCGCACCAGGCCGTCTGCGAGCCCTCAGAGCCCGCGGACCCGCTCCGCCGGCCGGGTGAGCCGCCCACGGGAGCAAACCCCGAGCCGGCCGCGGCGCCGTCTTCCGGGTTACGGCGAGTTGACCCACTCGTCCGTGCCGTCGGTGAAGTGCTGGTGCTTCCAGACCGGCAGCCGCGCCTTGACCTCGTCCACCAGGTCCGAGCACGCCGAGAACGCCTGGCCGCGGTGCTCCGCCGCCACCGCGCACGCCAGCGCCACGTCGCCGATCGCCAGGTGACCGACGCGGTGGCTCACCGCCACCGCCCGGACGCCGGTCCAGCGGGCCGACAAGTCGGCCACGACCTCGGCGATCACGTCACCCGCGCTCGGGTGGCCCTCGTACGTCAAGTCGCGCACGCCCTTGCCGCCGTCGTGGTCGCGGACCACGCCCGCGAACGTCACCACCGCGCCCGCCGCGTCGTCCTCGACCAGCCGCGCGTGCTCCTCGACCGACAACGTCTCCTCGGTGACGAGAGCCCGTGCCACCCGCACCGGCACCGGCACCACCACCGGCCGCGGGTGGTCGCCCCCGGCCAGCTGGTCGACCGCGTGGTCCAGGATGCCGTCCAGCACACCCAGGCCATCCTTCACACCGCCGCTGGAGCCCGGGAGGTTCACGACCAGGGTCCGCCCCGCCACGCCCGCGACGCCGCGCGAAAGCACCGCCGTCGGGACCTTGGGCAGCCCCGCCGCGCGGATCGCGTCCGCGACGCCCGGCAGCTCGTGGTCCAGGAGCGCGCGCGTGACGTCCGGGGTGCGGTCGGTCGGCGAGATGCCGGTGCCGCCGGTCGTGAGCACGACGGCGACGGCGTCGGCCAGCGCGGCCCGCAGCGCGACGCCCACCGGGTCGCCGTCCTCGACGACGACCGGCGCCGGCACGTCGTACCCGCGCCCGGCCAGCCAGGCGACGATCACCGGGCCCGTCTTGTCCTCGTAGACGCCCTTCGCGGCGCGGTTGGACGCCACGATCACACGTGCGGTGCGCTTCACGGCCGCTCCCAGGTCCCGGTCTTGCCGCCGTCCTTGCGGAGCAGGCGGACGTCGTCCAGCGTCGCCGCCGGGTCGACGGCCTTGATCATGTCGTGCAGCGTCAGCCCGGCCACCGCGACCGCGGTCAGCGCTTCCATCTCGACGCCGGTGACGTCGGTGGTCTTCGCCGTCGCGCGGATGCCGACCTCGGCCTCGCCGAGAGTGAACTCGACCTTGACCCCGGACAGCGCGATCTGGTGGCACAGCGGGATCAGCTCGGGGACGCGCTTGGCGCCCATGATCCCGGCGATGCGCGCGGTGGCGAGGGCGTCGCCCTTGGGGAGGCCGTCGGTGGCCAGCAGCCGGAGCACCTCGGCGGTGGTCCGCACGGTCCCGGCGGCGAGCGCGGTGCGCGCGGTGGCGGTCTTGCCGGAGACGTCGACCATCCGGGCGGCGCCGGTCTCGTCGACGTGGCTGAGTTCACTCACATGCCGAGGCTACTTCCGAGCACGCGCAGCGCGTCGGTGGGCACGGGCCGGGCGGGCTCCGCCGCGCACGCGAGATCCCGCGCCGGGCGGGCGCCGGTGGCCAAGAACGCCGTCGCCGCATCGTTCGCACACGTGTTGGCGTTGAAGTAGACGCCGTGGCCGCCCTGGTCCGCCGTGACCACCCGGGCCCGGTCCCCGAAGGCCCGGCGTAGCCGGAGCGCGCCCGCCAGCGGTGTCGCGGGGTCGCGGAGGTTCTGCAGCATCAGCACGTCCGACGGGCCGCGGTCGCCGATCCGCACCGGCGGCTCCACCGGGTTCGACGGCCAGAACGCGCACGGCCAGACGTTGGCCGCGGCCGGGCCGAACATCGGGTGGCGGAACCGGTCGACCGCCACGTTCTTCTGGTACACCCACACCGATTCCGGCCAGTCCGAGTCGCCGCACACGACGTACAGCTGGCTCGAAAGCAGGTTCTCGATGCCGGGGATCTGGCCACCGGGCAGCGGCGGGATCGGCTGCCCGGTGTCGAGCGCGTGCCACGCCGTGGCGAGGTACGGCAGCGTGCGGTCGTTGTAGAACATGCCGAACGTGATCTGCCGGAACAGCTTGCCGTCGACGCCTTGGGAGTTCGGGGCGGCGTCCAGCCGCGCCGCCAGGGCGAAGTACTTCGCCCGCACCTGCGCCGGGGTCGTGCCCAGCGCGAATTCGGGGTGCGCCACGGCGAACTCCGCGAAGTCCGGGAACCGGTCCTCGAACCCCTGGGCGAACATCCGCGACCCGGTGACGTCCAGGCCACCAGGGCCGAGGTTGCTGTCGAGCAGGATCCGGTCGCTGTGCTGCGGGAACAGCGTCGTGTACACCGCGCCGAGGTAGGTGCCGTACGAGATGCCGAAGTACGACAGCTTCGGCTCGCCCAGCGCGGCGCGGATCCGGTCCATGTCGCGGGCGGTGTTCGCGGTCGTGACGTACGGCAGCATCGACGCCGTCGGCGAAGCACCGCACTGCCGCGCGATGCCCTTCGCGTACTCGGCGCGCGCGGCGACGTCGGCCGGGTTCAGCGCGTACGGCGGCACGTTGCTCACCTGCTGCGCCGGCGCGAGGTCGCACGTCACCGGCGTGCTGTGGCCGACGCCGCGCGGGTCGAACCCGATGATGTCGTAGGCGTCCAGGACGCTCTGCGACTCTCCGGCGAGCTTCAAGATCCCCGGCAGGTTCAGGCCCGGGCCACCGGGGCCGCCCGGGTTGGTCAGCAGGATCCCGCGCCGCGCGGCCGGGTTCGTGCTCTTCAGCCGCGAGATCGCGACCCGGATCCGCGTGCCGTCCGGTTTCCGGTAGTCCAGCGGGACGTCGAGCGTCGAGCACTCCAGGCCCGGCGCGGTGACGTCCGCCGGGCACGCGCCCCAGGTCAGCGCGGCCGGCGCCGCCTGGGCCACGCCCGGCACCACCGATGCCACCACGACGGCCACCGCCGCGACCAGTGAAATCCTCCGCATTTCGGCTTCCCCCCAACCGTGTCGGGAGTCAGCCTAGGACGCCGGAGGACTCCGGTCGTCCGCCGAAAGCGCGACTCAGCCCTGTTCGGCGCGCACGGCCTTCCGCACGGCTTCGGCGACCGCGGGCGCCACGGCGCTGTCGAACACGCTCGGCACGATGAACGACGCGTTGAGCTTGCCGTTGTCGACGACGTCGGCGATCGCGTCGGCCGCCGCGAGCAGCATCGAGTCGTCGATGTTGTTCGCGTGCGCGTCCAGCAGGCCGCGGAAGACGCCCGGGAAGGCCAGGACGTTGTTGATCTGGTTCGGGAAGTCGCTGCGGCCGGTCGCGACGACGGCGGCGTGCTTCTGCGCCTCGAGCGGGTCGATCTCCGGGTCCGGGTTGGCCAGCGCAAATACCACAGCGGCATCGTTCATCGTGGCGACCTGCTCGGCGCCGAAGAGGTTGGGCGCCGAGACGCCGATGAAGACGTCCGCACCGGCCAGAGCCTCGTGCAGGGTGCCGCCGACCTGCTGCTTGTTCGTGTGCGACGCGATCCAGGCGAGGTTGTCGTCGAGGTTGCCGCGCGCGGAGTGGACGACGCCGTCGATGTCCGCGGCGACGATGTCGCCCGGGTTCTTGTGCAGCAGCAGGCGGATGATCGCCGAGCCGGCCGCGCCGACGCCGCTGACCACGATCTTGCAGTCCTCGATGTTCTTCCCGACCACGCGCAGGGCGTTGCGCAGCGCGGCGACGACGACGATCGCGGTGCCGTGCTGGTCGTCGTGGAACACCGGGATGTCCAGCTGCTCGCGCAGGCGCTTCTCGATCTCGAAGCAGCGCGGCGCGGCGATGTCTTCGAGGTTGATGCCCGCGTACACCGGGGCCAGCGCCTTGGCGATCAGGATGATCTCTTCGGTGTCCTGGGTGTCCAGGCAGACCGGCCACGCGTCGACGTCGGCGAACTTCTTGAACAGCGCCGCCTTGCCCTCCATCACCGGCAGCGCGGCGGCCGGGCCGATGTTGCCGAGGCCGAGCACCGCCGAACCGTCGGTGAGCACGGCGACGGTGTTGCGCTTGATGGTCAGCCGGCGCGCGTCCTCGGGGTTGTTCGCGATGGCCTGGCAGACGCGGGCGACACCGGGCGTGTAGGCGCGGGAGAGGTCGTCACGGTTGCGGAGCGCGACCTTGGGGGTGACCTCGATCTTGCCGCCGAGGTGGATCAGGAACGTCCGGTCGGAGACCTTGCGGACCTTGACGCCGGGCAGCGAGTCCAGCGTCTGGGTGATGTCGTTCGCGTGGTTCTCCGACAGCGCGTTGACGCTGATGTCGACCACGATCGAGTCGGAGTGGGACTCGACGACGTCGAACGCGGTCAGGACCCCGCCGACGCGCCCGACGGCGGTGGTGAGGTCACCGGCCGCGCTGGACGAGGCCGGGGCCTCGACCCGGACGGTGATCGAGTATCCGGGACCGGGAACCGGCATGGCGCTTACCCCCGCATGGGAAAGGTCGGGCAGGACGGGAGCGAACCTACTCCCGTGACCGCCCTCACGAGGGCCCGATACCGGTACTGACCAGTAACTATGGGGTCAGCGGTTGATCTCGGTCTCCGGGTGCACGTAGGGCACCGTGTCGAGCGGGAAGGTGAGGTCCCCGAACGGCGACAGCGCGCCCTGGCGGTCGGACGCGAGCTCGGTCACGGGGTGCTCGCCGTCATCGCCCGGCCAGGTCGGGTCGACACCCTTGTGCTTCTTCTCACCCTTGGCCACAACGTCCTCCACAGCCTTGCTCCGTCGTACGGGAACAGTCTGCCTGAGCCCGGGCGGCTCGGCGCAACCGCCCGGTATCCTGGCCTTCTATGCCCGCGACCTCCTTGGCGGACTGGCTGCGCGCGGAGTCCGACGCCGCACTCGAAGAGCTGCTCCGCACGCGGCGGGACCTCTCGACGCCGCCGCCCTCCGACAGCACGGTGCTGGCCACCCGGGCCGGCACCCCCGGCTCGGTCGCGCGCGCCTGCGAAGACCTGGACACCGTCACCATCGCCGTGCTCGAAGCGTGCCTGCTGGCCGGCGCGGACCGCGACCCGGTGCCGGTCGCCGAGGTCACCGGCCTCGTCGGCACCGACATCAGCGTGCCGCTGGCCCGGCTGCGCGCGCGGGCGCTGGCGTGGGGCCCGGACGACGCGCTGCGCGTGCCGCCCGCGGTCCGCGAGGCGCTCGGGCCGTTCCCGGCCGGGCTCGGCGCGTCGTCGCCGTCGCTGGCCGGCGAAGACCTCACCGCGCGGCTCGCTGAGCTGCCCGACGACGAGCGTGGCGTCCTTAACGCCCTCGCGGCCGGGCCGCCGATCGGCCGCACCCGCGACGCCGGGCTCGACCTGACGCTCGATAAGGCCACGACGCCGGTGCAGAAGCTGCTGGCGCGCGGGCTGCTGCTGCGGCGCGACGACCAGACCGTCGAGCTGCCGCGCGAGCTCGGGGTCGCGGTGCGCGGGGGCGTCTTCGCGCCGGGCGCGCTCACCGAGCCCGAGCTGCCCGTCCACCCGCACCAGACGTCCACTTTGGACAAAGCGGCGGCCGGTGAGGCGATGGAGTTCCTGCGCCACACCGAATCCCTGCTGCGGTCGTGGTCCGCGTCCCCGCCGCCGGTGCTCAAGTCGGGCGGCCTCGGCGTGCGCGAGCTGAAGAAGCTCGCCAAGGACCTCGAGATCGACGAGACGCAGGCGGTGCTGCTCGCCGAGCTGGCCGTCGGCGCCGGGCTCGTCGCGGACAGCGAGGCGACCGCGCCCGAGTGGGTGCCGACGACGCTGACCGATTCGTGGCTCGCCTCGCCGACCGCCCAGCGCTGGATGACGCTCGCCCAGGCGTGGCTCGAGCTGCCGCGGCTGCCCGGGATGGCCGGCGGGCGCGACGCCAAGGACAAGCCGATCGCGCCGCTGTCGGAGGACCTGCGCCGCCCGCTGGCCCCGGTCACCCGGCGGCGGGTGCTGTCCGCGCTGGCCGACCTGCCCGAGGGCGCCGGCGTGAAGAGCGTCGACGAGCTCGTCGCGGTGCTGGCCTGGCGGGCCCCGCGGCGCGGCGGGCGGCTGCGGGACGAGACCGTCCGCTGGACGATGGCCGAGGCGTCCGCGCTGGGGCTGGTCGGGCTCGGCGGCGTCACGACGGCGACGCGCGCGCTGCTGGCCGACGACCGGCCGCGCGCCGTCGAAGCGATCCTGGACGCGCTGCCGGCGCCGGTGGACCACGTGCTGCTGCAGGCCGACCTGACGGTCGTCGCGCCGGGCCCGCTCGAGCCGGAGCTGGCGACCGAGATGGCCGCGGTGGCCGACGTCGAATCGGCCGGGCACGCGACGGTCTACCGGATCACCGAGGCGTCCGTGCGGCGGGCGCTGGACACCGGGCGCACGGCCGACGAACTGCACGCCCTGTTCAAGAAGAAGTCCGCGACGCCGGTCCCGCAGTCGCTGAGCTACCTGGTCGACGACGTCGCCCGGCGGCACGGCCGGCTGCGCGGCGGCGCGGCGGCGTCGTTCCTGCGGTGCGACGACGAGGCGCTGCTGGCGGAGGTGCTGGCCAACCCGGTCGCGGCGGAGCACGACCTGCGGCTGATCGCGCCGACGGTCGTGGTCAGCCCGGACCCGCTGCACGAGGTGCTGGCCGGGCTGCGCGCGGCCGGGTTCGCCCCCGCGGCCGAGGGCCCGGACGGCCGGGTCGTCGACATCCGCCCGGGCGGGCGCCGGCTGCCGGCGAAGGCACGCGGGCCCCGGCGCAGCCCGGGTGAGCAGGCGGTGCTGACGCCGGACCAGGCGTCCCGGATCGTCTCCAACCTGCGCGCGGGCGACGCGGCATCGGCCCGGCGCCGGGGATCCGCGGTGCGGGCGCCGGTGGGCGGCGGCGCGGACACGTCGGCGACGCTGGAGCTGCTGTCGCGGGCCACGCTGGAGCGGCGCGAGGTCTGGATCGGGTTCGTCGACTCACGCGGGACGGCCAGCCAGCGGGTGGTCCGGCCGATCCGGGTCGGCGGCGGCGTCCTCGAAGGCGACAACAACGAGCGCTACTCCCTGCACCGCATCACCTCGGCGGCGCTGGTCGAAGACTAGAGCGCCCGCAGGCCGGCCAGGACGCGCTCCATGAACTCGCGGGACGAGCGGTCCCCGAGGATCAGCTCCGTCTGGTGGATCAGCACCAGCCCGATGTCGGACATGTCGCCCACCAGCACCTTCACCACGCCCAGCGGCAGCCGCAGGTGGGCCGCGATCTCGGCCACCGAGCGCGTGTCCAGGCACAGGTCGCAGATGCGGCGGTGCTCGACCGAACGCACGCCGCGGTACCGGCGACCGTCGTCGGACGTCGAGACCAGGGCCTCGAGGGCCAGGTTGTGGTCGGACCTCGTGCGGCCGCCCGTCCGCGTGTACGGGCGGACCCGCGAACCCGCCGGGGCGACGGGCGCCGCGACGCGGGCCGGTTCCTCCCACGGCTCCGGCTGCGGGATCCAGCGGGTCTCCGGGTCCGGCGGGGGTGTCCAGCCGGTGCGCGGGTCGATCGGCGGGGCCCACGACGGCGGGGGCGCCGCCGGCGTTCTGGACACCGGGGGTCTCGGCGCCGGTGGCCGGGGCGGCGGCGGGCCGGGCGGGGCCGGTGGCCGCGGCGGGGCCGGCGGCCGGGCGCCGCGCGGGGGCGTCCACGCCGGCTCGAGCGGCGGGGGCTCCGGCTCGTAGCGCTCGTCGTCCTGCCACTCCGGCTCGGCGGGGTCGTAGCCGTCGTAGTCCTCGTCGGACGACGCCGGGGAGCCCCACTCGCGGGTGTCCTCGTCGGTGTAACCCTGCGCGTCCGGCTGCGGCCGCGCCGGCTTGCGCTTGGGCATGATCATCGACAGCGTCGACATGTCGAACTTGCTGGGCGAATCGAAACCCTCGCGCTCGGTGCCGCGGTGCAGCGCGTCCCAGCCGCTGGAGTCCGGATCGTCGAATCCCGAAATCCTCATCTTGTCCTACCCACGCACGCCGCCCTGCAGCTGCGCGCGCAGCTCGGGGGTGATCTGCTGGCCCACGCGCTCGACGAGCAGCGTCATCTCGTAGGCGACCGTGCCGATGTCGCACGTCGGCGCGGCCAGCACCGCCAGCGACGAGCCGTCCGACACCGACATCAGGAACAGGTAGCCGCGTTCCATCTCCACCACGGTCTGGTTGACGCCGCCCGCCTCGAAGCAGCGCGCGGCGCCGTGCGTCAGGCTGATCAGCCCGGACGCCACCGCGGACAGCTGCTCGGCGCGCTCCTGCGGCAGCCCTTCCGACGGCGCCAGCAGCAGGCCGTCCGCGGACACCAGAACGGCGTGCGCGGCGCCGGGTACCCGGCGCACGAAGTCCGTGATGAGCCAGCCGAACGAACCCTGGCCGGAAGCCGTCACTACTGCCCCTCCTTGCTCCTGCGGCGCCGCGCGCCGCACTCCGGAGTGGCCGGCACGGCCCACGCTCAAGCGTATTCGCCCCGCCGGAAGTGTCGAGTCGACCACCGGCCGGCCGCTGCGCACCCTACGTGTGCGCCCGGCCGCGCTCCGCGCCGGCCCGACCGGGTCGGCGCGGGCGGAGCTCACCCCGCGGCCCGCGACGGTGGAGCGTCCGCGCAGGTCAGACTGGTCGACGCCGGACCGGGGACTCGCCGGGAACCCCGGCACACCCCCGACGCGGCGACCACTTCGTCCTCCGGACGGCGGCAACGCTCCCCGAAGTGGGTGAAGCCCGTGGAGTTCACTCCAACGGCCGCATCCGGTTCGGGGCGTCATACCCTCAGCCCGCGCGCAGCGCCGTATCGTGCGCGATCGCGTGCTGGACGACGGAGATCAGCACCTGCTTGGCGGAGTCGCGCTCACGCGCGTCGCACGCCATGATCGGGACCGACGGCGCGATGGTGAGCGCGTGCCGGACGTCCTCGATCTGGTGGTGCAGGAGCCGGTCGAAGCAGTTGATCGCCACGACGTAGGGCAGCTTCCGGTTCTCGAAGAAGTCGATCGAGGGGAACGCGTCGGCGAGCCGCCGCGTGTCCACCAGCACGACCGCCCCGATGGCACCGACCGCGAGGTCGTCCCACATGAACCAGAACCGGTGCTGACCCGGCGTGCCGAAGACGTAGAGCACGAGGTCCGAGTCCAGCGAGATGCGCCCGAAGTCCATCGCCACGGTAGTGGTGGTCTTGTTGGGCGTGGCCGAGGTGTCGTCGTGTCCGACGCTCGCCTCGGTCATCATGGCCTCGGTGGTCAGCGGGTCGATCTCGGAGATCGCCCCGACCAACGTTGTCTTCCCCGAACCGAACCCGCCGGCGACCACGATCTTGGCCGACGAGGTCGGACCCGTCACCTGCGGCGCGTTCGCGTCGGAGTCAAATTCTCCGAAGCCCACTGAGCACCCTTTCCATGAACTCGATACTCGGGCGGTCGCCCACCGTCTGGTTGCTGGAGTGCACCAGCACCAGCCCGAGGCCCGCCACGTCACCAATCAACACCCGCACCACGCCGAGCGGCAGGCGCAGCAGCGCCGCCACTTCGGCCACCGACCGGGTGTCGAGGCACAGGTCGCAGATCGACCGGTGCTCGGGCACCCGGACCCGGTCGAGCATCCGGCCCTGTTCGCTGGTCGAGATCAGCGCCTCGATCGCCAGGTCGAGCGTCGCCTTCGTCCGGCCGCGGGTCCGGAAGTACGGCCGGACCAGGCCGGACGTCTCCATCTCCGTCGGCGGCGGCGCGTCGACGTACTCCTGATGGGCCTGCTGCGGCAGCGCCGCCGCGAGCTCACCCGAGTCCGGGCCCGACGAAAAGTCGCGCTCGGTGCTGTACGCGGCGAAGTCCCGTGCGTCGTACAGCGGCCCGCTCGAGCCGCCGAACAGCTCCGCGCCCGGCCCGCCCAGCAGCCGGTCGCGGTACTCACCGCTGCCGGCCTGGATCGGCCGGATCGGCTCCTGACCGGCATTGCTGTCGGTCAGCCAGTTCGGCGGTTCCCGCACGGGGTCGCTGTCGGACGCCTGCACCCGGCGCGACCGCCACTCGCGGTCGACCCGGTCCCGGAACGACTGCCAGTCTTCCCGGCCGTCGTCCGAGTGCTCGGACCACCCACCGGAGAAGTCGTCACCGAGCCGGCCATCGCCCCTCAAGCGCCCGTCGTCCACGGCTCTCTCCTCGGTTCCCGGGTCCTCAGCGGCGGATCGCCGCACCCTGCAGTTGCGCCCGCATCTCCGGAGTCAGCTGCTGGCCGACCCGCTCCACCAGCAGGGTCATCTCGTAGACGACCAAGCCGATGTCACTCTCCGGCGAACCGAGGACCGCCAGGCACGAACCGTCGGAAACCGACATGAGGAAGAGGAAGCCGTTCGCCATTTCGACGACCGTCTGCGCGACCGTTCCGCCTTCGAACACCTTGGCCGCACCGCGCGCGAGGCTCGTGAGCCCCGACGCCACCGCGGCCAGCTGGTCGGCCCGGTCCTTCGGCAGACCACGCGAGGCCGCGAGGAGCAGGCCGTCGGCCGACACCACGACCGCGTGGGCCGCGCCGGGCACCCGGTGCACGAAATCCGTGATCAGCCAAGCGAAGCTGCCGGCATTGTTCGCCTTGGCATGCGCCTGGCCGTTCGGCTGCGCGGAGCCACCCGGCTGCATTGCACCCGCCCGTGTCACTTTCACTCCTCACTGCTGTCTGTGGTGTTGCCACGCCCCGGAACCCTGCTGGTTTCCAGCTGTTCTTCGCCCGGGAGTTCCTTCAACGCGTGCCGTCCCGAGGTGTAGCCCCGCTGAAAGCTTGCCATCCGGTTCCGCGCCGCGGACGCCGAGCGGGTGATCGCACCCGTTCCGGGCATGCCCGCCGTGTTGTCCGCGAAGCTGTTCTGCGCCGGCGCTTCGGCCGAAGGGCTGTTGATCGAACCCGGGACCAGGTACTGGTTCGGGACGCGCTTGGGCAGCCCGGCCGGGGTGATCTCCTCGTTCTTGGACTCCAGCAGCGACTGCGCCGCCTGCCAGCCGTCGTCGGAGGCGCTGTGCCAGCCGTCGTCGGCGGGGAGGAGCGGGTGCCGGGTCGCGGCGGTCGGCTGCAGCTCGTCGACGGGCTCCTGGCGCCGGGCGACCGGTTCGGCCACCGGCTCGGGGGAGCCGGTGAGGGGCGGCAGGTTCGGGTCTTCACCCTCGCTCTGCGGCTGCACCGGGTCGGCAGTCGAGTCGTCGCCCTCACTGAACCAGCGTGACAGCACCGACTGGTAGATGGGCAGCCGCCGGGTGGGTACATCGTCCTCGAGGGCCGACGACCCGACCTCCGCCGCGGGCGGCGGGGGTGGTGGCGGCTCCTCCGGGGGGACGTACTTCGGCTCGCGCTTCGGCAGGACCAGCGGCGCGAACTGCGTGTCACCGGCCCGCGAGCTGGCGCCGTCGCCGTTCGGCTGCGGGGTCAGCGGCGCGAGGTCCTCGGCGGTCGGCCAGGCCGGCACGTCGGGCTTCGGCAGCTCGGGCGACAGGAACGGGCCCGCCGCGCGGCCGCCGCTGACCAGGTCGTCCAGGCTGATCGGCTGGTCGAGGGGCACCAGCCCGCCCTGGTTCGCCACCGGCTCGTGAGCCGGCGGAGGCGGTGGGGGCGGCGGTGCCGAAGGCGGCACCGGCGTGTGCGTCAGCGTCTGGTCGAAGTCCGAACGCGCGGCCGGGATCGGGATGCTCGGCATCGACATCGACGTCTCGGACCGGTTCGCCGGCAGCGGCGTCTGCCGCTGCATGCCCGGGCGCAGCGGCGTGAGCAGCTCGGCCGGGACGACGACGCGGGCGATCACGCCACCCTCGATGTCCTCGTTCTCGCGCAGCCGGACCTCGATGCCGTGGCGCTTGGCCAGGCGCGAGACCACGTACAGGCCCATCCGCCGGGTCACCGACACGTCCAGGTCCGGCGGCTCGGCCAGCCGGGCGTTGACCTCGGCCAGCCGGTCCTCAGTCATGCCGACACCGTGGTCGGTGACCTGGATGGCGAGCGCCTTCCGGCGGGTCACCACGGCTCGGACGATGACCTTCGTCTCCGGCTCGGAGAAGTAGGTCGCGTTGTCGAGCAGCTCCGCGAGGACGTGCACGAGGTCGTGGATCGCGAGGCCCTGGACCGCGACGTCGGGCACGATGCCGACCTCGATCCGGGCGTACTGCTCGATCTCCGACACCGCGGCGCCGATGACGTCGGCGGCGGGCACCGGCTTGGGCACGGACTTGGCCAGGCCGGCGCCGGAGAGCACCAGCAGGGACTCACCGTTGCGCCGCAGCCGCGTGGCCAGGTGGTCGAGCTCGAACAGGCTGGCCAAGTGGTCCGGGTCCTGCTCGTCGGCCTCGAGGCGGTCGATGACGCCGAGCTGGCGTTCCACCAGCCGCTGCGACCGCCGGGAGAGGTTCACGAAGATGCCGTTGACGTTCTCGCGCAGGAGGGCCTGCTCGGCGGCCATCTTGACGGCTTGTTCGTGGACGATGTCGAACGACCGCGCGACCTCGCCGATCTCGTCGCGGGAGGTGACGGGCACCGGCTGGACGGCCTTCTTCGAGGCGCCGACCGGGTCCGGGTCGTCGAGGATCGCCTGCACGGTCTCGGGCAGCCGGGTGTAGGCGACGTCCAGCGCGCTCTTCCGCAGCACCCGCAGCGGGCGCAGCATCAGGCGGGCGACGACGAGCATCAGCGCGATCGCGGCCGCCAGCGCGGCGAGCACCACGGCACCGCCGACCCAGGCCGAGTTGACCGCCGCCGTGGCGAGGTCGTCGGCACGGGTCTTGAGCTGGGCCAGCAGGTTCGACTCGACCGCGTGCAGCTTGTCCGCCGACACGGTGCTGTCCTTGCCGAGCGCGGTGGTGTCGATGCTCGGCGCGTCACCCTGCTGGGCGAAGGCGAAGGCCGCGGTCTGGATCCGGCGGCGGTCGTCGACCTCCGGGCCGGAGTAGGTGTCGTTGTAGAGCTGGCGCTGGTCGTCGTCGGCGTTCGCGAGGAACGACTGGACGGAGGCATCGGCACTGGACGCCGACGCGCGCGTCTGGTCCAGGAGGTCGCCCGGGAAGTTGCCGCGGAACGCGGCGATCTGCAGCTCGGCGTCGGCGCGGGTGGTGAACTCCTTGGCCTCGCTGATCGCCTGCGTGCTCGTGCCCAGCCGCAGCACGTCCCGGTCGGTGACCGCGGTGGTCACCTCGCGGCCGAGCTCGATGAGCGAGTCGAGGATGCCCGAGTAGGCGGTCATCACCGTGATGTCGGGCAGGCCGCTCGAGGTGTTGAACGCCGCCCGCAGCGGGCGCAGGGCGTCGAGGCGCTGGAGACCGCGGGTGTAGCGGTCCTTGGTCGCCTGGTCGTCGTAGTTGAGGGTCGCCGCCGCGGAACGCAGGTTCGTCACCTCGCGGTCGACCTTGGCGATCTGCGCGTCCAGCCCGGTCTGCAGCAGCTGGTTGTTGGACGAGATCCGCGCGACGGCCAGCGAGCGTTCGTTCTGCAGCTCGTGCACCACCGTGGTGACCTTGACGGCGAACGCGACCTGGTCGGCCGTCCGCTGGAACTCCGCCGCCTGCTGGGCGTCGTCCACCACGCGCAACGTGCCCAGCGTGAGCGCGGTCAGCGTCGGGATCAGGAGGATCGCGGCCAGCTTCGAGCGCAGCCGCCAATCGCGCATGCCGGAGAACAGCCCGGCCTTCCGGCCCGGAGCATCTCCGGGCGACTGCGCAGGGGTCCCTCCTACCCCCGCGGCGTCTTCGTTCGGCACCGCCGCACCACCATCATCGTTCGTGCTCGTGAAACCCTGCTCGGTCCAGCGCCCGCCAGGGCGCATCGCGTTCTCCTCAGCCACTCGTCAGCACGCTCCCGGCGTTCCGGCTCGGCGGCCGATCGGCAGGAGCCAGCGCGAGACGCTACCCGTACGGGTGAAAAGATCGTCTTCAGTGTCGGCCTTGGGGGTTCCTGAACCCCGTCCGGCCGGACGGAATCGGTTCAGCTCGAGCATCACGGTCGGGTCCCTGCGCTGGTCTGCATCGGTCTGTTTGGTCGGTTCAGTCCACCGGCACGGCGGCTGAGCACGGCCAGGCAGTGGTCTCTGCGGGGGAGAATCTCTCAGGAAAAGCACAGTGAGCCCTGGTACACCGAAGTGGTCCGTCTTGATCGGCCATCCAGGCACTCTCTCTCACTACATCGGAGGTTGATACCTCCCCGCAGGTGCAGAGGGTAGCGAACGGCCGGGGAAGATGTAACCCTCCCGATGCTTCGTGCCCGATGTTGCACAGCGTTCGCTCAGTCGACGCACTGTTGGCCATCGGTTATTCAGGATCTGGCCCCTACGCTGGGTGAACCACTACGGCGAGTGGAGCAGTGGGTCTAGACCAGAGGCCGAAAGAGTGAGGTGCGCCACCCGCTCAGGTATTGATCCCACCCGTTGTGAGCGAGCTGTCACCGCCTCTACAGTGGCCCGCGGGACTCCCCTGAGAATGAGTTACGTACTTCCCCGGGATTCGGTCCGCCAACCGTCAACATTTTCACCCAAGGAGCAGGCCTTGCTTGGAAACGCCATGAGCAGTGGCCGGGTTCGCACTCGCCGCGCCGCGCTCGGGCTCGCCCTCACCGTCGCAGCCGCCACGGCCCTCACCGGCTGCAGTGCGCTCGGCTCGGACGACTCGAGCGCCTCGTCGAACGGGGGCGGCCTGGAGAAGTCGAAGATCAAGGTCTCGATCATGCCGACGACCGACCTGGCCCCGTTCTGGCTGGCCCAGGACGGGGGCTACTTCAAGGCCGAGGGCCTCGAGGTGGAGCAGATCATCGCCAACAGCGGTCAAGCGTCGATGACGAAGGCGATCTCCGGTGAAGCGGACATCGCGCTCTCGACGTACACCCCGTTCTTCGTCGCCAAGAGCACCGGCGCCGCGGACGTGCAGCTGGTCGCCGACGGCACGTCGGTCAACGCCAAGAGCAACGCGATCGTCACGGTGCCGAACTCGACGGTCAAGACGGTCAACGACCTCGCCGGCAAGCGGATCGCGATCACGGCCAAGAACACCGCGTCCGACATCCTCACGAAGTCCGTCATGAAGGACCACGGCGTCGACTTCAACACCGTCACCTGGGTCCCGATGCCGCTGCCGAACATGGCGGCGGCGCTGAAGGACAACCAGGTGGACGCGGCCTACATGCCGGAACCGCAGCTGTCCCAGGCGGCGAAGGTCGCGGGCGCGACCCCGGTCATCGACATCAACACGGGCGCCAGCCAGGACTTCCCGCTGACCGGCTACGGCGCGGCGACGAAGTGGGTCCAGGCGAACCCGAAGACCCTCGCGGCCTTCCAGCGCGCCATGAAGAAGGCCACCCTGGACGCGCTCAACGACCGCGCGAAGGTCGAGCCGCTGCTGGTCAAGTACGCGAAGATCGACGAAGACACGGCCAAGCTGCTCACCCTGCCGGGGTACGGCTCGACGCTGGACGCGCGGCGCCTCCAGCGGGTGCCCGACCTGCTGCTGCAGATGGGCGTCATCACCAGCAAGGTGGACGCGGCGTCGATGATCGCGCCGCAGGTAGCCAGCTGACGTGAAGAAACTGCTCCGAGGCCTGGCCGGCCTGGTCGGCTTTCTCCTGCTCTGGGAGGTCGTCGTCCAGGTCGGCCTGGTCAGCAAGACGTTCACGCCGCCGCCGAGCGTCGTCCTGGTCACCGTCGGGCACCTGCTGGGCGACCCCTCCTTCATCCGCGACATCGTCGCGACCATGCTGGCCTGGCTGATCGCCATCGCCATCGCCATCGCCGTCGGGGTGCCGGCCGGGTTGCTGCTGGGCAGCGTCCCGGTGCTGCGCACGGCCACCGCCGCGATCGTCGAGTTCCTCCGCCCGATCCCGGTCACCGCGCTGGTGCCGCTGGTGCTGCTGGTGCTCGGCTCCGGACCGGAGGCGAAGATCTCGCTGGCGGTGTACGCGTCGCTGTGGCCGATCATGTTCAACACCATCTACGGCATGGGTGAGATCGACCCGGTGCTGATGGAGACCGCGCGCGCGTGCGGGACCAGCCGGTTCCGCATGCTCTCGTCGGTCGCGCTGCCGCAGACCGCGCCGTTCGTCTTCACCGGCGTCCGGCTCTCGGCGACCATTTCCCTGATCGCCGTCGTCAGCGTCGAGTTCCTCGCCGGGTCCGAGGTCGGCCTCGGCAGCTTCATCCTGGTCGCCGGCACCGGTTCGATCCGGTTCGACCTGGTGCTGGCCGGTACCGTGGTCGCGGGGGTGCTGGGGTACCTGATCAACGAAGGTCTGGAGCAGCTGGGCAAGCGGCTGTTCCGCTGGAGCACCGTCGACCGGGAGGCGATCGCATGACCGCGGCGACACTCTCCGGCCGGGTGGGCCGGCGCGCCGCCCGCGGCGCCGCGACCGTCGTCCGCAACTGGCTGCTGTTCGCGATCCTCGTGGTGGTCTGGGAGTTCGCCGCCCGCGCGGGCGGCAGCAAGTTCTTCCCGCCGCCGACGGAGATCGCGACCGCGGCCGCGAAGCTGTGGTTCACCGGACCCGCGTCGCACCTCTTCCTCACCGACGCGGTGTTCGACAACGTGTTCCCCAGCCTCGGCCGGACGCTCGGCGGCTGGGCGCTGGCCGCGATCGTCGGCATCGTCCTGGGTGTGCTGCTCGGCCGGTCCGCGACCGCGATGGACTACGTCGGCCCGCTGTTCGCGTTCTTCCGCTCGATCCCGCCGCCCACGCTGATCCCGGTGTTCGCGGTGCTGTTCGGGCTGAGCTCGGGCATGCAGATCGGGTCGATCATCTTCGGCTCGGTGTGGCCGGTGCTGCTCAACGCGGTCGACGGCGTCCGCTCGGTCGACCAGGTGAAGGTGGAGACGGCCCGGTCGTTCCGGACCCCCAAGCGGTACTGGGTCGGCATGGTCGTACTGCCCGCGGCGGCGCCGAAGATCTTCGCCGGGCTGCGGGTCAGCCTGTCCATCTCGCTGCTGCTGATGGTCGTCTCCGAACTGGTCGGCGCGTACAACGGCATCGGGCGGTCGCTGCTGAACGCCCAGCAGGACTTCGACTTCCCGACCATGTGGTCGTGGCTGGTGCTGCTCGGCATCCTCGGCTACGTCTTCAACACGATCTTCCTGGCCGCGGAGCGGCGGGTGCTGGCCTGGCAGCCGACCCGCCTCGGCCGTGACTGACGCTGGAAAGGCCTCTCCCATGTCAACCATGCTCGAAGTGTCCGGCCTCAGCCACCGCTACGGCACGGGCGCGAAGGCGCACACCGCGGTGAACGACCTGTCGTTCACCGTCGAGGCCGGGCAGCTGGCCAGCATCGTCGGCCCGTCGGGCTGCGGGAAGTCGACGCTGTTGCGCTGCGTCGCCGGGCTGACCCCGCCGACCGAGGGCACGGTGAGCCTGCACGGCGACCGCGTCTCGGGTGTGCCGGACGACCTCGCCGTCGTCTTCCAGGACTACAGCCGGTCGCTGTTCCCGTGGCTTTCGGTGCAGAAGAACGTCGAGTTCCCGTTGCGCTGGCGGCCGATTTCGAAGGCCGAGCGGCGGACGCGGGCGGCCGAGGCCCTCGAGCAGGTCGGGCTTTCGGGCGTCGGCGGGAAGTTCCCGTGGCAGCTGTCCGGCGGCATGCAGCAGCGAGTGTCGATCGCTCGCGCGCTGGCCAGCCGGCCGGCGCTGCTGCTGATGGACGAGCCGTTCGCGTCGGTCGACGCCCAGACGCGCTTCGAGCTCGAGGACCTCACCCGGCGCGTGCAGCGCGAGCAGGGCAGCACAATCCTGGTCGTCACGCACGACATCGACGAGAGCGTCTACCTGTCCGACCGGGTGCTGGTGCTGTCGAAGTCGCCGGCGTCGATCGTGGCGGACCTGCCGGTCGGCCTCCCCGCCGCGCGGGACCAGATCACGACGCGCGAGTCGGCGGAGTTCGTGACGCTGCGCGGCGAAGTGGCCCGGCTGCTGCACGGCGGCAGTCCCGCGGAGGCCGCGACGGCTGCTTC
Organism: Amycolatopsis sp. NPDC114478; assembly: GCF_055633805.1. NCBI lineage: Bacteria > Bacillati > Actinomycetota > Actinomycetes > Pseudonocardiales > Pseudonocardiaceae > Amycolatopsis > Amycolatopsis sp. NPDC114478. The sequence goes on along the minus strand of NZ_JBVKDO010000014.1, from coordinate 14,977 downwards.
AGATGCCGCGGAGTGGGAGCTGGCGGAGCAGACTTCGGACGTTTCGGAGAGCAGCAAGACCGGCAGCTGAGTCCACTTAGGACAATCGAAGCCGCGGCGGATCTTCCTGGTCCGCCGCGGCTTTTCAGTTGTCCGCGGAGTCCGGGTAGACGACGTGCTGGTCGGTGTCCCGGTCGAACAGCCGCCACTGCTCGACCGGGCCTGCGCAGGCGGGCATCACCTCGACGACGACACCGTCGCCGAGCTGAAGGCGGAACCGGCCCGCCGGCCCGAGTTCTGTGGTCTCCACGAAGTATTCGACGGCCTCGAACCGCTCGGTCAGCCGGCGCGCCTTGCGCTCGAACATCGTCGCGCGGTCGCGGAAGGCGGACTGGGGATTTCCGTCGCGCGTGGCCGGGAAGCGCATGTCCTCCGAGCCGAGCAGGATCAAGTCTCCGCGAGTCACCCTGAACGGGCACGGTGCGTGCAAGCGCGTTTCGCCGTCCCCGCGCCGAAAGCCGACCTCGACCATGTCGACGGTCCGGTCGAAGCCGGTGACCCGGGTCCCGGCCAGCCGGGCCACCGCCGCTTCGAGTTCTTCGGTTGTCGACAAGTCAGTACAGCGTCCGGTCGGACGCCGCGACCTTGATGTGCACCAACGTCGGCCGCGGGTCGGCCAACGCCGACGTCAAGCCCGGGACCAGGCCCGACGGCTCGGTGATCGTCATGCCCTGGCAGCCCATGCTCGACGCCAGCGCCGCGAAGTCGATGCCGCCCAGTTCGGTGCCCGGGAGCTTCGCGCCGCCGATCGTCTCGCCGAGGATGCGGACCGCCGCGTACTCCGAGTTGTCCATGATCAGGATCGTCACCGGGAGCTCCTGGCGCGCGGCCGTCCAGAGGGCCTGGATGCCGTACATGCTGGAGCCGTCGCCGACCACGCCGACGACCTTGCGCTCAGGACGGGCGAGCGCCGCACCGACCGCGCCCGGGACGCCGTAGCCGAGCGTGCCGCTGGCCATCGTCAGGAAGCCCGTGTCGGTCGCGGTGATCGGCAGGTGGTCGTGCAGGATGCCGCGGTGGCTCGGCGTCTCCTCGACGACGATCGCGTTGTCCGGCAACAGGTCCGCGAGCGTCGAGTAAACGAACTCGGCGGAGAGCTTTTCGTCACTGGGCTTCGCCGGACGCTCCAACGGGGCCGGCGCGGGCCGGGTGCTGCGGTCGACGACGTTCAGCAAGGCGCGGATACCCAGCTTCGGCGTCGCACGGATACCGGTGCCTTCGAAGGCGCGCGCGAGGATCTGCTCGTCGTCGCTGACGATGAACAGCGGCGGCAGCGGAGCTTCGCCGCGTCCGCGGTCGACGTGGTAGGTGAAGGCGGGCGCCCCGAGCACGAGGACGAGGTCGTGCCCGGCGAGCTTGTCCGAGACGGCGCCGCGTTCGGGGTCGAGGAAGCCTTGGAACAGCGGGTGGTCCTCGGGGAAGGAGCACCGGAACGACATGGGAGCGACGTAAACGCCGGCGTTGAGCCGTTCGGCGAGGGCAACGGTCTCGACGACGGCGCCGTCCTGGTCGACGGCTCCCCCGACGACGATGGCCGGCCGTTCACTGCCTTCGAGCGCGGCGACGAGTTCGTCGATCGCCTCGGGATCCGGCGCGAACCCGCGGATGCGCGGCCGGGAGATGACCGGGCGTTCGGTGGTGGCGGTCCAGTCGTCGGCGGGAACGGACACGAAGACGGGACCGGAAGGGGCCTGCGTCGCAACGTGGTGGGCCCGGGCGAGCGCGGCGGGGACGTCTTCGGCGGTGGCGGGTTCGATGGACCACTTGACGTAGGGCTTGGGGAAGCCGGGCGCGTCGATGGCGCCGAGGAAGGGATCGTGCGGCAGGAGGTTCCGCGTCTGCTGCCCGGCGACGATGATCAAGGGAGTGCGGTTGCGGTAGGCGTTGTAGAGGCTGCCGAGCCCATGGCCGACACCGCCGGCGGAGTGCAGGTTGACGAGCACGGCCTGGCGCGTGGCTTGCGAGTAGGCATCGGCCATCGCCACGACGGCGGACTCCTGCAGGCCGAGGACGTAGTCGAAGTCGTCCGGCCAGTCGGTGAGGAAGGGCACCTCGGTGGTGCCGGGGTTGCCGAACAACGTGGTGAGGCCGAGTTCGCGGAGGAGCTCGCGGGTGGCGTCCAGCACCGTGCGCTTGATCATGCCCCCAGACTAATGCTTAGTCTTGCGAAGGAAAGCCCTCCAAGTGGCCGCAGTGACGATCAGCGTGCCCCCGGAGCGGTCCTTGGTGTCGCGGATCTGCGACACCGGGCCGAGACGCACCTCGACGCAGTTCTCCTCGGTCCCGCTGTAACTGGACTTGCGCCACATCACGCCTCCAAGTCGGCGATCACCTCCCGAACGAGTGCGCAGGAGTCCTGCTCGCTCAGGGCCAAGGTCGCCATCATCCGCCGGGCCGCCTGGTAGTCGGCCACTTGTTGTTCATCGTAGAGGTAGGCGCTGCCCCGATACTGCTCGAGAAAGACGATCGGAGGCAGGTCGGCGAAGTCGAAGACCACGAAGGAACCATTGAGGCCCGGGTGGAACTCCTCGTTGTCCGGCAAGACTCGCAAGCTCACGTTGCGCCGCTGCGCCATCTCGTCGATGTGCCGGAGCTGCGGCGCCATGATCTCGGGGCCGCCGCGCCGCTGCCGCAGCGCGGTCTCGGCGAGGAACACCCTGTAGGGCGACGGATTGCGGCCGGTCAGCACCTCCTGCCGCAGCAGGCGCACCTTGATGCGCAACTCTTCCTCCGCTCGGGGCCGCCCGGCGGCCGCGAGGATCGTCCGCACGTATTCGGGGGTCTGCAGCAGGCCGGGGATCAGCAGCGGTTCCCAGGCGAAGATCGCCGAGGCGGTGCGCTCGTACTCGATGAAGGCCGAGAGCTTCGGTGAGATTCCCGGGATGCTGTGTTCGAGCCAGTTGGGTTCCCGCGCGTACTCCGCCAAGTCCAGCAGGCGCTCCCGCTCCGCTGGTTCGACCCGCAATGCGCCGAGCAACAGGCCTACCTGCGCGATCTTCGGCACCCGCGTGCCGATCTCCCAATGGGAGAGTTCCTGCGGCCGCACATCGACCATCCGGGCCAGTTCGCGCATGCCGAGACCGCGCGCCACCCTGGCCGTGCGCAAGCCGAACCCCAGCGCCCGGCTCCTCGGCGTCGCCACTCGTGTTGACATGTGCGCAGTGTGTCACCGGTCACCGGCAAAAACGGGAACCGGGGCCGTCGCACGAATGCGACAGCCCCGGCCCCCACAACACTCAGCCGATCAGGCCCGACAAGCCGCTCCCCTTGAACGACCCCCAGCCCGTCACCTGGTCATACCCGGTGCCGGCGCTGAAGCCCGTCGTCCCGTGCAGGGTGTTGTTGCCCGTCGTCACGTCGTGGAAGCCCGTTCCGTACGACGATCCGTTCCCGATCGAGTAGAACTTCGGGTTCAGGTTGCCCAGTCCGCCTCCGTGGACCTGGTTCTGCAGCGTCGCGAACGCCGCCCACAGCGGGGCCGCGCCCGACGTTCCCCACACCGTCTGCCACGCGCCCGCCGTGTAGATGTAGTAGCCCGAGCCGCTCGCCGCGTCGGCCGAGACGTCCGGGACCTTGCGGTACGTCGTGCTCTGCGAGGACTGCCACGACGGCGCCGTGAACACCGTCGAGATGCCGCCACCCGTGGAACCGTTGGACGCGCCGTCGTTCCACGCCTTCTCGCTGCTGTACGCGTTCGACGACGTCACCGTCAGCTGCGTGCCGCCGACGCCCGTCACGTTCGGGCTGGACGCCGGGAAGTCGACCGCCTTCGCCGTCGAGCCCGTCTGGCGGTAGCAGTCGGTCGTGCCGTCGTCGCCCGCGGCCGCGAAGTACGAGATGCCCTCCGCCGTGCCCGTCGCGATCGCGTTGCTGACGCTCTTCGCCGCGCTCGAACCCTCCGCGGATTCGCAAGCGCCCCAAGAGATCGAGACGACGTTGACCGTGTGGTCCGACGCGATCTTCTGGTACATCGCCAGTTCGCCGGCGCTGGTGTTCGGGGCCTCGTAGACGTAGTCGCTCGCCGCGGCCGCCAGCGCGTGGACGACCTCGATGTCCAGCTCGACCTCGATCTGGCCACCGCCCGGCGAGGAGTCGTAGTTCGCGCCGCTGACTCCGACCGTGGTCACCGAGCCCGCCGACAGGCCGTACGTGCTGTCGTACTGGGTGATGTTGGACTTCTGGTAGCCGTCGAACTCGACGAAGCCGACCTTGACGCCGCTGCCGGTCGCCGACAGACCGCTGGTGCCGTAAGCGGTCTTGAGCACCGGCGGGGTCACCGCCTTGACGACGTTGGGTTTCGCGACGGCCTGCGCGTGCGTCCGCAGCGCGTGGTTGTCCAGGCCGACGACGTTGCCCACGACCGCGGACACGTCCGCGGGCACGGTCGGCGCGGCGTCGTTGGCGAAGAAGTCGCGGCCGGACACCTGGTCGTGGTAAGTCCCGATCCGGGTGTGGAACGCCGATTCCAGCTGGGCCGCCGAACCCGTGAACGTGATGGCCTGGCGGTTGCCGGAAACCTCGATCCCGGTCGCGCCCGATTTCTCGAGGAATGAGACGGCCTTGCTCACATCGGCCTGGGTCGGGCCGAACTCGGCAGTGAACTGCGCGGGGGTCAAAAAGTGGTGGTATTGCGGCGACGCCGGGTTCTGCACATCGGCGAGGAACTTTTCCAGAGCCTGTTGGTTGTGCAGTTTCAGCGACAGCGCGGCGGTGATCGACTGCCCGCCCGCGACGTCGCCGACGCGGGCGCTGTTGACGAGCGGGGCGGCGTTGTCGGCCAGCGTGACCAGCGGTTCCGTCGCCGCTGCGGCGGGGACGGCCACGGCGAGGCCGAGCAACGCCGGCAGCGGCACGGCGGCCGCGACGAGCTTGCGCAAGCGCATGGGGAATTTCCTCTCGGCGGTGGGGACCGGGCCTGCGCTTGAATACTCGCCGCAGGTTGCCGAGAAGCATAAGAAGCCGTCAGGCCGCCCAGGAACCTACTTTTGGCTGCCGTTTCGCGGATCCCATTTTCATTTTCCGGGACGTTTACCTTTCCATGGTCATTCGATTATCGTCCGGAATGCCCGAGATCATCGACGCGGTCGACGATCTCCTGCGCCTCCGCGTTGCCGGAGAACCGCCGGGCGGCCGCCGAGAGCGAGTGCAGCCGCTGGCGCGTCCGGGGCGACCGCAGGGCGCCCGCGAGCTCGATCGCTTCCTCGCCGACGGCGGTGGCGACGTCGAGGTCGCCGTCCAGCGCGTGCACGGTGGCCAGCCAGATCAAGGTCAGCGACCGGCTGCGCGTCATGCCGCCGCGGTACCCGGCGATCGCCTCGGTGAGCGCGGGGATGCCGTCGCGGCCGTGCCGGATGTCGACCACCTGGGCCAGTTCGCCGTGCACCGTGCCGACCATCGCGGCGAGGTCGGCGGCCCCGAAGAACGCGTCCCACGGCGACGGATCGCGTCCCTCGGCTTCCGCGAACTCCTGGCGGGCGCGGCGCAGGTAGGTCAGCGCCTCGGTGACGTCGGCCTTCTTGGCGTGCGCCCACGCCTGGTTGGCCGACAGGATCGCCTGCGCGAGCTTGGAGTGGGCCAGCAGCGCCGCCTCCCGGCCGCGCGCGAACTCGGCCAGCGCCGCATCGACGGCGCCGTAGTGCAGGTGCAGCCGCCCGATGCGGTAGCGGATGTTGGCCTGCAGGTCGTCGTTCCCGGCTTCGACGGCCAGTTCCAGCGCCCGCGCGAACGCCTCCAGCGCGGCGGCCGGGCGGTCCTGGTCGAAGTTCGTCCAGCCGGCCAGGTTGTAGAGGTCCGCGACGGCGGTGCAGAGCCGCGCCAGCACGACGGTCTTGGTCACGCCGTCCAGCAGCGCCACGGCGGCGGGCAGCCGCGACTCGACGGCCGCCCGGCAGGCGCCACCGCCGTAGCGGTAGTCCAGGGCCCTCAGTTCCGCGACAACGTCTTCGAGCCGGCACACGTCGGCGATACCCACTCGCGTGCCGCCCCGCCCTTCACTGCCCGTCATGGCAGCCCTCCGTCCGTAGAGAGCTGCCGATGCCGGGCAGCTCCCGGTCATTCCCCGCCGGGCCAGGCCGGAGCCCGCTCCTTCGAGGGACTGGCACCGGGGAGTACCCCGGTGGCGGTGAGCACCACACCCGTGGCGGTTTCCGCGATCTTGACGGCGGCCAGCAGGCCCGTGAGGGCGAGCGAGCCGCCGAGCCCCAGCTTGGCGAACTCGTCTTCGGAGGTTTCGGTTCCGCGTTGCCGCGGTAGCGCGCCGGTCACGATTCGACCTTCCGGCCCGTTCCGGACGCGCTCGGGCGATCACCACGGGGAATCAGCCGTTCCCACGCGGCGGAAATCCACCGGATGGTCGGCATCCTGGTTTCCTCATGACTTTTCATCGAATTGACCGCGAACCGAATACGCGCGCCCACAGCGACGCCTCCCGCGCTAGCCGAACAATTCTTGAACCATCCGGGTGAACGGCGACACGCCCGTCGCAGGTCACCCCGCCCCGCCGGAAACGGCGGCGTTTCACGAGTCCACGCCCACGATAGCCAGCGCGTACCACGTCATCAGCCGCCAAGCAGCCCAACCGGCTCACCGCACGTGCACCTGCACACGCGACGGCAGCTCGGCATTCGCAAGAACCGAATGCAATTTCAGGAGCACGATTCAATTACCGAAAATACTGGTACAACCGCTTCGCGGATTACGCGATCGCCCACCGGACAACCGCGTATTCCGCGTGGCGCGACCGTCCGGTGTGCGGCTTCCGCAGTTCTTCAGGATTTGACGAGCTCCACCCACGTGCGCACCGTTTCGGCGTCGACCGGCGACTGCCACCCACCTGGCCGGACCGCGCTCCCGACATGAAACCCGCGCACCCCGCCCGCGCGCAAGAGGTGGACCTGTTGCGCGCGCAGTCCGCCGCCGACGAGCAGCGCCGGACCGCTGTCGCGCTGCGCGAGCCGCTGCAGCACGGAAAGCCCACTGGCTACGCCGTTGGGGTGGCCCGCCGCGAGCACGGTGTCACACCCGAGTGCGGCCAGCTGGTCGTAGGCGCGCAACGGATCCCGGGTGCGGTCGATGGCGCGGTGGAACGTCCACGGCAGACCGTCGACCTCCTTGATCAGCGCTTCACAGGCGTCCAGGTCGATCTCGCTGTCGATGTTCAGGAAGCCGAAGACGAACTCGCGCGCGCCCGCGTCGATCAGCCGGGCGGTGTCCGCGCGCAGCCCTTCGAGGTCCCCGACGGCGAAGGAACCGTTGTCCCGCAACATGACCCGGACCGGGAGGTCGGTCGCCGAAAGCACGTCGCGCAGGGTTTCCACCGTCGGGGTCAGGCCGTCCTGCGCCATGTCCGTCACCAGTTCGAGGCGGTCCGCCCCGCCCGCCTGCGCGCCTTCGGCGTCCGCCGCGTCCAGCGCGATCACTTCCAGCAGGGGCGTCTTCGAGCTCATGCCTCAATCCGTTTCACTGGTTCCGGGTGTCGTCCCCCCTGGCATGACGCCCTCGCCGGAAGCCGCCTTGAAGGCTCGTCATCCGCTCGCGCACCGCTTCCGGGGAAAGAGAGAGTATCGGCCGCTGCTCGGGCACCGCTCCCGGCCCGGCGGCGACGTCGTCGGTCTGCAGGAACGGCCAGGTGTCCTCGGCGCCGTCCTCCTGCTCCAGCTCGGCCGGGGTCGGCCACTCGTAGGCGGGCTCGATCGCGGCCGGCGGCGCGACGGGCGCGAACTGCGGATCGGTGTCCTCGTCGTCCGGGTTCGGTTCGGGCGCCACCGGCGGCGGTGGCGGAGGCGGCGGTGGGAGCGCGGCGGCCAGTGCGTGCCGCGGCAGCGGTTCGGCCGGCCGGGGCGCGGGAGCCACCGGGAGCGGCTCGGCGGGCGGGCGCTCGGCCGCTGCCGCGGGCGCGGCCGCCGCGTCGAACCAGCGCGACAGGACGTCGCGGTAGGCCGGCATCCGCTCGGTCGGGGCGTCGAGGTCCAGGTGCGAGTCGTCGTCCGCCGTCGGCCACTCCGGGCTGTGCTCGCGGGCCACCACGGGCGCCCGGCGCGGCGGACCGGCCTCGATCGACGGCGGCGTCAGCTCCTCCGGCTCCGGTTCGGGCTCCGGCTCGGGTTCCGCCGGTGCGAGCGGGGCCAGCGGCGCCAGCAGCTCCGGCTCCGGCGCGGCGGCGGGCTCGGCGGGCGGGGGCGGGCCGGGCATCGGCGGCAGCTCGACGATGAGGGCGGTGGGCACCAGCACGGTCGCGACGAGCCCGCCGTCCGCGCCCGGGCTGAGGCTGACGTCGATGCGGTGGCGCGTGGCCAGCGTCGCGACCACGAACAGGCCCATCCGGCGGGAGACCTCGACGTCGACGTCCGGCGGGTTCGCGAGCCGCACGTTGGTGCGGTCGATCTCGGCCTGCGGCATGCCGGCGCCGTGGTCGATGATCTCGATCTGCCAGTCGCCGTCGTGGGTCTCGGCGCTCGCGACGGTGACCGTCGCGTTGCCCGAGTAGCGCGTCGCGTTCTCCAGCAGCTCCGAGACGACGTGCACGAGGTCGTTGACGGCTTCCCCGCGCACGGCGACCTGCGGCGCCGGCCCGAGCTCGATCCGCTGGTAGTGCTCGACCTCCGAGAGCGCGGCGCCGATGATCTCGTCGGCCGAGACGGCGCCGGCGTCCTCGCGCGCGGAGTCCTGGCCGGACAGGACAAGCAGGTTCTCGCTGTTGCGCCGCATCCGCGTCGCGAGGTGGTCGAGCTCGAAGAGCCCGGCGAGGGTGTCCGGGTCCTGCTCGTCGGCCTCCATCCGGTCGAGCACCGACAGCTGCCGCTCGACGAGGTCCTGGCTGCGCTGCGAGAGGTTGACGAACATCGCGTTGACGTTCTCGCGCAGCATCGCCTGCTCGCCGGCCAGCCGGACGGCTTCGCCGTGCACCGCGTCGAACGCCCGCGCCACCTGGCCGAGCTCCTCGCGCGTGAAGACCGGGACCGGTGCGACGGCGAGCCGTTTGCGCAGGTTCTCCGGCGCGGGCTCGGGGTCGGTGAGCAGGTTCTGCACGGCCGCGGGCAGCCGGTGCTCGGCGACCTCGAGGGCCGTCCGGCGCAGGATCCGCAGGGGGCGCAGCAGCGAGCGCGCGATGACCACCGACAGCACGCCCGCGACGAGCAGGACGCCGAGCACGACGCCGCCGTCCCAGATCGCCGCCGTACGCGCCTGGGCGGCCAGGGAGTCCGTGCGTTCCTGCAACTGGACCAGCAGGGCCTGCTGCACCTGGTGGGCGAGGTTGACCGTGTGCGTCGCCGAGACGTCCCACTGGTTGGGGTCGAGGCCGTTGAGGTTCTGGCCGTTCTCGGTGCGGGTGAGCGCGGACTCGACCATGTCGTTGCCGATGTCGACGACCAGGCCGATCACCGTGTCGTCGAACATCCGCTGCTGTACGGGGGTCGCGAACGTGCGGTAGTCGTTGCGCGCGGCGGCGAGCTCGGCTTCGGCGCCGAGCAGGGAGCGCGTGCGGTCGCGGTTGAGGCTGCCCTCGGCAAGCGCCTCGGCCAGCACCGCGCGCTTGACCGACATCTGGTCCTTGATCCGGGCCAGCGCGTTGCCGGCCAGGCGCAGCCGCGCGAGCTCGGGGTCCGAGACGTCGGCGGCGGCCGAGTCGCTGATGTCGAGCAGGCCGGAGATCAGCTCGCTGTAGGAGCGCAGCACAGCGTCGGCGGGGAACGCCGAATGCTCCGCGGAGAACCGGAGGCCGCCGAGCACGCGCAGCCGGTCGTCGGTCTGCTGCAGGCTTTCCGCCGCCTTGGCGTCGAGCCGCGGTTTACTGTCGGCGAGGGTCCGTTCGAACGTGCCGATCGCCTGGTCGACGCGTTTGCGCTGGCCGGTCAGGTCGGCGGTGTCGCCCTGGCGGTCCTGGGCGACGAACCGGACGGTGAGGTCGCGCTCGCGTTGCAGCTCGTGGAGGGCTTCGGCGACCGTGCTGTCGACGCGGCTGCGGGTGGCGAACTCGGCGAGCTGCCGGGCGTCGCGCAGGTCCGAGCTGATCCGCAGGCCGACGAGCCCGATGACCGCCAGCGCGGGGATGAGGAGGACGGCGAAGAGCTTCGTGCCGAGACGCCAGTTGCGGAGCCGCCAGCGGCCGCCCGCCGGACGTGGATCCGCCGCGTCGCCGCCCTTGCGGGGACGCTTGTCGCGACGGGTCACCTGGTTTCCTTTTCCGCCGCGGGCGGGAACCCGCGGATCTGACAGCACCTCGAACCTACTGAACGGTAGCCCGCTCCATGAAGATCCGAAAGCCGCGCTGGCGCGATACGGCCCTGCCCGCGATCGTATGGGGCGCGGACCATACGATCCAGCACGAGAACCAGATTCTCGCGGTAGGTGAAGGTTCATGATCAGACGCGGAGTGCTGATTCCGCTGGTAGCGGCGTTTCTGGCGACCGCGGGCTGCGGCGTGTTCGATTCCGGTTCGGCCGCCCCGCCGCCGCCGTTGGAGCGGACCACCCTGCGCGTCGGTGTGGGCAACGCCATCGACACGGCCCCGCTGCGGATCGCCGTCGCGGCCGGGAAGTTCGGCGCCGTGGGCCTGAACGTGCAGCTCGTCGAGCTCGGCGGGGAGGACGGGCTGGCCAAGCTGACCGCGGGTGACCTCGACGTCACGTTCGGGTCCGACATCGCGCTGTTCCGCGCCGCGGCCGGCGGGACGGCCCTGCAGCTGCAGGGCGAGGCCTACACGGCCGGCCCGAACACGATGGCCCTGGTGACCCTGCCGGGCTCCGACTACACCGTGCCGACGTCGAAGAAGTCGCCCCGGATCGCGGTGAACATGCTCGACGACGTCGGCGCGCTCGCGGCGCGTTCGGTGCTGGGGACGGCCGGCGTCGACGTGACGAAGATCAAGTTCAAGCAGGTCGCGTTCGACCGGATGCCGCAAGCCCTGCAGAGCGGCGACGCCGACGCGGCGCTGATGGTCGAGCCGTACATCACCCGCGCCGAGAAGGACCTCGGCGCCCACATCCTCGCCGACGGCGCACGCGGCGCGACGCTCGACTTCCCGCTGTCGGCGTACGCGTCGGCCAAGCCGTTCGCCCAGGCCAGCCCGCGCACGCTGGCGGCGTTCCGCACGGCGCTGGGCGCGGCCCAGCAGAGCGCGACCGACCCGGCCATCGTCCGCGACGCGTTGCCGAAGTTCTCCGACATCGACACGACGACGGCGGCGCTGATCTCACTCGGCTCGTACCCGGCGTCGCTCAACGGCATCCGCCTGCAGCGCGTCGCCGACCTCATGCACAACTCGGGGTTGCTCGCGAACCGCCTCGACGTCCAGAGCCTGCTCCCCGACCAGAGCGGGACCTAGATGTTCTCGCCCGGCGGGGCCAGGCACAGCGTGCGCGACGGCGGGCCCGCGTAGGACAGCACCTTGTCGGCGCGCTCGCAGTCGCCTTCGCGCCCGTAGCCCGACAGGATCTGGACGCGTTCCTGCACCGCCGGGTCGGAGCAGCTCACCTTGGTGACGGTCGTCTCGTCGTCGAGGCCACGCACGCAGTCGCCGGACCGGACGTTCAGGGCCAGGCAGAGCGTCTCGCCGGCGCCGGAGCCCAGCCGGAACCGCACGTAGTCGCCGGACGCGCACGCGATGGCCCCGCGGTAGGTGTTCTCGACCTGGTAGCTCGCGCGGTCCGAGCTGCAGCCGACGTGGTGGTAGGCGATCCGGTCGCCGCTCTCCCGCGACAGGTACAGGCAGTCGCCGTCCGACGGGGTGCCGGTGCTGCCCACCCGGCTCAGCCCCCACGCGCCCAGCGACCCCAGGGCCAGCGCCAGGACGACGCACACGGTGAGCGTGACCTTCACCTTCGTCGTGAACCAGTGCGGGACCGGCGGCCGACCGGGCATCGGCGGGGGCGCCGCGGCGTAGCTCGGCGACCGGAACGGGTTGTCGTCGAACGGTGGTGTGGCCAACGTGCCCTCCAGTGATCCCCTCGGCACCTCGTCCCACCGGCGAGGCACGTATAACAGTAGTTGTGACTGATGGCCCGCTGATCGTCCAGTCCGACAAGACCGTGCTCCTGGAGGTGGACCACCCCCAGGCCGATGACGCGCGGATCGCGATCGCGCCGTTCGCCGAGCTCGAACGGGCGCCCGAGCACGTCCACACCTACCGGATCACGCCGCTGGCCTTGTGGAACGCCCGCGCCGCCGGCCACGACGCCGAGCAGGTCGTCGACGCGCTGACGACGTACTCGCGCTTCCCCGTACCGCAGCCGCTGCTGATCGACGTCGTCGACGTGATGGGCCGGTTCGGGCGGCTGCAGATCGCCAACCACCCGGCGCACGGCCTGGTCATGTCGACCACCGACCGCGCGGTGCTGACCGAGGTCGTCCGGAACAAGAAGATCAGCCCGATGCTCGGCGCCCGGATCGACGAGGACACGGTCATCGTGCACCCGTCCGAGCGCGGGCGGCTGAAGCAGGCGCTGCTGAAGGTCGGCTGGCCGGCCGAGGACCTCGCCGGGTACGTCGACGGCGAAGCGCACCCGATCGCCCTGGACGAGACGGACTGGCAGCTGCGCGACTACCAGCGGCAGGCGGCGGAGGCGTTCTGGGCGGGCGGCTCCGGCGTCGTCGTGCTGCCGTGCGGCGCGGGCAAGACGATGGTCGGCGCGGCGGCGATGGCCAAGGCCGAGGCGACGACGCTGATCCTGGTGACGAACACGGTTGCCGGCCGGCAGTGGAAGCGCGAGCTGATCGCGCGGACGTCGCTGACCGAGGAGGAGATCGGCGAGTACTCCGGCGAGAAGAAGGAGATCCGGCCGGTCACCATCGCGACCTACCAGGTGGTCACCCGCAAGACCAAGGGCGAGTACCGGCACCTGGAGCTGTTCGACTCGCGCGACTGGGGCCTGGTCGTCTACGACGAGGTCCACCTGCTGCCGGCGCCGGTGTTCCGGATGACGGCGGACCTGCAGTCCCGGCGGCGCCTCGGCCTGACCGCGACGCTGGTGCGCGAGGACGGCCGCGAGGGCGACGTCTTCTCGCTGATCGGGCCGAAGCGCTACGACGTGCCGTGGCGCGACATCGAGGCGCAGGGCTGGATCGCCCCGGCGAAGTGCACCGAGGTCCGCGTGACCCTGACGGATGCGGAGCGCCTGGAGTACGCGACGGCCGAGGCCGACGAGCGGTACAAGCTCGCGGCGACGGCGTTGACGAAGACCCCGGTGATCAAGTCCATTGTGGAGCGTCACGCGGGCGAGCCGACGCTGGTGATCGGCGCGTACCTCGACCAGCTGGAGATGCTCGGCGACGAGCTCGACGCCCCGGTGATCCAGGGCGCGACCCGCAACAAGGAGCGCGAGGAGCTGTTCGACAAGTTCCGCCGCGGCGAGATCCGGACGCTCGTGGTGTCGAAGGTCGCCAACTTCTCGATCGACCTGCCCGAGGCGTCGGTGGCGATCCAGATTTCGGGGACGTTCGGCTCCCGCCAGGAGGAGGCCCAGCGACTGGGCCGGCTCCTGCGTCCCAAGGGCGACGGCCGCCAGGCGCACTTCTACTCGATCGTCTCGCGAGACACGGTCGACACGGAGTACGCGGCGCACCGGCAGCGGTTCCTGGCGGAGCAGGGGTACGCGTACCACATCGTCGACGCGGACGACCTGCTCCGGCCGCTCTGACGCCCTTGCCGGACGACCTCTCACGCGCGGCCTTCACCGGCCGCGTCGTCCCGTGGCGCCCTTGAGCGCGCCACTCCTTCGGCCCAGCGAATCGTCACACGAGCAACTTCCGCCACTTTGCTCTCGTTTGGCGCTCTGACCTGCGGATTCGCGGATTCACTCGAACGGATGAGCGGCCAGATCGCTGGAAATTGTCGGACCCTCGAACTACTGTTCGACGTGCAGCAGCCGAACACAAGTTCGAGGGGACGTCCATGACGATCGCACCGCTCCGCCCCGGTACGCCCGCGCCGCCGGTCCAGACCCTGCCACCGGGGTCGTGGCACGGCCGGCTGTGGGTGTCCGACCTGCCGCTGACCCGGCCCGAGCGCTACCTGGGCTGCGTGGCCGAGTTCGAGAGGTCCGGCTTGTGGCCGGTGCTGATCCCCCACGACCAGCGCTTCGCGGCGAACGGCGAGGACTGGATAGACGACCGAGGCCGCCTGGCCCCGGCGGACCACCGGGTGGCCTCGGCCGACCCGGCGGCCGCCCTGGAGCGCTGGTGGGACGGCTCGTGCTGCGACGGAGCATGCCTCCGCCCGTTCGGCGCCCGGTTTCCAGGGCTGGCCAAGAAGAGCGCGCGCAAGTCGGACCCATTGGCGGAGGCGGGCAACACGGGATCGATCCTGGCGAACCGCGCCCCCCACCGCCTGGGCCTGGTCCAGACCGAGCGCCCGGCGGACATCCCGGCCCTGCTGGGCTGGACGGGCATGATCAAGTGCACGGACCAGGTGGCAGAGCTGTCAGCGGTGCTGCGGAGCTGGGAGGACCGCTTCGGAGCAACGTTGGTGGTACTGGGATTCGATTCGCTGGAGCTATCGGTAGCAGCACCCCCGAGGAACCAGGCGCGAGCATTGACGGTGGCAGCAGAGCACCGCGCGTTCAGCCTGCCAACGTTCGCAGGCCAGCCAGGCAATTTGCGAGAGTACGCATCAGGCTTGGTCCAGTCCCGCCTGTGGCGATTTTCCTGGGCATAGGCCACTCGGGGGGGGCAGCCCACCCAAAGACCCAGAAAAGAGCTGGGTGGTCATCCCGTCGCCTGAGGCCCAAAAATCACTTTGAGCCAGGCCCGCAACCACCTGACCAGCCCAGAAGGACAGCACAAAGCTTGCGGGCCTGGCTCAAAGTGATAGGCCTCAGTCAGGCGACGGGATGACCACCCAGCGACCCTGATGCGCCCCGGGTTCTGTGCAGGCTCTGATCTCAGGGAGGATGCAGAGCATGCCGGCACCGAAGAAGTACAGCGACGAGCTGCGTGAGCGGGC